>JANPCL010000213.1:0-8260 GCA_031430915.1 Hyphomicrobiales bacterium
TTCTCCCGCGAAGAAGCGCGGGAGAAGGCCACAACGATCAGCCTTCTCCCGCTTCTTCCAGCGGGAGAAGGTGCCCGAAGGGCGGATGAGGGAACGCGAGTTCCGTATCAGCCCAAACCAGCTTCCGTCACAGCCGCATCAATCGATGCAGCAATGGTGTCCATGCAGGCCTTGGCGTCACCACCGAAATCCTGGCCCGTCAGCAACTTGCCGAGGTTCACAGGAATTTCGTTGTTGGAGAAACCAGCCCACAGCGGCATATCGGGTTCAGACGCCATGTCGTTGTCGATGATTTCCTTCACAACGGGCAAGTGGCGCGTTGTGCCGGGTCCGACAACTTCCTTGGCCTTCACGCGTGGATCGGCGAAGGATGACAGACGCATTGGGGCAAAACCGCCGCCCAAGGTGCAACGTGTCATGATATCCTTCGAACAAGCCCATTGCATGAAAATCCAGGCTGCATCGATGTTCTTCGAGTACTTCGAAAGACCGAGGATCGAACCACCCTGATGCGCCGCACCCGGAATTTCACCAAAGCCTGCGTCAGCCGTGGTGGCATAAGGCACCATGCCGCGGATTGGCCGCTTGGCTTCCCACAGGCCCTTGACCTTGGAGTCCGCACCATCCCAACCGGGGAAGAATTCATCCCAGGAATTGACGAGCGCGATCTGGCCCGAAGCACCCATCTGCCATTGACCATCCCATGTCGAGTTGGTCGATTCTGGCGGCGAGTTCTTCAGCAGTTCCTGATAGAACTTGAGGCCCTTCACACCGGCTTCATTGTTGCCAGCAAACTTCTTGTCTTTTCCGAAGATGGTACCACCTTCATTCCAGACAACCTGGGTCCAGTCGCAATTCAAAGAATAATGACCAGACTTGGCTTGCAGACCCGTGCCGAACATGCCGTTGGCTTTTTCGCCTTCGGTGATCATTTTGACTGCGGCAAGGAATTCATCCGTCGTGTTTGGCGGAGCGATCTTGTACTTGTCCAGAATATCCTTGCGGTACATCGTGGTCATGATCGGAATGTCGAACGGAATGCCCGCCCACTTGCCTTCATAGAGCGCAAGACCATTCACGAGGGTCTTGGAGAAGTCGTCCCAATCCATGCCGGGCAATGCCAGCTCTGGCTTGTCCTTGTAATAGGCAATCGGATCAACCGTATCTTGTGAGAACGTGGCAACCCATGACTGGTCGAGATAATAAATGTCATAGGAACCCAATTGGCCCTGCACGTCCTGCGTGGCCTTGGCGAGAACTTGTTCCAGCGGAACAATTTCGATTTCAACTTCAATGCCTGTGAGAGCAGTGAATTCGCCCTTCAGCTTGTCGAGTACCACGGTTGGTGGTGTGGCTTCCGAGGTATAGCGGATTTTTGTGCCCTTGAACTTGGAACCAACTTCCTTGAGCCAGGCATTGACGGCTGGATCGCCAGTATCTTCTGCGAAAGCAGGTGTGCCAATCAGGCCGCGGTCTTTGCGGATGTTGCCGAGCAGACCAAGGTTGAAGGCCGAGAAGCCCACGCCAGCCAGCGATGCCTTCTTGATGAAGGAACGCTTCGAGATCTTGCGTGCCGTAAAGTCGTTGGCAGCGTCGATCAGAAACGTCTTCTTGTCGTGTTCAGTAAAACTCATTTTGGTTTCCTCCCAAGGGTTGTTGAGTTTCTAGTGTCTCGTCTGAACGGCTTCACTCTTTCAGGGATCCAAGAGTGAGGCCGCGGACCAGATGGCGTTGCACCAGCAAGATGAAAATGAACCCGGGGATCACCGACGCTGTACCCAGCGCCGTGATGAAGCCCCATTCATTGCCGGTGGAAGTGACAAAAGTTTGAATCTTGACGGGCACCGTGCGGATGTCCGACGTGAGGAAGAGTGACAACAGAAACTCAGTCCATGAAAATACGAAACACAGGACCGCTGCCGCAGCCACACCGCCCTTCACCATGGGCAAAACCACCTTGGTGAAACTTTGCCAGCGTGTTGCACCGTCAATCATGGCCGCTTGGTCAATGTCATGCGGCACATCATCGAAAAACGATTTCAGCAACAACACGGCGATTGGCAAATTCATGAGCGCATAGATCAGCATCAGGCCGAGCCAACCCATGTAATAATTGTCGGTGTCGCGCATGCCCGCCCATTTATAGGTAATGACCAGCGGAAAAATAATGGCAATGGGCGGCATAAAGCGTTGTCCCAGAACCCAATTCAGAAACGCGTCGCGCCCTGTAAAGCGCATGCGGGACAGAGCATAAGCCGCGAAGATTGCGGCAATCATCGTCAACGTGGTGGCACCAATGGAAACCACAATCGAATCCAGTATGGATGTGCGTGAGTCATAGGCTTCCGCCCCCGCAACGCCCATGCCAAGGCCGTCATCAATCGCCAATTGCGAGCGCGACCGCCCAAACAGCGTCACCGCATAATTGATCAGCGTTGGCACAAAATTGAACCAGACAATCTTGTCCTTGTCGAACACGGCGGATATCGGCTTGATCGAGGTGAGGGCCCACCAGAAAATCGGAAACATGAAGAGGCCCGTGACAAACACCGCCACGATGTCACGCAAGATTTGCCAGGGCCGCGACATTTCCATCAGAGTTTCACCTTGAAAATGCGCATGAACGCCGTCGACAGCACAATCACCAAAATCAGCGTCAACAATGAAATGGTGGAGGCATAGGGAAAGTCAGCATTGCCAAAATAAATCCGGCCCGCATAGCTGGTCATGGTTTCAGTCGCCGTTCCCGGCCCCGAATCCGTCATCACCTTCACATAATCAAAGGCCCGCATCAGATCGACACCGCGGATCAAAACGGCAATGGCAATCACCTTCGACATCATGGGCAAAGTGAGTTTGAAAAACGCCTGCACTGGTGTCGCCCCATCAATGGCCGCAGCCTCAAATGGTTCCTTCGGCAACGAGCGAAGTCCAGCCAGCATGATCAGCACCATGAACGGCGTCCATTGCCAGATCTCCGCCAACAAAACGCCCGCAAATGCAGTTCCGGGATTGCCCAGCATGCTGTAGCCTGGCGTCAATATGCCCATGGCCATCAGCCCCTTCGCCAGCACGCCAAACGAGCCATTCAGCATCAGCAGAAACATCATGGCGGTCACAGCAGGGGGAATGACCAGCGGCAAGGTCATCATGGCGCGCATTACGCCATAACCTTTGCGGTCGGAATCCAGCAACAGCGCGATCAGCATGCCAAGCACCAGTTGAAACAGCAATGCTATCCCTGTGTACATCAGCGTGTGCAACAGAGCATCCCACATGCGGGAATCGTGAAACACCTTGTTCCAGTTGAACAGCGGATCAAACACCAGCTTCCGCGTTGCAGCGTTCTTCTTGTAGAGCGACGTGAGAATGGCTTCAAACAGCGGATAGATTCCGAACACCACCATCAGGGCCGAAGCAGGCAACAGCCAAGGCAACGGGGCCTCACTGGTAAACCAGCGCGGCAACCAAGGCTTACGCTCCCCAAGCTTACGCTCAATGGCAATACTCATAGAGCCGTCAACTGATCCAAACCGATCCTCCCAATGCACTTGTGAAGTCCGTGAACTTTTGTTCATCTCAAGTTACAAGTGTTCCGGCACGATAGATTCGGATATCGCAATCTGTCAATCAACTTCGAAAAACTTGTCGTGCACTGCAACATCAGGGGTGGTGCCAGCGACCCTATTTCTTCTTCTTCTTCGAAACCTTGGCCTCCGCCAGCGACGGCAATTCCCCATCCCGCCGCACAGGCGCATGCACCGCCAGTGTCGATATATCCTGCCCCTTCAAATCCGCCGCCTGCTTGCCATAGGAACCAAACCGTTTCAGCACCGTCGACATTTCGCCATCGCCCAGAATGACAGGCTTTCCCGCCAGCAGCGCCGCCCAATATTGATGCGACAGTGCCTCGATTTCACCCGCCCGCCACAAGGCCTGATCAAGATCATCGCCAAAACAAATCTGTCCATGATTGGCGAGCAGACAGCCAGAGCGCCCCTCCATCGCCTTCAGCATGGTGTCCGAAAGCGCCTGCGTGCCAAACTCCGCATAATCAGACACGCGAAGCGTCGACCCACCCGCAATGCCGATCATATAATGAAACGGCGGAATATCCTTCCGCAAACAGGCAATAGCCGTGGCATAGGTCGAATGCACATGCACAATCGCCTGCGCTTCTGGCCGTGCCTTGAAAATATCCATATGCATGCGCCATTCGGTGGACGGGAAATACTCACCCCGGTAACCACCTTCCAGATCCATCTCGACAATATGCTCGGGCTTCATTTTCTTGTAGGGAATGCCCGACGCTGTAATCAGAAACCCCTCATCCGTGCGCACACTCACATTGCCGGACGTGCCCTGGTTGATGCCCTCTTCATTCATCGCCAAACATATCTTGATCACGGCTTTGCGCTGGTCGTGGTATTTCATCTTGCTCATATGCATGTCTCCGGTGTGACTGATGCTGCAAGCTGTAACAGTGGAAAAGCCATTGCGTCCAGTGGGCGGGCCATGAATAATAGCCATATGCTCTATGCGGAACACCAATGCTAAACGCTCAAGATCAATCACCGCCCCGCGGCATTGCCGTCGTCGACGTCGGCTTCACCAACACCAAAGTCATACTCTACGACGCCGCACTGAATGTCTTGGCGGAACGCAAGATCGCCAGTCCGCACCATGAAGGCAAACACTATCGGGAGATCGACGTAGGGCCAATGTTGGATTTTGCGGCGAAAGCCATAGTTGAACTCGACAGCATCATTCCCATCGACGCGATTGTGCCATCAGCCCACGGAGCTTGCATCATCAGCTTGAAAGCCGATGGAACACTCGCCGTGCCCCCGATGGATTATATGTCAGAGCCCCCTGCAGCAGTTTTGGCAGGCTACAAAGAATTGATGCCGGATTTTACCGAGAGCTATTCACCACTGCTGCCCATGGCACTTCTTCATTCAGTGCAGCTGTATTGGCAGCAAACCATTCTGCCGGATGCCTTCGCCCAAACCAAAACCATTCTGCCCCTCATGCAATATATTGCCTTTGGATTGGGCGGTCGTGCCGTCACCGAAGTCTCCTCCATGTCCTGCCAATCCCACCTTGTCGATATGCGCGACGGCACCCCCTCTTCAATCAGCCGGACCCAAGGCTGGGACAAACTCTATGCGCCAGAAGCCAAGGCCTGGGACGTCGTGGGCACCTTCACCTCCAAACTCAACGGGCGGGGACAAATCCTCGCTGGCGTGCATGATTCGAACGCCAACTACCTGCGCTATCTCGCAGGTGGGCAAGACCACTTCACACTTCTCTCCACAGGCACGTGGATCATCAGCTTTGATACAGACGCAGATATGATGCAACTTGATCACGCCAAAGATATCGTCGCCAACAAGGATGTATTTGGCCGCACCGTCGCCTGCTCGCGTTTTTTCGGTGGCAAGGAATTTGAAATCATCGCTGAAGGTGCCGATGGTTCCAAGGCAACTCTTGCCGCCGCAGCCGAACTCGTCCGCACGGGAGCCATGGCTCTGCCATCATTCACGCATTCAGGCGGACCCATTCCAGTCACCGGAGGCAAGGGAAAGATCATAGGTCCACTGCCCGACTCCGATGAAGCACGCACCTCACTCGCTTCGCTTTACTGCGCCCTGATGATGTCTGAATCACTGGACGCTCTCCATTCAGATCACGCCATCATCGTTGACGGCCCATTCTCGCAAAACCAGGTGTTTCTGCAACTTCTGGCAACCTTGCGACCCCACCAATCCGTCTACTCTTCACACCTCCGGGACGGCACTGCAACGGGTGCGGCATGCCTTGCGCTGATGCCAGCAGGACTGCTGACACAAGCTGACATCGACATGCGCAATATTGCACCTTCAACCATTGAACTCGCTGACTACCAGCGCGACTGGAAACGAAGGAGCACCGCCCATGATTGACCATTTTGGAATTCCCGTAAAAGACTACGCCACAGCCAAAGCCTTCTACGAAAAGGCTCTTGCCCCTCTGGGTTCGAAAATGCTGATGGAAGTTCCGAGGGAACATACGGGCGGACGCGGCGTCTGCGGTTTTGGCGCAGAGCAGCCCCAATTCTGGATCAGCGATGGCACCCACACCAACCAGCACATCCACATCGCCTTCGCCGCCAAAAGTCGGGAAGCAGTCGACGCCTTCCATGCCGCCGCCATGGCCGCTGGTGCAACAGACAATGGCAAGCCCGGACTTCGACCCCACTATCATGAACACTACTACGGCGGCTTCGTCATCGACCTCGATGGCAACAACGTGGAAGCCGTTTGCCATTTGCCCGCATGAAAGTTTAGCTTTTGACGAAATAGTGACCCCCCTGAAGTTTGTCATCGTCAGACTTTTCCCTCAAGCGACAATTTGAGGTGACCACCTTCAGCATTGTCATTGCCGCACTTGTTGCGGCAATCCATGGTTCAGCAAGCGTGATTCATCGGGAAAACTCCACTCCAGTTGAACCATGGATTACCGGAACAAGTCCTGTAATGACAATTTTGATGGCTCTGCCACAGTCTGAATCACACCAGCACTTACCCCGACAGCAGTGAAACAAATTCGGCAATGACAAATCTGGAGATTTGATTCGAAGCAAACCTTTTCCCGTTAACAGTATTGCAACTGCCGAAGCGCACACTGGCTCATCGTTAGTCAGTCGCGTAGGAGGCCTGCCATGTCGCATGCCCGAAGTCTTGGCCGTGTCAGTTTGAGTTGCCCGCCGCTCGATACCAGCGGTCTGGCCGATGAAATCCGCAAGCGCGGCAACGTGCCATTGCGGGTGGCGGACTCACTGCTGCTTGAACTTCCAATCCGCGATCTGCGCCAGAGCTGGACCAGCACCGAAAAACTGCCCGCCCAGAAAGTGGCCGCACTGTCATGGCAATTGGCCCATGATATCGCGGAAGACGACGAACCCGAAACCCATGGCCACGACGCCGCTGCGCTCTTCCTGCTGGCGTTACGACATAACCACGCCTCACTCGAACGCGCCCTGAATGGCTGCCGCATCACCTGGAACGAAAACGCCACGACCGAGAGGGTGGAATACCTGACTTGACGTCAACCGGACTGGACAACAACGACTTTCCCTGACTATCTGATTCAATGTCTGAAGCAGATCACGCAAAACCCAAGATGTCCGGAGCCGATTATGGTCGTTCCCTCAAAGGGATCGGGTTCAACCTGATCGTCAACGATCTGGAAAAAGCCATTCACTTTACCAAGCAAGTGATTCAAGCCGAAGTATTTTTCCGAACCGACGTCTTCGCCGCCATGACACTCTCTGGCCAGCACTTCATGTTCCACATCAACGACAGCTATCGCGGCAACGAACTCCACACCACCCTCATATCCGATGCGACACGCGGTGTGGGCATTGAGCTTCGCTGTTACCACACCGACCCCGACGCCGCCGAAGCCCGCGCCCGTGAAGCAGGCTATACCGTTCTGGCAGGAGCCCTCGACAAACCCCACGGCTTGCGCGAATGCATGATTTTGGACGATGATGGCTTCGTCTGGATTCCATCAAAACATTTGAGACCTCATGCCAACACTTGACCTGCCCAACGGCTATTACGACCTGCCCCCCGGAAAACTCGCCAACATCGCAACTTACCTCGAGATGAAGGCCGTGCCGGACCGGAAGCTCACCCCCTTCGCACCAGACCTCTCCCTCGTCCCCGTAGGCGACATGCCAACGGCAGACTATCGCGCCCACTTCAAGGCTGTCGGGCAAAACCTGCTGTGGTTCTCGCGCCTGCTCATGCCCGATGAAAAACTGCAATCCGTCCTCGCCAATCAGGCAATAGACTCTTATGTCTTCAAACGCGGCGACCAGATGCTGGGCCTGCTTGAATTGAACTTCGAGGATACCGTCAACTGTGAACTCGCCTTTTTCGGCCTGGTGCCAGACGCCGTAGGCTCCGGCTTGGGCCGCATGCTGATGGACGAAGCCATCCGCCGCGCCTTCGCCAAACCCACCGAGCGGTTGTGGCTGCACACCTGTACCCTGGACCACCCCGCGGCCCTGCCCTTCTACCTGCGCTCCGGCTTCACCCCCTACGCCCGCATGGTAGAAGTTCACGACGACCCTCGCCTGCAAGGCAAACTGCCGCTGACCGCAGCACCACAGGTACCGGTTTTGGGCTGAGAGGCACTTCGAGGCTCGCAAGGGCTCGCACCTCAGCGTGAGGGTTTTGTGAACCCCTCATGCTGAGGTGCGAGCCCTTGC
>JANPCL010000214.1:0-8877 GCA_031430915.1 Hyphomicrobiales bacterium
GTCACCACGGCCATCTTGTCATCGGAGCGTCCCATCCTGGCTGTACCAGCGGGATGAAACACAGTTTTCGCCACGCTGCGCACATAGTCACGCAAAGCTTCTGCGTCTTTTTCAATACCCGGCCTGGGTAAGGCTCGCCGCACAGTGATTGATTTGAGCGCAGGCTGCTCGGAAATGCGGATAGCCAATTCCACGCCCCGCACCAGGGTTTCCAGATCCGCCGGAACCGACAGGGAATTGGCATTGAACAAGGCCGGGTCTTTGGGATTGGCAGAACGCAGCTTTACCGTGCCGCGTGACTGGGGGCGCAGGAAACACGGCCCGATTGCCATGCCGTGGCCCGGCTCTTCCTTGCGGTCGGCAAAACCAATGAAAGTTGGCAGCACATGAAATTGCACATCCGGCAGACCAGTGCCAGCCGTGTCGACAAAGCCACCCGATTCCACCACGTTGGACGACAATAACCCTGAACGGGACAGCATGTAGCGTGCCATGTGGGCTGCACCCCTCAGCCCCTTGTCCTGCCCGAGCAGGGAGACGGGATCTTTCACTTCCAGTTGCACAGTTGCTTCCAGATGGTCCTGATAATTTTCCCCGACACCCGGCAAATCAGCAACAGGCGAAATGCCGAGAGCTTTGAGATCGCTGGCATTGCCCAGACCGGACAGTTGCAACAGTTTCGGTGTGGCAAGAGCGCCCGCGCAGAGGATAATTTCTTTGTTGGCCGAGAGAACCTCGCCCGTCTCCAGCTCGACGCCTGTTGCTTTTTTGCCGTCGAACACAATCCGCGCAACGCGTGTATTCGCGCGCAGGGAAAAGTTCGGGCGCTTTTCAGCGGCACGGATGAAGGCTTGCGCCGCACTCCAGCGGCGGCCCTTGAATGTGGTGGACTGGTAGAAGCCAAAGCCTTCCTGCTTCTCACCATTGAAATCATTGGTCAGCTTCAAACCGGCTTCGGCTGCGGCTGCAACGAAGGCGCGGCTCAGGGGGTGGCGATGCCGAGGGTTTGACACTTTCAATGGACCATCGGCCCCATGATAGGGGCCTGACAAGTCCTGGTTTCCCTCGATGCTGGTGAAGGCTTCAAGCACCTTGTCATAGCTCCAGTTGCGGCACCCCATTTGCGCCCATTGGTCGTAATCCTGGCGTTGGCCGCGAATGTAGATCATGGCATTGACTGAACTGCCCCCACCCAGAACATGGCCCTGCGGCACGATTGTCGGGCGGCCATTCAGTCCGTTGTCCGCTTCGCCCATATAGACCTGCGCATCCTTGCCCTTTTGCAAAACCTTGAAAAAGGTGGCGGGGATGTGAATGAAGGGGTCCGTGTCGCGGCCTCCACTTTCAATCAGCAACACCCGGTTTTGCGCAGCTTCTGAAAGACGAGAAGCGACCGTACATCCTGCTGACCCGCCACCCACTATGACATAGTCAAACTCTGCCATGATCGCGTTCCCGTGCCTGTCAGCTGATCATTGTTTGCACGGTGGTGAATTCTTTCAAGCCCTCTTCGCCAAATTCAATACCAAAGCCAGATTGTTTGACGCCGCCAAAGGGCGCGTTGGGTTGAATGGCACCATGCTTGTTGATCCACACCGTGCCGCATTCCAGTCTGCTGGCAATGGCAGCAGCCTTCACAACATCTGCACTCCAGACAGAGCCCCCAAGCCCCACCGGACTGTCGTTAGCCTTGGCAATGGCGTCTTCCAATTTTTTGTAGCGGATCACGGGTAATGCTGGACCAAACTGTTCTTCGTCCACCAGCCTGATGCCATTGTCCACATTGGCCACAATAGTGATGGGGTAGAAAAAGCCTTTGCCGCCAGTCGGCTTGCCGCCCAGCAACACCTGGCCACCTTTACGCTTGGCATCATCAACCAGGGATTTGACTTTTTTGAACTGCATTTCATTCTGGATGGGACCGAGCACAGAGCCTGCATCAAGCCCGTCACCAACGGGTATGTTACGGCCGTAGTCCACCAGCGCAGCACACACCTGATCGTAGATGTCGTCATGCACATAAAGCCGCTTGAGAGCCGCACAGGTTTGCCCATTGTTGATAAAGGCACCCCAGAACAATCCTTCGGCGATGGCTTTCGGGTCCGCATCGGGCAGAACAATACCGGCGTCGTTGCCACCCAATTCAAGCGTGAGGCGTTTGAGGGTGGCGGACGCTCCTTCCATGATCTTTCGACCCGTTGCGCTTGAGCCAGTAAACGTGATCTTTGCAACGTCCTTGTGCTTGGTTAGCGCCGCTGCGGAACTGTTATCACAGGTCACGCAGTTGACCACTCCCGGCGGCAACACCTCGTTCATCAATTCAACCAAACGCAATGTGCTGAGCGGTGTATTGGGCGACGGTTTGATCACAACTGTGTTGCCAGTGCGGATTGCAGGAATGATGTGCCAGCATGCAATCATCACAGGCCAGTTCCAGGGTGTGACGGAGACAACGACACCGATGGGTTTGCGGTGCATCTCCACGCGGCCTTCCGGCGTATCCTGCAGCACTTCCATAGGAAGGGTCAGGCCAGCCGTGTGACGCGTCCAGGCCATGGCGCCACCCATTTCAAAGCGCGAACCCAGACCACCCAATGGCTTGCCCTGTTCCAGCGTCAGAAGCGTGGCAAGCGCTTCGGAGTTCTCTTCAATCTTTGCAGCAATCGCCATGCAGGCCGAAGCCCTTTCGGCATCGGGCACGTTTCTCCAGGTTGCGAAGGCCTTTTTTGCAGCGGCCACTGCAGCATTCACATGTTTGGCCGTCGCAAGCGGCATCTTGCCAACAACCGCTCCGGTTGACGGATTAAGCACTGGCACGGACGACGTTGTTTTGACGCGCTTGCCATCAATGATCAGTGCAAAGTCAGCGGCAGCATTCGGCTTCATCATCTTCTCCCATGTCAGCCATCTGCGTGGCACTTATTGAGGGAGATCAAACCAGTTTTACGGTCTCAAATCTTGGACAGCAGCGCAGCGGTGCTTGGAGAAAAACGCAAGCGGTCAATGCTCCCCACCACCAAGCACGTCTTTTGGCGCACAGTGAAAGGCTTCCCGGAAGCAACGGTTGAAGTAGGAAATATCGTTGAAACCTGAGGCATAGGCCACTTCGGCAATATTCGGCTTATTGCGGTTGTGGCGTTGCTGCAGCAGTTGCTCCCGCGCGAGGTGCAGCCGCCGCGTGCGAATGAGAGAGGTCGGCGTTGTGCCGGCATCGCTGAAGTCATCCTGCAAGGTGCGTAACGACACGCCCAACTTGGCCGCCAGCCAGCGCGGTGTCAATTCTTCGTCTGTCAGGTGCCGATCAATCAGTATTTGCACGATTTCCAGCCGCGCACCCGAGCTTTCGGCACGCGGCAGAATTTCGATTTCCTCCTGCGTGGCGAAGGCTTGTCGCGTCGCATCAAACAACAGCTGTTGCAAATGTGGTGCACGCTTGTCAGCGGCATCAACTTCGATGAGTTTAGCCACCAGCGAGCCCAGCATGACCGACATGGGATCTGTAGATGCGAGGCGGCGTGACACATCCAGACCCTGGGTGGACTTTGTAAATAAAATCTGGCGCGGCAGATGCACGGAGATATGGTTGGAGTAACGTCAGCCAAAATGAAATGCCGAGGGGCGCGTTGAATCCACCAGAATGCAGTCTCCCGGTGTGATGTGTTCCTGGTGGCCGCGCTGTTCAATGCCACAGCTGCCTTCCAGCTGGATCAGCAAAAACAGGTTTTCGCCATGGTCGCGGCGTATGTCTTCCTCCCTGCGGCGCACATCACCGAGGTCGTTGGCAACGTGGGCTATGCCAAGCCCCCCCGCTTGCAAAACGCCAACATGGCCCGTGACCACTGCGCGGTTCTCATACCGATGCGGATGAAACTCACCGCACACCGATTGCAGCCTGTGGGTCCAGTCATCAAATTCCAAAGCCATGCGAAGTGGTGCTGCATAACGCGACAGCAATGCGGTATCCATTCCACGATCCTCCAAAGAGTCTGTTTTGCCGATTTTTATTTTTATGCGGCAAGGTCGCAAGCATGGACGAGATTTTCGGACTTGCCAACGGCAGAATAAAAGCCGTGTCAAAAACTTCACTCAAATATAGTTGATGTAGTAATCGCGTTGGGCATCGCCTTCGAGGCCCTTGGTTTTTTCCACCTCAGCCCGTTTCATGAATACATGATTATCCACCAATACCTGACCCACGGCGGCGGCTAGGGCTTTGTCCTTTTCCAATTCGTCCATGGCTTCTGCAAGATCGTTTGGAGCGGCAGTGGTGGCGGATGTATGTTCGAAGCAGTCTCCGGTTTCGGCTGGTGGCAAGGGCACTTTATTGATGAAGCCAAGCCGCGCTGCCTGCAACACGGTAGCCACCAGAACATAGGGGTTGGCGGCACCGTCTCCCATCCGGTGTTCAATACGCGCCTTCGCACCAGTCTCTGTGGAGATGCGCGTGGTCACGCCGCGGTGGTCGCCACCCCAGTTGCACCAATAGCCCGACATGGTAGCAGGCTTAAGCCGTGCATAGGAATTGGTGATCGGTGCGATCAGTCCAGCCATGCCACGGTGGTGTTTCATCAAACCCGCCACACAGCCTTTGGCCAGCGTTGACATCGCCAACACATCGCCCGGATCACCCACGGCGTTGTTGCCATTTGCATCGCTGAACGAGAAATTCACATGGGTGCCGCTGCCACCCTTGTTGGCAAAAGGCTTGGGCAAACAGGTAAGAACAATGCCGTGTTGCAATGCCACTTCGCGCGCCATGAGGCGAAACAGGAAATGGTCATCAACGGCAGTCAGCGCATCAGCGTACTTCAGTGTGAATTCAAACTGAGGAGTGTCGTATTCCGTTGTCACCGATTCAAGCTTGAACCCCGACTTTGCAGCCTGGTTCCAGATCGCATCCACAAAGCCGCGCGGGTCGGCAAAGGGACCAGTGGAGTACACGTAGGACTGCGGCGTGTCATAGGGTTTGAACGTGCCGTCAGCCTCACGGGTGAAAGCATAGCATTCCATTTCAAGGCCAACCTTCGGCGAAAATCCCAGTGCCTGCCAATCGGCGATGGCTTTTTTCAATGCGCTGCGCCCACACATTGGAACCGCACTTCCGTCTGCTTGCTGTAAATCCGCAACAACCACCTGAGTGTTGTCTTGCCAACCCGGACGAATGTCCGACTTCTTGTAAACAGCCAGCATATCCGGCGCACCTTCCAACATGCGTGAACCGGGTGCTGGCAGCAGATCGCGGTCAAAATGCACACCAAACAGCGCCTGCGCCAGACGCGTTGACCCATCTTCGTCCATTTTGTCAGCGGGCAGATATTTGCCCCGCGCCAGATTGAGGTGATCACAAAATAAAAGCCGAAGCCGCTGATTGTCCATCTCCCGATTGTCCCCTTTTTGATTTCAGTTCAACGTCACACGCACAGGCAGTCGTTTGATTCCGCCGACAAAGTTCGAGCGCACAAATGCATGCGGGCCAATCTGCTCGATGCGTTTCACCCGTTCAACAAATGTTTGCATCAATACCCGCACCTCCAGCCGCGCCAGCCACATGCCAAGGCAGACATGTGGCCCGCCCTGACCAAATGCCAGATGACGATTATGACTGCGCATTACATTGACCCGAAACGGATCTTCAAATGCCGTTTCATCCCGGTTTCCGGAGACAAACCACAGCAACACCTTGTCACCTGCGCGAATGGTCTTGCCGTGCAATTCGAAATCCTGCGTAGCGGTGCGTCGGAAGTATGTGGCCGGGCTTGCCCAGCGAATGAATTCGTCGGGCGCACCTTCCCAAACACCCTGTCCGCCGTCTTGCAACTGGGGCAAAATTTCAGGCTGCTGCGTCAAGGCATGGAGGGCAGCGGCAATTGAATAGCGTGTGGTGTCATTTCCTGCCGCCACGGCGAGACAAAAAAAGTTCTGGAACTCGCGTTGCGACATCACGCTGCCATCCTGTGCGGGCTGCAACAGCAAGCCCAGAATGCCGGGGCTTTCGCCGCTGCGCGCGCGATCTGCCATCAGGCGAGAAGCATAGTCATAAAGCTCAAGTCCCGCTGGCGAGCGGAAGGGCATCAGCCGATAGGCGTCGGTGTCGACTTGGTCAACGACATGGGAGGTGAAGTCCGAATCGGTATTGGCCATCAGTTGGTCGCCACGCGTGACCAGCCAGTCCAGATCTTGTTCCGGCAACCCCAGGATCTGGCCCAGCACGCGCATGGGCAGTTCGCGGGCTATGCACTCCACCGCATCAAATTCACAGGCCTGCAAGGCCTTGTCGAGAATACTGTTGCACAGGTCGCGGATTTGCTGGTCGAACTGTTGCACGACCGGGCCTGAAAATGCCTTGGCCAGCAACATGCGATGGCGCGTGTGTTCCGGTGGATCGGTTTCCTGAAAGGTGCGCCGCGCCAGATATTCCTCATGGGTCTGGTCTTCCATGCGAATGCCCTGTGCAGAACTGAACACAGCCACATTCCGGTTCAAGGCCAGAATATCTGCATGGCGAGTGATCGACCAATAACCCTTGCCCTGGGGATAATCTGTCCAAGACACGGGGTCTTCACGGCGGAGGCGTGCGAAAGTGTTGTGGGGCGCACCTTGCGAAAAGCTATCGTGGCTGGACAGGTCAGCGTGGCCGTCATCATCAGGTGTCCATATCGTCATGGAAATGCAACTCCGCTTGGTCCTTGTCGCAAAGTGTTGCACATGTTAAATATACACACCAGCAAATTATGCATACACAAGGTTCAACATGGCGCGCACAATTGGCATTCTGATGACCAACACCGATGTGTCATCCTTTGCACAGCAGCACCCGCGTGATGGTGAGAAATTTACAAGCCTTTTGCAAGCTGTGCGGCCTGATTGGGCCATGCAGGTTTATGACGTCACACAAGGTCATTTTCCTGCCACTCCCGGCAACTGCGACGGCTACGTGATCACCGGAAGCCCGGCCTCAGTCCATGACGCTTTGCCATGGATCGACACACTGATGGCTTTCATCCCTGCCCTCGCCGCCGCGGAGGTGCCAACGGTTGGGTGCTGCTTTGGCCATCAGGCCATTGCCAAGGCCATGGGTGGTGAAGTCTCGCGCAATCCCGGTGGCTGGGGCTTTGGCACAGCGGACACCAAATTTGAAGCCAATGAAAGCTGGATGTCCCCTGCCGCCGAAAGCCTGACGCTTTTTGCCGCCCACAATGAACAGGTCTCCACTTTGCCGAAAGGTGCTGTCGTGTTGGGTGGCAGTGCGTTCTGCCCCGCCGCATCATTCCGCATGGGCACTCAGTTCTTCACCACGCAATATCACCCGGAAATGACGGCAGAATTCATGACAGCACTCGCCCACGAGATTGCAGGATATGTCGGTGAGCCACTGGCCGCGAAAGCAATAAGGCAAGCATTACAACCGACACAGGGCCACCATTTTGCTGAATGGATGGCGCGTTTCCTCGAATTGCCGCGTTAAGCGTTTGGCCTGTCGAGCATGGCCACAAGGTCCATGGCGGTGACGCTGTCAAAGTTCACGTGTTTCGCCATCAGGCTTTCCGCTTTCTCGGCATCGCGGTCTGTTATGGCGGCGGCAATAAACTGGTGTTCCGCAACCGATGTGGGAATGCTGCCCTTGTAAGCATAGCGCGCGCGGTAATAGGCAAGCAGCTTGTAGGCATTGCTGGCTATGACGCCGTAGAGCACGTCGTTGCTGGCGGCACGTGCCACCGCTTTGTGGAAGTCGAGGTTGCATCGATAGTAGTCGTTGGGTTTGCTTTCGCCATGTTGCTTGAGATGCGTTTCACAAGCGGACAAAGCTTTTGCCAGGGTCTTGGCGCCTTCCTTGTCGATACGCCGTGCCGCCAATGCCGCAGCCTGCCCTTCAAGTTTGGCATGCACCTCAAGGATCGCCAAAAACTCATCAATGCGCGGCTTGAAGACGACAGCACCACCCCTTGGTTTTCGCTGCACGATACCCAAGGTCTCGAGCCGGATCAGAGCCTCGCGCACGGGCGTGCGTGACAGCTTGAAGTCTGCGCAGAGCTTTTTTTCTTCCAGCACATCTCCGGGCGACAGTGTGCCGCGCTCGATACGGGTCAGCAGTTTTGCCAGAATGACATCAGTTTGATTGGCCATGCCATAGCCTAGCATGACGAATGCTATGTATACAAACAGCCCAGAACTTTAGGATTACAATTGCATCCACGCGGTTTTAAGGTCTGAATATTTGTCGAGCGCGTGTAGAGACTTGTCATGGCCATTGCCAGACTGACCTACTCCACCCAGCGGCACCGTGTTGTCAGCCCCGCCATAAGTATTGACATGCACCACCCCGGCCCGAATGCTGCGCACCATGCGATGAGCCTTTGAGAGGTTGGAAGTCCAAACCGCCGAAGCCAAACCATAAACCGTGGAATTGGCAAGTTTCACTGCCTCTGCCTCCCCAGAAAATTTCATGATGCCCAACACAGGACCAAACACCTCTTCCTGCGCCAGTTTCATCTCTGAGGTAACACCGGAGAAAATGGTGGGTGACATGTAATAGCCGCCCGTTTCCTGCAAGATGCGATGTCCGCCCGTTACTCGCGTCGCTCCTTCGCTTTCAGCCACGCGCACAAAGTCCATGTCTTTTTCGAGCTGCTCAAGACTGGTAATGGCACCTGCCTCGGTTTTGAGGTCAAGCGGATCACCCAGTTTCATTGCAGAGGTGATGCGCGCAACTTTTTCAACGAAGGCATCGTGAATAGAATCTTCTACCAACAATCGTGACCCCGCCACACACACCTGACCTGAATTCCGGAAAATGCCATAGGCCGACACTTTGGCAGCAACATCCAGATCAGGTGCATCCGCAAAAACCACATTGGGCGACTTTCCACCCAGTTCCAG
>JANPCL010000215.1:0-1888 GCA_031430915.1 Hyphomicrobiales bacterium
TGTTGCAATCCCTCGCAATTGAATTTGGCTCACGGGCAGTTGGTCTTGTTCTCTCAGGTACCGGCTCAGATGGGAGCATTGGCTCTGTCGCCATCAAATCCAAGGGTGGATTGATGATTGCGCAGGACCCAAGTGAAGCCGGATTTGACGGCATGCCAAAAAGCGCTATTGCCACAGGCGCTGTGGCCCATGTTCTTGCCTTGGCGCAAGTCCCCGGCATTCTCAAAAGCCACGCCACAGGATCGAAGCAAACTGCCGCAGCACCAGCGCTCCCATCCGCACCGGATTGGCTGCGGGACATCATCGAACTTCTCCGCAATAAGACCACCCATGATTTTACGCTTTACAAGAAGGGCACCCTGCAACGCCGCATTGAACGGCGTATGGCGCTGGCAGGGATCAAAGCCAGCGAAACCGCGCGCTATCTCGACTTGCTGCGCGGCAATGACACCGAAGCTGACAGCCTTGCCAAGGATTTGTTGATCAACGTCACAAGTTTTTTCCGCGATCCAAAGGCCTTCGAGGTTTTGGGCGATACAGTTATCCCTGATCTCGTCAACACTCACAAAGCGGGACTTCCGTTACGCATCTGGATTGCTGGATGCAGCAGTGGCGAGGAAGCCTATTCTCTCGCCATGTTGTTTCGGGAACATATTGTTGCCTCGAAAAAGGATGTGCAGCTTCAGGTTTTCGCCTCTGATGTTGACGTAGATGCCGTCGCCACCGCCCGCGAAGGCAAATATCCAGACAGCATCGAAGCTGACGTTTCGCCACAGCGGCTTGCACGGTTCTTTTCGAAAGATGATCATGGCTACCGTGTTTCGGCCGAACTTCGTTCAACTGTTATCTTCACGATACAGGATGTGATTTCCGATCCACCATTTTCACGGCTGGATTTGGTATCTTGCCGAAATCTGCTGATCTATCTTGATCATGAAGCGCAAGCTAAAGTCATTTCGTTGTTCCATTTTGCCTTGCGTAAAGGCGGCATTCTGTTGTTGGGCAGTGCGGAAACTGCGGGCAATATTGAAGGTCGCTTTGAGATTGTTTCAAAGCCTGTGCGTATTTACAGAAACATCGGGCGTGGCCCCGCAGGAGAGTTCAGCTTGGGTTCGGCAGATGCCTCAAAGGCACCCGCACGCGCCATTCAGAACCAATCCCCAACCAACCCCGCCGCATTGGCCGAACTTTGCCGCCGATTGGTATTGGACAATTACGCGCCAGCCGCCGTGTTGATCAATCGCAAGAACGAAAGCATCTTTTCAATGGGACCGACGGACCGCTACTTGCGCGTTTCACCCGGCCACCCGACTCATGATTTGCTTGCAATGGTGTCGCCGGGCGCGCGCGCCAAACTCAAGCTCGCCATACTGCATGTGATCGACACCAAATTGCGCACGGCTGTCGAGGGTTGCCGGATGCGCCGTGAGGGCAAAGAGCTGGTCTTCTCCATTGATGTGCAACCTGTGCCCGGAGATGACCTCATCCTGATCTGCTTCATCGACACTCCGAAATCGATCCTGAAAACTGGACCGCATGATACGCCACAGAACGTGACGCATGTTGCGGACCTGGAACTCGAACTCAATGCCGCACGACAGGAACTTCAAAGTGCAGTGCGCGAACTTGAAGTTTCGGCAGAGGAGCAAAAGGCAATCAATGAGGAAGCCTCATCGGTCAATGAGGAATTTCAATCGACCAACGAAGAACTGCTCACGTCGAAGGAAGAACTGCAATCGCTGAATGAAGAGCTGACGGCCCTCAACAGCCAGCTTCAGGAAACCCTCGAGCGGCAACGTTCAACATCTGACGATATGCAGAATATTCTTTACAGCACCAATGTTGCTACACTGTTTCTCGACATGAACCTCAACATCCGGTTCTTTAC
>JANPCL010000216.1:0-38185 GCA_031430915.1 Hyphomicrobiales bacterium
TCAATGCACGATTAACTGCAAGATGCCGTCCGAGCTTCAGGGCCTTCGTCTCACATTTCGCCCGCAGATCTGCGTCTTCAATGGTTTCAAAATCGGCGTTGTGCGCCAGCCCCAATATCCGGCGGTGCATTTCAACGCCTGCAAAGCCCAGCATGTCCACCCAGATGGTATGCAGCACCAATTCCAGCGCCTGTTCCGATCCAAGCATGTCTCCCTGTTCTTCAAACAACTGTCGCTGGTATAAAATGCCATGTCTCTCAGTGTGCCAAAGTCGCGAAAATTCAGCCCGGAACGCCTGCCAAATTTCCACGACTACGTTCAGCAAATAAGCCCGCATGTCATCACGTTTGCCCTCGCTCTCATGGCCGACTTGCGAAAAATAACTCATCCAAAAATTCGCCAGCAACATGCCCACATCAAAAGCCATAGGTCCATAAAATGCAAACTCGGGATCGATGACCCGCGTCTCAGCTGCAGTCACCATCACGGAGCCCGTATGAAAATCTCCATGCAACATTGTTTCGGGCGTTGCTGCAAAAATATGTTTCAAGCGCTGTGCAGCAACTTTTAAATCCCGATCGGCACGCAGTGTTGCGACAATGCCATCGAGTTGGGGAGACGTATGGCGATTGAGTTTCGCAGAGTAGTAGGGATCGCTGAACACCAGACTCTCAGTGATGTCGCAGAGCGCCACATTGTCTGCAAACAGCGCCAGATCAGCCTTCCGCGTTGCAGTGTCCATGTGAAGGTCGGAACCACGGAACAGGGTACGGGCCAGAAACTGCCCGAGATCTTCCGCAATCTTGGGAAGCTGCTGACCTTCAATCAGGGCGCGGCGCAGAATGATATGCGGCGACAGAAACTCCATGACAATCATGGCCTGCGCGTCATCAAAATGGAAAATCTCCGGCACCATGCCGGGGTCGCGCACTGCCTGCCGCGTCAGGGCATGATACTCGAAGAATGATCGCTTCAGTGGCAAAGGCCAGCTATCACCCACCAACCGGACATAGGGCAGCGCTTGCTTGACGACGGCGGCACCAAGTGGGCCTTCAACAATAAATACCAGATTGAGATTGCCGTCACCAACTTCTCGCACAGCCCATGCCGCAGCATCAGGCCCCACCCTCTGCTGAAGCACCGCGAGGCCGCCAAGCCGCTTGGGCAGACTGCCCGTGTCGAGGGCAAGGAATTCGGAATAGTGCGACATTGAGTTGGACCTTTTTACAAAACCGGCAGAGTTGAAGTGCAACTCTAATTCAGGTTTTGCAAAGTGCAATGGCTGCCTGACGTATCAGGGCTTTTCTTCCGCCGTTGGATGTGGCTTCTCCGGATCATGCGAATGGGTTGAGAGTGGCGCATTGGGATCAGATGGCACCCCAGCCCCGTAAATTGCCAAATGCAATCCCCAGTAGCTCACTACAAATACCGCCAGAAACCCCGCCAACGATACCGGCAGCAGCATGATATTCCGGCGGATCGCATTCATGAAATGCAGGTCCCGCGTATGATCAACCGCAATGGCGATGATGATCATCATGATCAGCGCATGGCCAATCATGTCTATGCGACCAAAGGGGTAGACGGCAGCTGTGAATATGATGAGCAGGCCGAGCGCCGACAATCGACGCACCAGTGGTGTGGCCAGTAGCCCAAAGCCCAGCGTGAATTCCGCAACACCCGCCATGGGGATAAATGCGTCGCGGGCGATGCCGAAGGTGAGGAACGGGCGTTCCTGCACAAGCGGATAGAACCAATCGGGGTAGGCAAATTTTTCCAGGCTCGACCACATCAAGGCAATGGCCACGGCCCAGCGCAAGACTTCGAAGCGATGACTGCGCCATTTTTCATTCGAGGACGCGGCGAGCACCAGGTAACCTGCAACGCCGACGCCCAGCGCCAGATAATCGAAGAGATGAAACAGCTCGTAATCACGGAGCGCCAGCAACCACAAGCCGATGATGCCGATGGCTGACAGCGGCATGGTGCGCTTTGAGAAAATTCCCGCGGCAATCAGCAACTGCATCCAAGATACCCATTCGGCAGGTGTTTTCAAATCGGGCGTCAGGTAAACTCCACCCACAGCGAAAATGGCAACAAAAAATGCGGCAATGACACAGCGGACGAAATCATCCAGCCGGTTCCACAATGGATCAGAAGCGCGGTCCATCATCGTCATTACGTCAGCGCCGAAACGCGATTGTTCAACGAGACGCGTCACCATCAGGAACAGCATGACCAGAACAATGCCCGTCCAGAACCACGGATTGGCCAAGGTGGTGCCAACGGGTTGCGGTAAGGCTTTGACAATATAGGGCGCGAACCATTTGACGTGGGCTTCGGCGGGCGTGATCAAGGTGAAACTGCTAAGCGCGAAGACGATTGTTCTGATGGTCATGAACATCAGCGTGCGCTCTTGGCCGATGATGCGCAACAGCTTATTCCGCTTTAGGCTCGCCCACAGTTGTCAACGTCGGCACCAGCACGAAGTACCCCAGCACACAGCCCACAAACCCGACCGAAAGTGCCCAGAAATACCCATGCCCGGCATAAACCAGTGCTGCCGCCAGACTGCAGCCCACGGCCATGCCCAGATCCCAACCACCTTCTGCCACCACGTGAAAGCGTAGCGCACAGGGTGATTGGCGGGCGAGATTGTAGATCTGCGAGTTGAAACTGGTGGCATAGCTGGGCCAGGCTGCCGTAGTCATGGTATTTGCCACAACGGCAGTCCATGGCAGCGAGAAGCCGAAACACTTCGCCACCGCTGACAGCAACATTGCGCCATAGCCAATCCGTGCGGCATGAACGCCTTTTCCGAGATCAATCCAACGGCCCACGAACAGTCCCATGACTGCTCCCGTCGCACCCGCCAATGCCAAAGCGCCGCCAAAGGCCGCATAGCTTGAGCCCAGTGTGAGAAACAAAACGATCAACCAGATAAAATGCAAGCCAGCCGAGCGCAGCCCGTCGGTGAACAACAGCAAGCGCGCCAGTCGCTTTGATGACTGGGGCACTTCAGCCTCGCGGAGTATTGCCACCTCGGGTCCAAAGACAAAGGGCAGTGCTGCCAGAAACATCATCGCAGCGATAAAGGCAAATCCCACCCAGGGCGAAAACCACGTCAACAGAAAGCTCATCAGCAGCGGCGCACCAACGCCCGTGAGCATGCCGATGAACTCCATGGTGCTCACTTGTGTGCCCCGGTGTTCGTTGTTGCCGACCTGCGCCACGTAAGCGTGATAGGTGGTCCAGTAAAATGAACTGCTGATGGCCCACAGTGCCAGATAGGCGATCAACAATGGCCCGACAGTGCTGATCATTGGCAGCATCAAATATGTGGCGCCCTCAATGATGACGCTGACAATCAGCGTCTTGCGCAGGCCAAAGCGCAATACCACTGGCGTGACAAAACTCCGGAAAAACATGCGGCTGGCAAACATGGCGGCGATGCAGAGTAATACCACAGGCGCACTCAGGCCCGCCTTGAGCAGATAGACAAACACAAAAGCCTCGCCGCCATGCATGACCAGCGCTTGCAGCCCGGCATGGATATAGACGAGATTGACACTGCGGTTTTTGAAAGTGACCATCGTTGGCCCTTAGTGGATTTCTCTCGCCCAAGAAACACCCAATGCAACGCTTGACAGGGCAGGTATGCGGCTCTAATCACCGCCCAACATTTAGCGGAAGTAGCTCAGTTGGTTAGAGCGCCGCCCTGTCACGGCGGAGGTCGCGGGTTCGAGCCCCGTCTTTCGCGCCAAATGTTCCAGAAAAGGCCACCCCTGCGGGTGGCCTTTTTGCTTATTGTGCCGCTTCCAACTGATTGATAGCCGTCATCAATCCCAGTTCAGGATTTTCGGCGCAGGCTTCACCAATGGCTTTTCCCGTGGCTTCAAATGATTCTGTGTCCAGCGTCGTATCGCCAGCCTTGCCGCCGTAGTAGCCGTGCAGCCAGATCATGATGTAGCTGCCCTCGGATTCGCTCATTTTGCCGATATCCGAACATTTGACGGTGGAAAGGTCTATTACTTCAGCCTGTGCCACGGCGCTGCTGGCCATCAGCAGCCCCACGGTTAGTACAAATGTCTTGATCATGGTCTTGTCCCTGAGTGTTGATCGCCCCGATCACCTGCCAGTATGAGCCGATGATCGGCAAAAACAAGCCGATTCCCCATAGAGGTTGAAAGCTCCCTGCGGCTTTTTGCTTTGCCTCGCACTGCAACAAAAGACGCTGAACAGCTTGTAACCTTTGGGCTGCTGCACTAGAACGCGGGCAGTATCGGGGCAATTCGAACAAGCCCCATCGAGGGCACATGAGCGGGTTGTTGAGCGACTATCTTCCAATCGTCATTTTCATGGGCGTTGCAGGCTTTATTGCAATAGCCCTGATGGTAGCACCGCTTTTGGTGGTGGTGCAATCACCGGACCCTGAAAAACTCTCAGCTTACGAGTGCGGTTTCGAAGCCTTCGACGATGCCCGCATGTAGTTTGATGTGCGATTCTATCTGGTCTCCATTCTCTTCATCATATTCGATCTTGAAGTAGCCTTCCTGTTTCCCTGGGCGATTTCGCTCGGGAAAATTGGCATATTCGGCTTCTGGTCGATGATGATTTTCTTGGGCCTGCTGACCATTGGCTTCGTATATGAATGGCGCAAAGGAGCACTGGAATGGGATTGATCGAAACAGCCACGCCAATTCAGCGCGAGTACTATACCGAGATCAACGCTGAACTCGCCGACAAGGGTTTTCTGGTTACTTCAACCGATGACCTGATCAACTGGGCCCGTTCCGGCTCGCTGATGTGGATGACCTTTGGTCTGGCCTGCTGTGCCGTCGAAATGATGCACACGTCTATGCCGCGTTATGATCTCGAACGATTCGGTGCAGCCCCCCGCGCTTCGCCACGGCAGTCCGATGTGATGATCGTCGCCGGCACGTTGACCAACAAAATGGCTCCGGCACTCCGCAAAGTTTATGACCAGATGCCGGAGCCGCGCTACGTCATTTCCATGGGCTCCTGCGCCAATGGCGGCGGTTACTATCATTACTCTTATTCAGTGGTTCGCGGTTGTGATCGCATCGTACCCGTCGATATCTATATTCCAGGCTGCCCACCCACGGCGGAAGCACTTTTGTACGGCATCCTGATGCTGCAAAAGAAAATCCGCCGCACCGGCACAATCGAGCGGTGATCTGATGGCTGTTGATTTGAACATTCTCGCTACGCATATCGCCTTGAAGCTGGCCAACATCACTTCGTCCATCGCCTATGGCGAACTGACGCTGCATGTCGAAGCTGACGCCATCAATACTGTGCTCACCTTCCTGCGCGACGATGCGGAATGTCGCTTTGTGAACTTCATTGATTTGACAGCCGCCGATTACCCCGAACGCGAGAAGCGCTTCGACGTGGTTTATCATCTGCTCAGCCCCTACAAAAACTCCCGCATTCGCGTGAAGTGTCAGGCAGGCGAGGGCGATGTGGTTCCTTCGGCAATTCCGAGTTTCAAGGCATCGGACTGGTTCGAACGCGAAGTCTTTGACCTCTACGGCATCATGTTCTCCGGCCACCCGGATTTGCGCCGAATTTTGACGGACTACGGTTTTCAGGGTCACCCGCTGCGCAAGGATTTCCCGACCACGGGATATGTCGAGGTGCGCTATGATGACGAGCTGAAACGCGTCGTCTACGAGCCGGTGAAACTCGTGCAAGAGTTCAGACAATTCGATTACCTCAGCCCTTGGGAAGGCACCAACTATGTTCTTCCCGGTGACGAGAAAGCAAAGCAATGAGCGAAGTCTCCACCCGCAATTTCACCATCAACTTTGGCCCGCAGCATCCGGCTGCGCATGGCGTTTTGCGCATGGTGCTGGAGCTGGACGGCGAAATCGTTACGCGCGTTGATCCCCACATCGGGCTTCTGCATCGGGGCACTGAAAAACTGATCGAGCAGAAAACCTATTTGCAGGCCGTGCCCTATTTCGATCGCCTCGATTATGTTGCGCCGATGAATCAGGAGCACGCTTTCGCTCTTGCTGTGGAACGCTTGATTGGCATTTCCGTGCCAAAGCGCGGCCAGTTGATCCGCGTACTGTTCTCCGAAATCGGACGTTTGATGTCACATCAGATGAACATCCTGACGCAGGCGCTGGATGTTGGTGCCTTGACTCCCATTCTTTGGGGTTTTGAAGAGCGTGAAAAACTGCTGGGCTTTTACGAGCGCGCTTCAGGCAGCCGCATGCATGCCGCTTACTTCCGGCCCGGTGGTGTGCATCAGGACATTCCGCAAAAGCTGATTGATGACATCGGCAACTTTGCCATCAAGAATTCCAAGGTTCTCGACGATGTCGAAACCCTGCTGACGGGCAACCGCATTTTCAAACAGCGCAACGTCGATATTGGCGTCATCACGCTGGATGATTGTTTTCAGTGGGGCTTCTCTGGTGTGCTGATGCGCAGTGCCGGTGCCGCCTGGGATTTGCGGAAGTCGCAGCCCTATGAATGCTATTCGGAAATGGATTTCGATATCCCCGTCGGCAAGAACGGCGACAATTATGATCGCTATGTCTTGCGCGTGCAGGAAATGCGCGAGTCATTGAAGATCATGACGCAATGCGTGGAACAGCTTTCCGGCAAGGAACGCGTTGGCCCCGTGTCGTCCATGGATGGCAAGGTGGTGCCGCCGAAGCGCAGCGAAATGAAACGCTCGATGGAAGCACTGATCCACCATTTCAAACTCTATACCGAAGGCTACAAAGTGCCAGCCGGCGAAGTCTATGCCGCCGTCGAAGCGCCAAAAGGTGAGTTCGGCGTTTATCTGGTGAGCGACGGCAGCAACAAACCCTATCGCTGCCGCCTCCGCGCCCCCGGCTTCGCCCACCTGCAAGCCATGGACTGGCTCTGCAGGGGTCATATGTTGGCAGATGTGTCGGCCGTGTTGGGATCGATTGATATTGTGTTTGGTGAGGTGGACAGATAATGGCCGCACGCCCTAAATCAGATTTGACAGTTGAACAATTTCTTGAAGCATATCGCGGGGCTTTGGGACGTTATGAACTTGTTGATGGCGTAGTTCTGAAAATGGCAGCAGAAACGGTTGAACACGTCCGATTGAAAGGTAAAATATTTCGCGCTTTGACCAGCAGCGTTGAAGGAATGCGTTCTGATTGCGAAGTTTTTCAGGATGGCATTGCTTTGAAAATAGCGCACAAGACCGCGCGCGAGCCAGACGTTTCTGTCCAATGTGGCAAAGCGCTGGATGGTGCAAGCATGCTGTTGGACAAACCCCTAATCGTTGTAGAAGTGGTTTCCCCCTCTTCAGCTTCGAAAGATGAACGACATAAACTTGCTGAATATTTCTCTGTTCCGTCGATCATGCACTATCTGATTGTTTGGCCAAAAAAGAAGATTTGCTATCATCACAAACGAATTGACGACAACAAGGTACTGACCACAATCGTACGTTCGGGTATGATAGAATTTACCCCTCCGGGAATTGAAATCTCCATGAATGATATTTTTGGTGAGGTGGGACTATGAAGCAACTCGTAGCAATCGTCGCTTCTGTGTTTTTCGCTTTACCCGCGCAAGCACATGATGGATCAATGAAGTCAATACTCGGAGAGGGATATAGAATTGTTGCCGCCTATGTCTTGGGTGGCGAAGCAAGGTACATACTTCAAAAAGACGATTCCGTTTTTGAGTGTTGGCCACACAAAAACGAAATCTGCTTGTTGATAAATTGAGGCGCCGATGTCCGTTCGCAGATTAGACCCCGTTCAACCCGCGTCCTTCGCGTTCACGCCAGAGAACCTCGCATGGGCGAAGACCTGCATCGCGAAATACCCTGCAGGCAAGCAGGCGTCCGCCGTCATTCCCTTGCTTTGGCGCGGGCAGGAGCAGGATGGTTGGACGTCGCGTCCGATGATTGAATATATCGCCGACATGCTGGATATGGCTTATATCCGCGTGCTGGAAGTGGCGACGTTTTATACCATGTTCCAGCTTTCGCCTGTGGGAAAAAAAGCGCACATTCAAGTTTGCGGCACAATTGCTTGCCAGTTGCGTGGTGCTGAGGATTTGCGCAAAGTCTGTGAACGCAAAGTCCATCCGCAACCCCAGCATTTGAATGCCGATGGCAGTATGTCGTGGGAAGAGGTTGAGTGCCTGGGGTCTTGCGTTAACGCACCGATGGTGCAGGTGTTCAAGGATACCTACGAAGACCTGACTCCCGCCAAGCTGGAAGAATTGATTGATCAATGGCAGGCGGGGAATCACGTCAAACCCGGCCCACAGATTGATCGTCAATATTCCATGGCTGAAGGTGGTGCTTCATCACTCACTGACAAGTCCCTCTACAAAGGCCAACGCAGCTTCAAGCGCGTGGAAGCGCCGCCACCACCACCGCCTCTTGCACCAGTTACTCCGGTCATTGCGGCCGCCGTTGCGCCAGTGCCAGCGACCAAAGAACCAATTCCTTCTGCTTCTGCTACCAAACCAGCAGCAGAAGATATCCGCCCTGTCTCTCTCGTCTCGAAACAGGTTGAATCGCAGATAAAAGCCGTCCATGCCAAGGAAGCGGCATCTGCAGCGCCGGGCGTTGTGATGACTGAAAAAGCGCAGGCCGAAACGGGAATTGTGCGCGTCACCGAACACGACGTGGTTAAATCCACCACCAAGATCAAGGCAAAATCCAAACCCAGCGCCGAACGCATCATCGATCCGCCAAAGCCCGCCATCAAATCTGCCGCCCGCGCCATTGATGGCCGTCCGGAATTGTTGAAGAAGCCCCATGGCAAGGCTGATGATTTGAAATTGATCTGGGGTGTTGGCCCGGCTCTCGAAAAGCTGCTCAACAAAATCGGCATCTGGCATTTCGACCAGATCGCCAATTGGTCCGCCAAGGAACTCAGCTGGGTTGAAGAGAAACTCGAAGTCTTCAAGGGCCGCGCCAAACGCGATGAATGGGTGAAGCAATCCAAGAAGCTGGCCAAAGGCTGGCGGCCTGATAGTGCTGTCGGCGAAAAGCCGGGGAAGAAATAAGCCATGCTCGCTGACAAAGACCGCATTTTCACCAACCTCTACGGCCTGCATGACTGGGGCCTTGAGGGTGCCAAGCAGCGCGGTGCGTGGCTGGATACCAAGTCGTTTATCGACAAGGGCAGGGACTGGATTGTCAATGAGGTGAAAGCCTCAGGCCTCAGAGGCCGTGGTGGTGCTGGTTTCCCGACGGGGCTGAAATGGTCCTTCATGCCCAAGGTGGTGGGCGAACGCCCGCATTACCTCGTGGTCAACGCCGATGAATCCGAACCCGGCACCTGCAAAGACCGCGAGATCATGCGGCATGACCCGCATTTGCTGGTTGAAGGTTGTCTGCTCGCCGGCATGGCCATGGCCTGCAACGTGGGTTACATTTACGTGCGGGGCGAATACATCCGCGAACGCGAACACCTGCAAGCTGCCATTGATCAGGCTTACGAGGCCCGTCTCATCGGCAAAAACAACATTCACGGCTGGGACTTTGACCTTTACGTGCATCACGGTGCAGGCGCTTACATCTGCGGTGAAGAAACCGCCATGTTGGAGAGTTTGGAAGGCAAAAAAGGCCAGCCCCGCATGAAGCCGCCATTTCCCGCCAACGTGGGCCTCTATGGTGCGCCGACGACGGTGAACAATGTGGAATCAATTGCCGTTGCCGGAACAATTCTGCGGCGTGGTGCGACGTGGTTCAATTCCATTGGCAACCCCAACAATGTGGGCACCAAGCTGTTTTGCATATCGGGCCACGTCAACAAGCCATGCAACGTCGAAGAAGCTATGGGCATTCCGTTCCGTGAATTGATTGACAAGCATTGTGGTGGAATGCGCGGCGGCTGGGATAATATGCTGGCTGTGATACCCGGGGGCTCCTCAGTGCGCATGGTGCCTGCGGAATTGATCATCGACACGCCGATGGAATTTGACTCGCTGTCGAAACTGAAGTCAGGTCTCGGCACAGCGGCAGTGATCGTCATGGACAAGTCCACCGACCTCATTCGCACTATTGCCCGCCTCGCATACTTCTACAAGCACGAATCCTGCGGCCAATGCACACCCTGCCGCGAAGGCACGGGCTGGATGTGGCGTGTGTTGACGCGTATGAGCGAAGGCCGCGCCGAAAAGCGCGAAATCGATATGCTGTTTGATGTGACCAAACAAATCGAAGGCCACACCATTTGTGCGCTGGGCGACGCTGCGGCTTGGCCTATCCAAGGCCTGATCAACCACTTCCGCCCCGTCCTCGAAAAGCGCATCGACGAATATTCCTATCGTTCTGATCCTGATGGCGCAGTTCGCCACGCTGCGGAGTAAGATGATGAAGCTGCACCAGATGACGGAAATTTTGGACGTGGAAGACTCGAACCTCACAGGCTCGACGTTCAATGATGCCAACATGTCGGGTGCAACATTCAACGCTGTCGATCTTACGGGTGTGACGCTTGATGGCTCGAACATGTCATCCTGCAAAATCAAGGGCGGCAATCTGGCAGGATCAAAATTCTCCGGCACAAACCTCACAGGCCTCACCATCGAAAAATGCCGCATGACCGGCATGACCATCAATGGAATTCTGGTGCAAGATCTGCTGGACGCGCACAAGGCCTACCATGCACCTCGCTGAACTCAACATCGGGAAATTCAGGTTCCCCACGAGCGATCCGCGCATGGCGGGGTTCATGGATAATCTTGACCGTGTGAATGCGCTGGCCGAACGCAGCCCCGGATTCGTCTGGCGCTTGGTAGGCGACAACAACAACGCCACGGACTTGCGCATTGGCGATGACATGGCCGTCAACATGTCCGTTTGGACCGACGCCAAATCGCTGGAAAATTACGTGTTCAAAACCGTGCACGCGCAATTCTACAAGCGCAAGCAGGAATGGTTCGACCTGATGGAAAAGCCGCACATGGTGTTCTGGTCTGTGGAGGAGGGACACCTTCCCTCACTCGACGAGGCATGGGACCGTTTGCAGCATTATGAAAAAAATGGCGCGTCCGATTTTGCATTCGGATGGGCCGAAGTGATGGATGTGGAGCGCATGCGCTCCTTGAGGTGTGCATAATGCCAAAGATCAAAATTGACGGCGTTGAAGGTGAGTTTGAAAATGGCTTGACGCTGCTTCAGGCTTGCGAACAGATGGGCGCTGAGGTGCCGCGTTTTTGTTATCATGAACGCCTGTCGATTGCAGGCAACTGCCGCATGTGTCTTGTTGAAGTCAAAGGCGGCCCGCCAAAGCCACAGGCCTCTTGTGCCATGTCGGTTAATGATTTGCGCCCCGGCCCCAACGGCGAAGCGCCTGAAGTCTTCACCAAGTCACCCATGGTGAAAAAGGCGCGTGAAGGCGTCATGGAATTCCTGTTGATTAACCACCCGCTTGATTGCCCGATTTGCGACCAGGGCGGCGAGTGCGATCTGCAGGACCAAGCCGTGGCCTATGGCAAATCCGGCAATCGCTTTTTCGAAAACAAGCGCGCGGTGGAAGACAAAGAATTTGGCCCGCTGGTCAAAACCGAAATGACACGCTGCATCCAGTGCACGCGTTGCGTTCGCTTCACCACCGAAGTGGCGGGCATCACCGACATGGGCCTGACGGGACGTGGCGAAGATGTGGAAATCACCACCTATCTCGACCAGATCATTACCTCCGAACTGCAGGGCAACATCATTGATCTATGCCCCGTTGGCGCATTGACTTCAAAGCCCTATGAATTCAAGGCGCGTCCATGGGAATTGCGGAAGACTGAAACCATCGACGTCATGGACGCCGTCGGTTCCAACATTCGCGTTGACTCGCGTGGCCGTGAAGTGATGCGCATTTTGCCGCGCACCAACGACGCGGTGAACGAGGAATGGATTTCCGACAAGACACGTTTCGTCTGGGATGGCTTAAAAACTCAACGCCTTGACCAGCCCTACGTTCGCGAAATGGGCAAGCTGCGCCCCGCGACTTGGGCCGAAGCCTTGTCCCACATCGCCAAAAAAGTGACAGCCGCCAAGCCCGAACGCATGGGCTTCTTGGTTGGTGATCTGGTTTCCGCCGAAGAAGCCTTCGCTATTAAGGCGCTGGCCACGAAACTCGGCTCCAACAATGTAGATTGTCGTGTTGACGGTTCGCCGCTGGGCGAACATGGCGGACGTGCGGGCTATCTTTTCAACTCCACCATCGCCGGCATTGAAGACGCTGATGCGATTATGTTGATCGGCTGCAACCCACGCCTTGAAGCCCCCGTGCTCAACGCCCGCATTCGGAAACGTTCTTTGAAGGGCGGCTGCCTGATTGGCGTTGTCGGTGAACGCGCAGACTTGACCTATGATTACAACTACCTGGGCGCTGGTCCTGACAGTTTGGATCAATTCGTCAATCATGCTCCCGTGGGAAGACAAAAGCCCATGATCATTGTCGGGCAGGGCGCTCTCGCCCGTGCCGATGGTGCCGCCGTTTTGGCCAAAGTCGCCAAAGCTGCTGCCGCCATGGGCGTGGTGAAGGACGGCTGGAATGGGTTCAATGTGTTGCACATTGCTGCAGGCCGCGTTGGAGCGCTTGATGTCTGCGCGTTGCCGGGCGATGGCGGCATGGCGACCAATGAAATGATCGCTGCTGCGGGCAAGGGCAACATGGATGTGCTGTTCCTGGCAGGGGCTGATGAAATCGACACTAATGCCTTGGGCGCGACCTTCGTCGTTTACATCGGCACCCATGGCGATGCCGGGGCCAACCGCGCCGATGTGATTTTGCCGGGTGCTGCCTACACCGAAAAATCCGCGACTTACGTCAACACCGAGGGACGCACGCAAATGACGGCCCGTGCCACCTTCCCGCCGGGCGACGCACGGGACGACTGGTCGATCATCTCGGCATTGGCGCAACAATTCGGCGTGTCATTGGGATGGAACAATCTCGCGGGCCTTCGCGCCGCGATGTACGCCATCGCACCGCAACTCGCGGCTCTCGACACAATCCACACCGCCGACGCTGCGGCCTTGTCGGAGTTAGCCGCAGGCGAGGGGGCCACGTTGAAAGACAGCTTTGCATCCCCCGTCAAAGACTTCTATTTCACCAACCCGATTGCGCGGGCATCGCGCACTATGGCGGATTGTTCGGCGTTGAAAAGACCACGTCAACTTCAGGCGGCGGAGTGAACCATGACTGAATTTGTCTTCTTCATCGGCTTGATCGTCATCCAAAGTCTGGGCCTGCTGACAGCGGTATTGATCAGCGTGTCCATGCTGATTTATTTTGACCGCAAAGTCTGGGCCGCTGTGCAAATGCGGCGTGGACCCAACGTTGTGGGTCCATGGGGCGTGTTGCAATCCTTCGCCGATCTTCTCAAATTTATCCTGAAAGAAGTCATTATCCCCGACAGCGCCAACAAGGGTGTGTTCATTTTGGCCCCGATTGTGACGGCTGTTTTGGCACTTGCCGCCTGGGCCGTGGTTCCCGTTAGCGAAGGTTGGATGGTCGCCAATATCAACGTTGGAATCCTCTATCTCTTCGCGCTTTCCTCCCTTGGCGTCTATGGCGTCATCATGGGTGGCTGGGCATCGAACTCTAAATATCCCTTCCTCGCCGCGTTGCGCTCTGCTGCGCAAATGGTGAGTTATGAAGTTTCCATCGGCTTCGTCATCATCACCGTGTTGCTCTGCGTGGGTTCATTGAACCTGTCAGACATCGTGCTGTCGCAGAAAACCGGCCTTGGCACCATGCTGGGATTGCCAAACTCTTTCCTCGACTGGTACTTCATCCCGCTGTTTCCGATGTTCGTGATCTTCTTCATCTCGGCCCTTGCAGAAACCAACCGCCCGCCCTTCGATTTGGTGGAAGCGGAATCGGAATTGGTGGCGGGCCACATGGTTGAATATTCGTCCACGCCCTACATGCTGTTCATGCTCGGCGAATACACCGCCATCACCCTGATGTGCGCCATGACGTCGATCCTGTTCCTGGGGGGCTGGTTGCCGATCTTCGATTTCGCCCCTTTCACCTGGGTTCCCGGCGTCATCTGGTTCATGCTGAAAACCATCTTCGTGTTCTTCGGCTTCGCCATGGTGAAAGCCATTGTTCCCCGCTATCGCTATGACCAGCTGATGCGTCTGGGCTGGAAAGTGTTCCTGCCGATTTCCCTGTTTTGGGTTGTCTTGACGGCTGGCGTTCTCGTTACATTTGGATGGTTGCCAAAATGAGTCTCTCCCTCGCCGCCCGCTCGCTGTTCCTCAAGGAGTTCATGTCCGCCACTTGGCTGGCTTTGAAATACTTGGTCGCACCGAAAGCCACACTGAACTACCCGCACGAGAAGGGCCAACTCAGCCCACGCTTTCGCGGTGAACACGCGCTGCGTCGCTATCCCAATGGCGAAGAACGCTGCATTGCCTGCAAGCTCTGCGAAGCCATTTGCCCGGCGCAGGCCATCACCATTGAAGCAGGCCCACGCCGCAACGACGGCACCCGCCGCACGACGCGGTACGACATCGACATGACGAAGTGCATTTACTGCGGCTTCTGTCAGGAAGCCTGCCCGGTCGATGCCATTGTCGAAGGCCCCAATTTTGAATTTGTCACTGAAACCCGCGAAGAGCTGATGTTCAACAAGGAAAAACTGTTGGACAACGGCGACCGTTGGGAACGTGAAATCGCGCGCAACATTGCGCTCGATTCACCCTATCGCTGAGGAGCCGCCGACATGGCTGCAACCATATTCTTTTACCTGTTCTCGGCGCTGGCCGTTGCCTCAGCCATGATGGTCGTGCTGTCGCGGAACCCCGTGCATTCCGTGCTGTTTTTGATTTTGTGTTTTTTCAACGCAGCGGGTCTTTTCATTCTGCTCGGAGCCGAATTCCTCGCCATGATTTTGGTGGTGGTCTATGTCGGTGCTGTCGCGGTGTTGTTCCTGTTTGTTGTGATGATGCTTGACGTGGATTTCGTGAAACTGCGTGAGGGCATGGCGCAATACCTGCCCATCGGCGGCATCATAGGTTTGATCCTGTTGGCTGAATTGCTGCTTGTGCTTGGCACCTGGAACATGGCACCGGAAGCGTTGAAAACTGTCACCGCCACCCCGACCAACATCACCAACACCGAAGCACTGGGACAGATACTCTACACCAAATACATCTACTTCTTCGAAGCCGCAGGTTTGATCCTGCTGGTCGCCATGATCGGTGCCATTGTGCTGACGCTGCGCCACAAGGAAGGCGTGAAACGCCAGAACGTGACTGTGCAAGTGTCGCGTACGCCAGTCATGGCGATGGATATTCGCAAGGTCGCATCGGGTGAGGGGATTGAAGGATGATCTACATTTCCCACCCGTCAATCCAAACGCGAAACGAAGCGCAGCGAAGTGAGCGATTTGGAACCCCGCTTTGGCGGCTCATAATTTCCCTCGTTGATAGAAAGCGGGGTTCCATCTCGCGCTTCGCAAGGGCTACGCTTGGATGGAATGACGAGTGTTTTGTTATTGCGAAGGTGGAAGGTAAACTAAAATGATCGGACTCGGACATTACCTAGCCGTCGCTGCTGTTCTCTTCACCATTGGCATTTTCGGCATTTTCCTCAACCGCAAAAACGTCATCGTCATCATGATGTCGATTGAACTGATGTTGCTCGCCGTGAACATCAACCTTGTGGCCTTCTCGAGCTATCTGCACGACCTAGTGGGCCAGGTCTTCGCACTCCTCGTGCTTACCGTGGCAGCAGGTGAAGCGGCTATTGGCCTTGCCATTCTCGTTACTTATTTCCGCAACCGCAACTCCATCGAAGTTGACGACATCAACATGATGAAGGGCTGAGACGCATAATGTATCACGCAATCGTTTTCCTGCCCCTCATCGGTGCCCTCATAGCGGGCTTGTTCGGCACAGCGCTGTTCAAGGGCTTTGGCCATGACAGCGACGTGTATGGATCACACGACCATCACGCCCATGCGGCACACGGCGATCATGGCCATGACGACCATCATTATCATGGTCCGAAATGGCCAATGTATCTGACCACAGGTTTCCTCATCATCTCTGCTATTCTCTCCTGGGTGAACTTCGCAGGCTTTCTACATGAAGGCCATGACCAGAAGATCGAAGTCATGAAATGGATTTCATCGGGCGCGCTGCAAGCCAACTGGGCCTTCCGTATTGATACGCTGACGTCCGTCATGCTCGTCGTCGTCAACACCGTCTCTGCCCTGGTGCATGTCTATTCACTCGGCTACATGAGCCACGACGAACACCAGCCACGCTTCTTCGCCTATCTCTCACTGTTCACCTTCGCCATGTTGATGTTGGTGACGTCGGATAACCTCATCCAGATGTTTTTCGGTTGGGAAGGTGTGGGCCTCGCGTCCTACCTGCTCATCGGTTTCTGGTTCAAGAAAGACTCGGCCAACGCCGCAGCAATCAAGGCCTTTGTGGTCAACCGCGTGGGGGACTTTGGTTATGCCCTCGGCATTTTCGGCTGCTTTCTCGTTTTCGGTTCCGTGGAATTCGACACGATTTTCCGGGCCGCACCAGATGCTGTGGGCAAGACCATTCACTTTTTGAATTGGGATTTGGACACTTTGACGGTCCTCTGCCTGTTGCTGTTTATGGGAGCCATGGGCAAGTCTGCGCAATTCCTGCTGCACACCTGGTTGCCTGACGCCATGGAAGGCCCAACGCCAGTATCAGCGCTGATCCACGCAGCGACCATGGTCACCGCAGGCGTGTTCCTCGTGGCCCGCATGTCACCGCTGTTCGAACTCGCCCCCGCTGCCCGCGATGTGGTCATGGTCGTTGGTGCGATCACAGCGTTCTTCGCGGCAACCGTTGGCCTTGTGCAGAACGACATCAAGCGCGTCATTGCCTATTCGACTTGTTCACAATTGGGCTACATGTTTGTGGCGCTTGGTGCAGGCGGTTACGGCATTGCGATTTTTCATCTCTTCACCCATGCCTTCTTCAAGGCGCTGTTGTTCCTTGGTGCCGGCTCCGTCATTCACGCCATGTCAGGCGAACAGGACATGCGAAAGATGGGCGGCCTTGCTCCCCACATTCGCATCACATGGGCGATGATGTTGATCGGCACGATTGCGCTGACAGGCTTTCCGTTCACAGCTGGCTACTACTCGAAGGACGCTGTGATTGAAGCTGCTTATATGTCGGAGGCCGGGCCTCATATGTTTGCTTTCGTGTTGCTTGTCATCGCTGCATTCTGCACGAGCTTCTACTCCTGGCGCCTGGCCTTCATGACCTTTAACGGCCCAACCCGCTCTGACCAGCACACCATCGAGCATGCGCATGAAAGCCCTCCGGTCATGCTTGTCCCGCTGTTTGTACTGGCCGCTGGTGCTTTGGTTGCAGGGTACATTTTTGCACCATACTTTGTGGGCCATCATCAGGAACTGTTCTGGGGCAGTTCGATTGCCCGCAATGACATCGTTGAGAAAATCCATGAAGTACCGATTTGGGTAAAATTTACGCCGTTTGATGCGATGGTTGCAGGCTTCGTGTTGGCGTTCTTCTTCTACATCCGCAACACATCGTTGCCCGCAAAACTCGCGGCCATGCATCAGCCGATCTATCAGTTCCTGCTCAACAAGTGGTACTTTGACGAGATCTATGACTTCCTGTTTGTGAAGCCCGCCTTCTGGCTCGGCCGCTTGTTCTGGAAGCAGGGAGATGGTGCCACCATCGATGGCCTTGGCCCAAACGGGATTGCCGCCCGCATCAGCGACGGCTCCGGCCTGATCGTCCGTCTACAGACGGGTTATGTCTATCACTATGCCTTCGCCATGCTCATTGGTGTTGCTGCAATCATCTCGTGGATTTCCTTCGGAGGCACACACTAAATGGATTGGCCCGTGCTTTCCGTTATCACATTCCTGCCGCTGCTGGGCGTTGTCGCCATCCTGCTGGCCAAGGGCGAGGATGAAGCCGCAAACAAATATGCGCGCTACGCTGCACTCTGGACCACCGTTGTCACCTTCCTTGTGTCGCTGTTGATACCGTTCAACTTCGTGTCGGCAGAGTCGGGCTTCCAGTTTGTCGAACTGCATGAGTGGATGGGCGGCTACGCCAAATATCACATGGGCGTTGACGGTATTTCCATGCCGCTCATCATCTTGACCACGTTTTTGATGCCCATCTGCATTGTGGCGTCTTGGTATGTGGACAAGCGCGTTAGGGAATACATGATCGCCTTCCTCGTGCTGGAAACCTTGATGATCGGCGTTTTCTCGGCGCTCGACATCGTGTTGTTCTACGTCTTCTTTGAAGCCGGCCTGATCCCTATGTTCCTGATCATCGGCATCTGGGGAGGTGCTCGCCGAGTCTATGCCTCGTTCAAGTTCTTCCTCTATACACTGCTGGGCTCAGTGCTCATGCTGCTCGCCATCATTGCGATGTATTGGCATGCGGGCACCACCGACATTGTCGTGTTGCTATCGAACCCCCAAACCTTCCCGCCGGAAATGCAGACGTGGCTCTGGCTGGCCTTCTTCGCGTCTTTCGCCGTGAAAATGCCGATGTGGCCCGTGCATACATGGTTGCCGGATGCGCATGTTGAAGCACCAACCGCAGGGTCCGTGATCCTCGCCGCCATTCTGTTGAAAATGGGTGGCTACGGTTTTCTGCGCTTCTCGCTGCCCATGTTCCCGGACGCCAGCTTGTATTTCCAGAACTTCGTTTACGTTCTCTCTGTCGTCGCCATTGTCTACACCTCACTGGTGGCACTGGTGCAGGAGGACATGAAGAAGCTCATCGCCTATTCCTCCGTTGCCCACATGGGCTTTGTCACCATGGGCATTTTCTCCATGACCAAACAGGGTGTGGATGGTGCCGTGTTCCAGATGATCAGCCACGGACTGGTATCAGGCGCATTGTTCCTCTGTGTGGGCGTAGTGTACGACCGCATGCACACACGCGAGATTGCAGCCTACGGCGGCCTTGCCACCAAGATGCCGCTTTACGCTGCGGTGTTTATGCTCTTCACCATGGCCAATGTGGGCCTTCCCGGCACCTCCGGTTTCGTCGGTGAATTCATGACATTGCTCGGCACTTTCGCCAACAACACATGGGTGTCTTTTTTCGCCACATCAGGGGTGATCTTGTCAGCAGGTTATGCTCTCTGGCTGTATCGCCGTGTCGTCTTCGGCGTGTTCGACAAGCCGGCCTTGGCGTGGATGCCGGACATGACACGCCGCGAGTTCGGCATGTTGCTTCCACTGATCGTGCTGACAATTTACTTCGGCATTTATCCCGCACCCATCCTCGACACCATTGGTGCCTCGGTAGAGCATCTTTTGAAATCCTTGCCTGCGAACCCCGCAAGCCTAGCGATGAAGTGAACAAACTATGACAAGCCTGTTGCAATCTGCTGACGCCGTCGCTGCCCTGCCGGAAATCCTGTTGGCCATATTGGCCGCAGCCTTCCTCATGGTCGGTGCCTTTGCCAAGACTGAGGCTTTCAGGCTGGTGCAGGGCTTGGCTGTTGCAGCTTTGGTCTGGACGGCTCTACTCGTGATATTCGCGACAGGTGAGGGCAGGGTGACTGCATTTGGTGGTGCATTTATCGTCGATGACTTCGCAAGGTTGATGAAGGTTCTAGCGCTGTTTGCCTCGGCAGTTACGATTGCCTTGTCTGGCAATTTTCTTGTCAGGGTCAATATGGGCAAATTCGAATATCCCATCCTCGTCATGCTGGCTTCCGTCGGCATGATGATGATGATTTCTGCCAATGATCTGATCGGCCTCTACATGGGCCTCGAACTGCAATCGCTCTCACTATACGTCGTTGCCGCCATCAACCGCGACAATGCCAAGTCATCGGAAGCCGGCCTTAAATATTTCGTCCTCGGTGCCTTGTCTTCGGGAATGTTGCTCTACGGCGCATCGCTGGTTTACGGTTTCACGGGCACCACAACATTCTCAGGCATCGCCGAAGCACTGCAAGCCAATGGCTCCAGCCTCGGCATTGTCTTTGGCCTTGTCTTCGTCATGGCAGGCCTCTCCTTCAAGATCTCCGCTGTCCCCTTCCACATGTGGACGCCGGATGTTTACGAAGGCGCACCAACCCCCGTTACTGCTTTCTTCGCTTCTGCCCCCAAGGTTGCGGCCATGGCCCTGTTCGTGCGTACCATGGTTGGTCCCTTCAACCACATTGTTCACGACTGGCAGCAGATCCTTGTTGTTGTTTCGATTTTGTCCATGGCGCTGGGTGCCTTCGCTGCCATCGGCCAGAACAATATCAAGCGCCTCTTGGCCTATTCCTCCATCGGCCACATGGGCTTTGCCCTTGTCGGCCTCGCTGCCGGAACGCAAGAAGGCGTGTCAGGCGTGGTCATCTATATGATGATCTACTCGCTCAGCACCCTTGGCGTGTTCGCTTGTGTCCTCGCTATGCGCCGTCAGGGCTTGCAGGTTGAAAACATATCCGACCTCGCCGGCCTTGGCCGCACCAACAAGGGCCTCGCCTTTGTGTTGTCGATGTTGATGTTCTCACTTGCAGGCATTCCACCACTTGCGGGCTTCTTCGGAAAACTCTTCGTCTTCATGGCCGCTGTGAAAGCCGGGCTGTGGATGCTGGCCATCCTCGGTGTCATCGCCAGTGTGGTGGGTGCCTACTACTATCTCCGCATCGTCAAGATCATCTACTTCGATGAACCGGCTCCGGCCTTCGATGCCATGGACACCGAAGTGAAATGGGTTGCCTACCTGTCGGGTGCCTTCGCATTGCTGTTTGTGGTGTTTGCGTCGCCATTGTTGACGTTGGCGGCTGCGGCGGCGAAGTCGCTGTATTGAGAATTTCACTGGCGGTACCTCATCCGGCCTTCGGGCACCTTCTCCCGCCAAGAGGGGCGGGAGAAGGCCAATACAATCGCCTTCTCCCGTTTCTTCCAACGGGAGAAGGTGGCCGAAGGCCGGATGAGGGACTACCGCTCGCATGATCCCAACCCGCCACTACCCTTCCATAGACTCCACCAACCTCGAAGCACGCCGTCTCTTCGACGCGGGCGTGCGTGGCCCGCTCTTCCTTCTCGCCGATGAACAAACCGCAGGCAAAGGCAGGCTGGATCGTAACTGGGCGTCCTTGCGGGGCAATTGTTATTCCACGCTCATGCTCCGGCTCGAAACTGAAATTGCAGCAGTCCCGCAAATTGGTTTCGTCGTCGCGCTCGCAGTAGCGGACGTTGTTCAGAAATTTGGTGCAACGCCCCAACTCAAATGGCCGAACGACGTCCTAGTGCGCGGCGCAAAAATCGCCGGCATTCTGTGCGAGGTGCTGTCGAACCAACCGCTCACCGTCGCCATCGGGTGCGGCATCAACGTGGCCCATTCGCCAACGGGCTTTACCTATCCCGCCACCTGTCTCGTCGCCGAAGGTGCCAGCACCACGCGGGATGAGGTTTTCCAATCCTATCGAACGGCCCTCGCGTATTGGTTGGACATTTGGAGCAACAGCAAAAATTTCCCCACTATCCGTACAGCCTGGACCAAACTTGCCATCGGCATTGGTGAAACCATAACCATGACCGCGGGAACACAACACTTGACCGGGACGTTTGAAACCATCACAGAGCAGGGGGCGGTGATGCTGAAGCCACCCCACGGACCACCCCATATTTTACACGCCGGTGATGTGCACATCCCGTCGTTGGCCAAATTGAGAAACGGAACTACATGAACGCGAAACGCCGCAAAGACCAAAGCCCTGAACTTGTCCTCCTGCCGCTGGGTGGCACGGGCGAAATTGGCATGAACTGCTATTGTTATGGTACGGGCACCGAGCGTGACCGCCAATGGTTGATGGTCGATCTCGGCGTGAAATTTGGCGGTGAAAAAGAACCGGGCGTTGACGTCATCCTGCCTGACATCAGTTACATCACCTCGAACAAGCGAGACCTCGCAGGCCTCATCATCACCCATGCCCATGAAGATCACATCGGTGCTGTGCCATGGCTCTGGCCGCAACTGGAATGTGATGTGTACTGCACACAGTTTGCTGCGGAACTTCTGAAACTGAAACTCAGGGAACACGGCCTCGAAGACCAGGTCCCCGTCAAAATCATCACGCCCAACAAGCCGTTTCAGGTTGGCGATTTCAATATCGAATTTCTCGGCGTTACCCATTCCATTCCGCAGTCCAACGCGCTGCTGATCAAAACTGCTGAAGGCACCGTGGTGCATTCCGGCGACTGGAAAATTGATCGCACGCCGATCATGGGCATGCCGATCGACGAGGAACGCTTCGCCGCCATCGGCAAAGCAGGTGTTGACGTTCTGGTCTGCGACTCCACCAACTGTTTGCGCGAAGGCTTCTCGCCCTCGGAAACCGACGTCGCGGCTACCCTCACCGAAATCATCACCCACGCCAAAGGCCGCGTCGCCGTTACCACTTTTGCATCCCACGTCGAGCGAATTTCCTCTGCCGTGAAAGCTGCCCGCGCTGCTGGCCGTGAAGTGGTCATCGCGGGTCGCGCCATGCGCAACACCATCGAGGCCGCGCGCAATTGCGGCATGTTGAAAGATGCCGGCGCGTTTTTGGACGAAGATGCATTTGGCTATTTGCCCAATAACAAGATCATGTTGCTCTGTACGGGAAGCCAGGGCGAACCCCGCGCTGCCATGGCACGGGTCGCCGAAGACAACCATCCCAACATTTCTCTGGAAGAGGGCGACCTGGTTATCTTCTCGGCCCGCACCATTCCCGGCAATGAAAAGGAAGTTGGTGCAATCATCAACAACCTCGCCAAACTGCGCGTAGATGTGATCACCTCGGATGATGCTCTCGTGCATTCGTCTGGCCATCCACGGCAGGGTGAACTCAAGCAGATGTATGACTGGATCAAACCCCGCGCCCTGATCCCGATGCACGGCGAACCGCGTCACATGTATTTCCAGGAGAAGTTCGCGAGAGCTCATGGCATCAAAGAATCACTGCAAATGGAAGATGGCAAGATTGCAAGGCTTTGCCCCGGTCCGGTCGAGATTATAGATCAGGTCACCGCAGGTGTGTTGCACGTTGATGGCAAGCTGATTGTTGATGGCATGGATGGACCGGCCAAACAGCGCCGCAAACTCTCGCAAGTCGGCATCATTTTCGCGCAAGTGCTCGTCGATGAGAAACTCCAACTTGCCGAAGATATCGAAGTCATGCTGGATGGTGTTCCGCTGGGCCTCGAAGATGAAATCGGCCTCGCTGCCGAGAAGGGTTTCGATGCCATGCCAAAAAACCGCCGCAAGGAAGATGCGGTGGTGGAAGAGGTGGTGCGCACCGCCATACGACGCGCTGCGGATAATGCCTGGGGCAAGAAGCCTGTGGTGAAGGTTATGGTGGTTAGAGTTTGAGTCTGTAGCGAACACCCCCTCCCGGCTTTGCCGTACTCCCCCGGCCAAGAGGGGCCGAGGGAGAAATATCTTCTTTTCTCCCTTGGCGTCTTCGCCGGGGAGTACCCCGAAGGGGGAGGGGGTTTCAGCACACTCAGTCTAAACCCGCTATATTCCCCGCCGAATCATGAAAAAGCCCACCACGCCTCCGCAGCCACCCACACCCGTAGAGCCCATCGAACTTCAGCATGCGCTGGAAGAGCGCTATCTCGCCTATGCGCTTTCTACCATTATGCACCGCGCCTTGCCGGACGTCCGCGATGGATTGAAGCCAGTGCATCGCCGTTTGCTGCATGTCATGCGCATATTGCGATTGGACCCAAATTCAGCTTTCAAGAAATCCGCCAAGATTGTGGGCGACGTCATGGGCGGCTATCACCCGCACGGCGACCAGTCGATTTATGACGCGCTCGTGCGCCTCGCACAGGATTTCTCCTCGCGCTATCCTCTCGTCGACGGGCAGGGCAACTTCGGCAATATCGACGGCGACAGTGCTGCCGCCTACCGTTACACCGAAGCCCGCATGACTGCAGTGGCGGGTCTGCTGCTGGATGGCATCGATGAGGACACCGTCGATTTCCGGCCCAACTATGATGGCTCGGTTGAGGAACCCATTGTGCTACCGGGAGCATTTCCAAATCTCCTTGCCAATGGCGCTACCGGGATTGCTGTTGGCATGGCAACCTCGATTCCACCACACAACGCCGCAGAGCTTTGCGACGCCGCACTTCACCTGATCAAAACTCCAAATGCCGGCGTTGATAAACTCTGCCAATACGTACTCGGTCCTGATTTCCCGACGGGTGGCATCGTCATCGATAGCCGCGAGTCCATTGTTGAAGCCTATCGCACAGGTAAAGGCGGCTTCCGTGTTCGCGCCAGATGGAGTGTGGAGGATCTCGGTAAGGGTGCATGGCACATCGTCGTCACCGAAATTCCATACATGGTCCAGAAGTCGAAGCTGATCGAGCGCGTGGCTGAATTGCTGAATGACAAGAAACTGCCATTGCTCGGCCACATCCGCGATGAATCCGCTGAAGATATTCGTGTGGTCATCGAACCCAAGACGCGCAACATCGAACCCGAAGTGCTGATGGAGCAGATGTTCCGCGCCACGGAATTCGAAAACCGCATTCCCCTCAACATGAATGTACTCTCCGGCGGCAAGGTGCCGAAGGTCATGTCGCTGAAGGATGTGTTGAGGGAGTGGCTCGACCACCGCAAGACCGTGCTGGTGCGCGGCACCAATTTCCGTTTGGCAGAAATTGCGCGACGCCTTGAGATTCTCGAAGGTTATCTGATTGCCTATCTCAATCTCGATGAAGTGATCCGTATCATTCGGGAAGAGGATGAGCCGAAGCCAACATTGATGGCGACGTTCAAACTCACGGACATGCAGGCCGAAGCCATTCTCAATATGCGTTTGCGTTCGCTGCGCAAGCTTGAGGAAATGGAAATCCGCAATGAGCATGACAAGCTGACGAAAGAGCAGCTGGGTCTGAAAGGCCTGCTGCAATCTGACGAAGACCAGTGGAACCACATTTCCGAAGACATCAAAAAAGTCAAGGAAACCTATTCCAAAAAAACCCCACTGGGACGTCGCCGCACTGACTTTGCCGATGCACCGGACGTCTCCGTCGAACTCGCGGAAATGATGGTCGATAGAGAACCCGTCACAGTCGTCTGTTCCGAAAAGGGCTGGATACGCTCGCTGAAGGGGCACCTGGAGGACACATCGACCCTGACCTACAAGGACGGAGATAAGGGCCGCTTCGCTATCAAGGCCATGACCACCGACAAGATCATGCTGTTCTCGTCATCAGGCAAGTTCTTCACATTGGATGCGGCCAAACTGCCAGGTGGTCGTGGCAATGGGGAACCCGTGCGCCTTATGGCGGAGATGGACGCTACCGACCAGATCATCGCACTCTTCGTCTATCAGGCCGGAAACAAACGCCTCATCGCCTCCACTGATGGTGACGGCTTCATCGTCAGCGAAGACGAATGCGTGGCCAACACCCGCAAGGGCAAGCAAGTGCTGAACGTCAAGGTTCCCGTTGAAGCACTGGTCTGCCGCAGCATTATTGCCAATGCCGACCATGTGGCAACCGTGGGAGAAAACCGCAAACTCCTGATTTTCAAGATCACCGAATTGCCCGAAATGACCCGCGGCAAAGGTGTGCGTTTGCAGAAGTTCAAAGACGGAAACCTATCCGACGCAACCACACTTAACCTGAAGGCCGGTTTGAACTGGATCGACTCCAGTGGCCGGGAATGGACAGTCACCGAATTGACCGAGTGGATTGGCGAACGCGCCCAATCCGGCAAGCTGCCACCCAAGGGCTTCCCCAAGACAAATCACTTCGGTTAACTCCGTATACGGATCGTTTACCTATTTGTTCACTAGTTCTTTGCCAGGCAAACACTCTGTACTCGACGTCAAGTTTGAATAATCCAATAAGGCGTTAGGGAGAGTTTCGCGTTTTACCACGGGCATTTTTGTGCATGTGGACGGACTTATGACATCGGCGAACGCCCGTACAGCAGGGTCCCCTCGCCTGGAACTTATGGGCGGCAATTATGCGCGGACAACGATATTGGATACACCAAGGGATACTAGAGCCTCTTTTGTCCATGACGGCTGATATTGCAGCCAAGGAAGACCAATTCTATCAGGAAGGCAGTGTCCGTTTGACGACTGGCGATCTGGGCTCTGAGGTAAAATGGGTGGTGAACTCGCCTTGCGTGGCTTCGTTGTTCAAGGCGATGCAGTGGCTGCCGTCGGTGAAGCCTCCTTATATATTGCGCTTCTTTGCAGTTGGTTGGTTTGAAGAGGTCTATCGAGAACTCGCTGCCGCCATCAGCCGCATGGAACAGGTGCTCGCCCGTGGCGACCGGCATTTTGCCAGCCGTGTGTTTATTGCTGAAGCCCCAATGTCATCGCCGCAAGTCCCACCTGTCTTGAAAGAGGCCCTTAGTGGTCACAGTATATCGGAAGACTATTCTGTCGATTGTATCCTCGATGAAAACAGCGGACTGTTCCATGTAGAGCGGGTCGGACCGAAAAGTGCCATTGGCCGTGTCTGGGGCACTTACACATCCTCATTTCCGTGCCAAAGTGTTGGCAGCTACGGTGACCCCGTCAATGCCACTTATGAAGACGTTCTGCGACACAATCGCCCACGCTACGACCATGTTCTCGCCGCGTTGCGTTTACCGGACAACCGTTTGCACTGGGTGCCTTATCATCGGGTTGTTTTGCCTTATCAAAGTGGTGCAAAACATGCCGGCGTCAAAGTGGTGTCGCAAATCGCAAGGGTTGATATTAAAGTATTATAACAACCCGGGATCAGTAAAAACTGAATTCTGCGTTAACAGGATATTTTGATTTAATGATTTAAGTTGCTTTCTACCGCGTCTGGGGGCGGCCTTTTCAGTTTCGCAATCAGAATCGGTTGAACTACGCATGGATGGCATAACACTCTGGATCAAGGACGGGTACTTCGTGGACCGTCCTGAAAAAGGTTCAGGCACACCCTATCAGGACAAGACCCTGATGGATCAGTTCGGTATGGTTCGTGTCCACACCGAGGCATCGGGCACGACGGTACAATGGAACATGGCATGTCCCAATTGGGCATCCCTCATGGTGGCTGCGAAAATCGCGCCGTCTTGTGCCGGACCTTTCCTTATTAAATATTTCAGCTCCGGCTGGTTTACCGAAGCGCATGCCGATGCTGCAACAACAGCAGACCGCATAGAAAGCCTGATTTTTAAAAGTGACGTCAGATTGTCGGTGCGGGCCTACACATCCGTCGTCGTGCCAGACTTGCAGATTGTACCTGAGTCTCTGCGGACAGCGCTTCAAACCGGAAACGTGCCGGAAAACCGATCGGTTGTTTGTGCCGTCGAGCCTGAACGCGAGACAAGCCACGTGGAACACGTTGGCCGGGATTCCCTCATTGCCCGTATTTGGGGTGTCTCACCCAACTCCTACCCGTGCCTCAACGGCCACAGCTATGACAGGGCAGTCACGCCAGAATACTTCAAGGTCATCGAGACTGGCCGCGCCCACTATGACCATGTGCTCGCCTCCATGGTGCGGCCCGATGGTGAGTTGCACTGGCTCGGTTACCAGCGGGTCATCGTTCCGGATTTCAGTGAGAATCGGAAACGGGTTCGGATCGTTTCTGAGCTGGCACCAGTGCAGATCCAGCTTCTGTAGCCAGCATCTCGTCAATCATTGCTTCCAGCGAGTGCAGTTCGGCAGCGACCAGGTATTCCACCGGGTCAATGCCGTCTGACGCCCATTGCCAGCGCAGGAAGCCTCGTTCGAGAATGGTATAGCCAACCCGGGTGAAGTGGCCGTGACCCGCCATTTGCGCACTGGCCAGCCCCCAGATCGCATCGGGCCGCCATTTGATCACTGCCAATATCAGACCGAGCCGAACGAAGATTTCAAAAACCTTGCGGTTCTTCACCGTTTTCGAAATCCAGATTTCCCCGTGATACACCAGTTTGCCAGTCAGGCGTTCCGCCGCACTGCCCTCGGGAGGCTTCGGGAAGGACGGCACCATTAATTCCTGCCGTCGCATGTAAACGCCGATCATGTAGTTCAGACACCAGTCCGCGAGATGCGTGTCAACCTCATCATAGCGGAAAGCCTGCAGACCAACCACTTCACCTGCGTCATCAGTGAGATACATCCAGAACGCCCGTTCCCGGTTGAACACACCCGTGGCGTAATGGTGCATGGGGGCAACTTCCATGCCGCGAGCTGCCTGCTTGGCTACGTCAAAAGCCTGCATATCACTCGAGACGTGCACTCTCAACTTCAACGTACTCAACTCATTGTCCAGCATTGATGCTGCGCGAGCCGCAGCCAAGGGCTGAGTCAAACCGGCATTTTTCATGTCGTTAGATTCCCGCAAATCAGCGGTTTTGCCCATAAAACCTGTCCTGCAAAACCTGATAGAGGTTGTGTTGTGGCGAAACTAGTGCGCGTCAAAGTCATTGGAGTGAACCAGACTCCAGCCATCCGGGCCCAGGCGTTCCTGTGGGAGGAAGCGCGCCTTGTAACGCATTTTATAGGCTTCCCTGATCCAGAAGCCGAGGTAAACATAGGGCAGGCCCATGCGCAGCGTGCGGCGGAACATGTCCAGAATGATGAATGTCCCCAGACTGCGGTGCTCAAGCTCGGGGTCATAGAAACTGTAGATCAGCGATACACCGTCATTCAGCAAATCCACCAAAACCGCCGCCACCAGTTCACCTTCGGGCTGGTAGGGGGTAGACAGGCGGTACTCCACAATGCGGCTGTCCACCAGCGTGTCATCCACCATCGCGGCAAAATCCAGAACCGTCATATCTGCCATGCCGCCGTCACCATGGCGATGGTCGATGTAGGTGCGGAACAGCGAGTAATGTTCGCTGGTGGCACGCGCAGGCACAATGCTGCTCTGGATATCGTGATTGCGCGTCAGGGTGCGGCGGAAGCCTTTTTTCCAGTCGAACGTATTGACCGGCACTCGCACTGAAACGCAGGAACTGCAGCCGTCGCAGGCCGGGCGATAGGCAATGTTCTGGCTGCGGCGGAAGCCGCCTTGCGACAATTGTGAATTCAGGCTCTTGGCATCGGGACCAATCAGATGGGTGAACACCTTGCGTTCCATCCGTCCCGGCAAGTAGGGGCACGCGCCCGCTGCGGTTATAAAAAACTGTGGAAAGTTGCGGCGTTCAATACTCATGTCGGCAATGTGTTCCCTTGGCGAATTATCGCCGCTTGGGATCAGCAAAGCAAGCACTGGAATAGGACGGGGCGAGGCCCTTTCCGTCTTGCGCCAATGCATCCACCTCTCCCGTAAGCGGCCGGAATTTCGCAGTGAACCGAAACAACTCTCTGCCCATCATCCCGCTTCCTGTGATAGACCGCTCCCAATTCTATGGAGATTGGACATGACACAGGTGGCGTGGATTGGTTTGGGAGTTATGGGGTTTCCGATGGCTGGGCATCTGGTGCGGAAATCTGGTTTGAAAACCACGGTGTATAATCGCACGGATGCGAAAGCCAAATCGTGGGTTGAGAAAAATGGAGGTGAGACGGCGGCGTCGCCGGCTAGTGCTTCCAAGGACGCTGATTTTGTGTTTGCCTGTGTGGGCAACGACGATGATTTGCGCAGTGTCACCATTGGCCCGGATGGGGCTTTCCACAGCATGAAACCCGGCTCCATTTTCATAGACCACACAACGGCCAGCGCCAATGTGGCGCGCGAACTACATGCCGAAGCCAGAATGCGGGGCATTGGTTTTATCGATGCGCCGGTGTCGGGCGGGCAGGCGGGGGCTGAGAATGGATTGCTCACTGTCATGTGCGGCGGCGATGCGGATGACTATGCGAAAGTCGAGCCGCATATCATGCGCTTTGCCAAGATGTGCAAATTGTTGGGCCCTTCAGGTTCTGGCCAACTCGCCAAGATGTGCAATCAAATCGCCATTGCAGGTGTGGTTCAGGGCCTTGCGGAATGTATTCAGTTCGGGATGAAAGCCGGGCTTGAAATGGAAGCCGTCGTCGATGTGATTGCAAAAGGCGCTGCGGGCTCTTGGCAAATGGAAAACCGCCACAAGACCATGATCGCGGGAAAATTTGATTTTGGTTTTGCCGTGGACTGGATGCGCAAGGACCTCGGCATCTGTCTCGATGAAGCCCGCCAAAACAAGAGCCACCTTCCCGTGACGGCCTTGGTCGACCAGTTCTATTCCGAGGTGCAAGCCAAGGGTGGCAACCGTTGGGATACCTCCAGCCTGATCACACGGTTTAGGTCAGAGCCTTGAGTTGCCTGGCCACATCCAAGGCAAAATAAGTCAATACACCGTCAGCCCCAGCCCGCTTGAAGGCCATCAGTGATTCCTGCACTACCCGTGTAGGGTCCAGCCAGCCATTGTTGCATGCGGCCATGATCATCGCGTATTCGCCCGACACTTGGTAGGCGAAAGTCGGCACACCAAATTCACGCTTCACCCGCGAAACGATATCGAGATAGGGCATGCCGGGCTTGACCATCACCATGTCGGCACCTTCGGCCAGATCAAGCGCCACTTCGCGGATTGCTTCATCGGTGTTGCCGGGGTCCATTTGATAGGTTTTCTTGTCGCCGCTGAGTGTTGTGGACGATCCGACAGCATCGCGAAAAGGTCCATAGAAGCCACTCGCATACTTCGCACTATAGGCCATGATCTGCGTATTCTGGTGCCCACCGGCTTCAAGTGCTGCACGCAAAGCCCCGATACGACCATCCATCATGTCAGACGGCGCTATGATATCGCAACCCGCTTCAACCTGAACCAGCGCCTGCTTGACCAAAGCCGTAACCGTCTCGTCATTAATAATTTGGCCATCACGCAGCAATCCATCGTGGCCGTGGCTGGTATAGGGATCAAGTGCTACATCACACATGATGCCGATGTGCGGCACCTCCTTCTTGATCGCCCGCACGGCCTTGCACACCAGATTGTCGGAACTGAACGCTTCAGCAGCATCCTCCGTGCGGAGTGATTTGTGCGTATTCGGAAACAGAGCAATCGCCGGAATCCCAAGTGCTGCCGCTTCCTCTGCCCGCTTTACAATGAGATCGACGGACCAGCGCGAAACGCCCGGCATCGAGGCTACTGATTCCGTTCTATTCTCGCCGTCGATCACGAACAGCGGCCAGATCAAATCGGCGGCAGTCAGCGTGTTCTCCCGCACCATGGCGCGGGCCCATGGCGTTTTGCGGTTACGACGCATGCGAAGGGCAGGGTAGGTGGCTTGGGTCATGTCTCAGTTCTAGCAAACCTATTTGCAAATGCGATAGCCGTTCTTTCGCCGCGCCACATCAATGTGGAAGTGGTCACCGTGATAGGGATCAGAGCCGGGTCCCAGAACAGTTGTGAAGCGAATGCAGGCATCACGCCGGATCAGCCGCAGAAAATTGCCTTGCGCCGAAATCCCGATCAGTTGCTTCAAGCCCGACCAATCTCCCTTGATGCTGATAGATGAGCCATCGTCAAACCCAAGCGTTGCAATGTCCAATGCATTGGCCTTGGCATGCTCACTCAATTTGCCTGAAGCCGATCCATTGCGGCGGCGGCAGACATAGGCCGAGGCGTTGTTGATTTTGACAACCCTCTTCCTGAGTTCAAGCCGCGCAGCGGGCAGCACGGAACTGGAGAGCCAGCCATGCAACGCTTCCGCCATGTCGCAGGTTAATTCGGCAGGGGGAATAATCGTCACACCTGAAATCCGGCTGACTTTCAAAGCGGCAGCTGCTCCACATCCACCTGCCTGACCAATGGGAGCCATGGGCTCGTAGGTGATTGGCAAACCTTGGAGCCGCTGCGCGCACTCCTGCCGTTCCGCCAGAACTGTGGCATTTGGCCACGACGTTTTGCCGGAAAGTGGCGGAAACGGAACGGGCTCAATTTTTGCGGGTGGCGGCTCGGATTGTTGCAAGTCAGCAGGCTTTAAACGAGGAAATGGAATTTTGCGCTGTTTGGCATCCGCGACCGCGCTCCCGACCACAGCCCACAACAGCACATTTGCAACGCACAATAATTTTTTCACCATAAGTGCCTGCAGGTCCTTAAAATTTTAACGATCTTAACCGCTTTTCGGCATTTTGCCTCACGTCTGATTCCAACAGGATTATCTCGATATGCGCTGGCGAACCATTGTCATAAGTCTTCCTCTCGTTCTGTGTGTATCACAGGTTTTGAAGCCCGTGACCTATGCCCAAGCGGCAACCATGGACGCGTCCGAGGCAGCAACATTGTTGGCCAAGTCACAAGCTGTAGATGTGAAATGCGGGGTTTTGGCGAAAGACCTGTCGCAGGCCTTGCGCGGTTTTGTAGCCCAGGCCGAAATTTCACTTGCCGAAAAAGCTTCAGTTGCAACGGCCCGTAGAGCCATTACCGCGGGCAGGGCGGCCGGCAAAACTTCCGTTTGTGATGACGCAGCCAAGAAACTGGTGAAAGACGTACTCGCTGCCGCGACTGCAGCGACAGTCGCTCAAATTGAAGACACGACGACAGTCACCGCGCCAACAGTGGCTGTTGTTGAACCAGTCGCGTCGCCAAGGCCGACACCAGTCGCTCTGGCCGTCGCCACTCCAGCACCCAAAAAGCCGGCTATTGTAGCCCAGCCAAAACAACTGAAAGCCAAAGTAGCGACGATAGCGCCCGTAAAACCAATCAAGCCCGCAAAGGCTGTAAAACCCGTCAAGGGCTTGAATGGTTATGCCCTTGTCGCCGAGAAGTATTACGTTGCCGTGCGTTGCGGCACACTATCATCATCACGCATCAACAGTTTGTATCAGACAGTACTTGTCAGTCACCGCCAGGCCTTGTCCAGCAACCGCCCACGTGACGTGCGCAATATGTTAAAGGCAGCCGAAGCAAGGGCTGGCGCGAAGTCCTGTATCTAGCCTGAGAAGAAGAAGGGACCGCATCGCTAATCCTGCACGGCGTCCGGCTTTTCTTCACCTGTGTCTTCTTCAGGTACTTCGCCAGTGTCTGGCTTCACGGGCACTTCGGTAGGCGGCGGCGGGGCGTTGGGGTCTTTGCAGCCTGTGAGCCAGACGTCGAAAATCGGGTGTTCAACGGCGTTGAGTCCAGGGCTTTCGGCGAACATCCAGCCTGAGAAAATGCGGCGGCGCTTGCCGTCTGATTCCTGCACATCAACTTGGACGAAGGCTGCTGTCTTGGGTTCTTCAGTGACGGGTCTCGTGTAACACACGAAGGGCTTGACGAAGAGATAGCCAAACTGCTTTTCGGACCCCACTGCAATTTCGAAATTGGTGGTGACGCCAGTGATCTTGTCGAGTCCGGAAAACAGGCCGATGGGATTTTTGATGCGCTCGGCACAGGCAGGCAAGGCGGCGGTAACGAGCAGGGCTGTGACAGCCCAGAGTTTGATCATTGTTGCGGCGTCACAGGTGTTGCCGCAGGGGGAGACTTTGCCTTGTCAAACATGGCGGAACTGATCAGCGACCAAATGTCCACAGCCCCCTGCGTCAGCGTCATCATGCTGCCTTCGGCAAGTTTGGTTTCGGAGCCGCCTGGCTCCATTGAAATGAATTTGCCGCCGAGCAATCCTTCACTGGTGACTTTTGCAGCCGTGTCGTCCGACAGCGACACTTTGGGATCAAGGGTCAGTTCAAGCCGGGCCATGTAGTTTTCGGCATTCAGGCTTTGGGCTGTAACTGTACCAATCTTGATGCCGGCAAGGCGCACATCGGTGCCAACGTTGATGCCTTCAGCATTGTCGAATTCGGCGATGACCTTGTAGCCGCCGGACACCGTTCCACCGACGCCTGCGGTTTTGGAGGCGTAGAAAAAGAAACCCACGGCCAGTGCAATGACTGTCGCGCCGACGATGGTTTCCAGCCGGGATGAGTTATCGGCCATTGTTATTCAGGTTTCCATGCAGAGTAGCTGGCGTCCTGCTTTTTGGGCTTCACACCAAGCGCAATCGAACCGGGTGGGCGATAGGCCTTTGATGACCCGGTGAAGTTTTCTTCGTGGGGTAACTCCCATTCGCGTGCGACGTAATCACCGTCTTCGGGTGGGGTATCATCGCGGTGGTGCATCCAGCCATGCCAGCCTGGCGGGATTTGTGAGGGTTCGGCATAGCCTTTGTAGATTACCCAGCGGCGTTCCGGAATTGAGTCGGGGATGGCGGATTTGGCGCGGTAGTAGACGTTGCCATATTGGTCGCTTCCCACGCGTTCGCCCTTGCGCATTGTATAAAACAGGGTGTTCCAGTTGGCACTGTTCCACCACGAGAAGAATTGGACGAGTTTGCGCATGGGAATCCCTGAAAGGCCTTCAATTTCGGTCGGGAATATGGCGGATGTGCGCCGCAACGTAAAGCCCGAATCAGGGCCGCAATGTCACGGTTTTGCCAGAAATACTCTTGCAGTTTTATCGGTTTGGCTGGTTTGGGCGATGATGCGGGTATCTGGAATGGCGCTGAGGGCGGCTTCGGCCAGCTTGGTGTCATCCGCAGTTACGGCCAGCGTCATCGGCATCGAGTAGAGTTGGAAACGGGTTTTTGGTGCTTCCGGAGTGACGGAAATCAGGAAGACAGGCTCAGGCTTTCCCGCCACTGTGACAAAAACCTGGGTTTTGAAGGCGCGGAGCACTTGACGACGCGCAGGCAAGGCGGGGTTTTCCAGTGTCATGGTGAGTTTGGCTTTCAGGCCCTGATGCAACACGGGGCGCGGCGGCAGTTTTGCGAGTTCGGCTTTGGGGTCAAGGTAGGCAAAAGTATCCTGCCAGCGCCATGGGTCCTTGGCCTGCCAGCCCTGCTTTTGCAGGGCGTGCGTGAGCTGATCGAGCTTCCCTACCCATTGGGCGACGAAAACTTCTTCCGGGGTGCCAGCCAAATCAACGCGGCGGTTCGGAATGTTCTGCCAGGCCCCTTGTGACCATTGCTCTTCGGTGAAGGTCTGCAACACTGGTTTGGCGGCATAGCGCTTTTCGGACAAGCCATCGAAGGTGTTGATGTAGATTGTGCCGGTAACGCCAGCAACCAGCAAGATAAAAGCCATCAGCCCCATGGGGCGAATGCGGCGCGCAGGTATCGCTTCAATGGCCATGCCGAAGAGCGACGTCAGCACCATTGCAAGCAGACCAGCTGCAAGCACGCCACTCAACCATTCAGCCCCGAGATAGACCCGGGAGAAGGCGATGGCGACGACGACGCTGCCGCACATGGCGGCAACGACAGCCTTGCTCCAGCGGCCCATGGCATGGCCGGACAGGGCGGCGAGGAAGCCCAGCACCAATCCCGCCATCAACGTCGGTGTGCTGGTGAAGCCGCCGTGCATGAGACTGTCAGGCGAGGATACGAAGTGATTGAGATTAACGCTGGCAAATTCGGCAAAGCCCATGGTGGCGAGCATAAGAACGGCCACACGCCAGCCGCGCCAGATGGTGAGCCAGGCTGCCATGGCCACACCCATCGTCCAGACCACGGGGCGCTCTGCCATCATTGTGAGTGGAATCATGAAGGCATCAGCGGGGGCGTTGCGCAGTTCTGCCATGATAGTTGCCACTGACAGGTCGAGGTTTGATGCAGCATGACGCAGCATGAATCCGGTCACGATGTCGGCCAGCACGATGAGGCTGGCGAGTCCGACGAAGAGCAGGAACAAAACGGCAGGTGCGCGCGGATTGCCCGGCTTGATGGCCTTGCCGAAGCGGTGCAGCGCACGCGACTTGCTCTGTCTGGCCCAGATTGAAACACGCGTAAGCACGCCATTGACATAGGGCTGCGCACTGGCGGCCAGAATGCGGATGAGCCAGCTTGACACACCGATAATCAGCAAAAGCACGAGCAGAACGATGACCAGATGGCCAGAAAGATCACCCGCCAGCGCCAGGCCTTGGCCAATCAGAATGCCGGGGCCGATATGGGCGATGGTCCAAACCAGACCCGAGGAGACGTTGACGATGAGAAAATACAACTGGCTCATGCCCAGCATGCCGACAATGCCAGGAACCACAGCTTTCACGCCGGGGACAAAGCGGCCAAGGGCGATGCTTTTGCCGCCGTGGGCGCGCACAAAGTCTTCGCCGCGCGCCATCAAAACGGGATATTTATGAAGTGGCCACATGGTTTTCAAGCGATCGCCAAACAGGCGTCCGGCCCAATACGACACCTGGTCACCTGAAATGGCGCCAACTGCTGTCGCCCAAAACACAGGCCAGAATCCGAGATGGCCGGACCCTACCAACATGCCAGCCCCTACCAGTACGGCGGTTGACGGCACGAACAGGCCAATGATCAACAAGGCTTCACCGAACGCAATCAGGAAGATCACAATCAGGGCCCATTCTGGATTGGCCGAAAAATAGTCGAGATAGGGTTGGATGTGGTCCATGGCTGTCCGTTGCTTGTCACCCTGCATATAGACATGGAAGGCGTAAAGAAAATGTCGAAACGGCTGTTATTGCCGAAAGTTATGTTGGTTTTTCTGAAATCAGGTAGTCTTGTGGGATGACGGATGAGACAATTGCGATCCTGCTGGTGGCAGGACTGTTGGGCGGCATAGCCAATTCCATGGCGGGGGGAGCGTCGCTCATTACCTATCCAGCCATGATGGCGGCTGGGCTCCCACCCATTGCGGCCAATGCGTCCAACACGGTGGGACTGGTGCCGGGAAACCTGATCGGGGCCTGGTCGGAGCGGCATAAACTCCCGCGTTCTGACGGGGCAACTTTCGTGGTTTTTGCGGCGGCACTTCTGGGTGGGGCGCTGGGTGCGGTGTTGCTGCTCTACACGCCGGAGAAGGTTTTTGTGCTCGTCGTACCGGGCCTGATTGGTCTGGCCACGCTGATTTTCGCTTTTGCAAAGCCAATTCAATCCGCACTCGCCAGACTGTTTGGCGCTGACAATGCCGCCTTGCGGACCGGCCTGGTTCTGCCTGCGGCGCTCTATGGCGGATATTTCGGAGCTGGTGTCGGTGTGATTTTCATGGCGGTGCTGAGTGCGACGTCAAGCTGGGAGTTGCGCAGCGCCAATGCGATGAAGAACATGCTGGGGGTAATGGCGAATGCATCTGCCATCGTGATATTCGTGGCCAACGGACTGATCCATTGGCCCGAAACACTGGTCATGTTGTCAGCCTGTGTGGTGGGCGGCTATCTGGGCGGCAAGGCGCTGAAGCTGGTTTCGGCATCGGTGATGCGCAAGGTGATTGTCGTGGTGGGGGTGGTGATGACGGTGTTTTACGGATGGAAGTATTGGGTTTAGGAAGGGACCTCTTCACCCCGCCGCCGCCGCCAGAACCTGCACCGCATCATCATCACCCGTAAATGCGAAGAAGTTCGCATCTTGCTCCAGTGCTGGTTCCAGCAGTTTGTGATAGTCAGCTTTCTTCACCGCCTTTGTGCCAAACTGCAATAAATGTGGATTGACGAATTGGGCGTCCAGCAACCGAAAGCCGCCGAATTTCAAGCGCGCTATCAAATGCACCAACGCCACTTTGCTCGCATCCGTGGCGCGGCTGAACATGCTTTCGCCGAAGAAGGCAGCACCGATGCGAATGCCATAAAGCCCGCCAACCAATTCACCATTTTGCCAGGCTTCGACAGAATGGGCGCAGCCCATTTTGTGAAGCTGGGAATAAAGTGTAATGATGCGCCTGTTGATCCAGGTGTCTTTGCGTGACTCCGATTTGGCGGCGCAGGCCGCAATGACTTGGTTGAAAGATGTATCGATGCGGACTTCAAAACTGTGCTGTTTCACGCGCTTGGCCAAACTGCGGGAGACGTGAAACCCGATGAGCGGAATAACGCCACGCTCATCCGGCTCGACCCAATAAAGGGCGGGATCATGGGCACTTTCGGCCATGGGGAAGATGCCGGCGGCATAGGCCTGCAGCAACACCTGTGGCGTGATCGACGTCATTTACGGGTTGGTGCGGGCGAGATATTTTTCCAGCCAGTGAATGTCGTAGTGGCCGTCGATGATATCTGTCTCGCGCAGCAATTTCTGGAACAGCGGAATGGTGGTTTCGACGCCATCAATCACAAATTCCGACATGGAGCGGCGCAGGCGCATCAGGCATTCGGCGCGGGTTTTTCCGAAGACAATGAGCTTGCCAATCAAGCTGTCGTAATATGGTGGGATTTTATAGCCGGAATAGAGCGCGCTGTCGATGCGCACACCAAGGCCACCGGGAAAGTGCACGGCGTCCACGCGACCCGGCGAGGGTGCGAAGGTTACCGGGTTTTCGGCGTTGATGCGGC
>JANPCL010000217.1:0-15196 GCA_031430915.1 Hyphomicrobiales bacterium
TCCTTGATCTTACGAATTCCTTCACCGTCTCGCTCGAACACAGCCCATTTCAATCCGTCTGTTGCAATTCCGGTGAAACGCTCCTTCTCTTCCCGCTCCCGGTCTGCCAGATAGTCCGGCATGCGCCGCTCGACATCCGCCCATTCCTTTACGAGGTCGGATTTTGCTTCAAGGATGGTGCGGCCAATCAAGGCATCAAGCCTGCCCTTTACTTCAGGCACACGGCGTTCGAAATCTATTGCATGCCTTTCCGCGCCAAACTCCTCAAGCAAGAGATCGCGAAAATCAGCCTTCACCTCGTCATGTCCGGGACGGGAGGCCAAATGATGTAAAATATCCTTGGTGCGGGAAATCGGTGCCATAGAGATTATATCTACGCGATTCACCACGCCGCGCAAAGCCTTCACACCGTCGCCCCCAGGAACGAAGATGCAATGTTGCTCTATGGTCAATCACATTAATCATACCCCTTCCATATAGTGAGGCATGGTATTCGTTCTACGTAACAAGTCCTATCAACGGAATCAGCTCCCCTATAACTGCGCTGCTCCAAACGTGTCGCAATCCTTCAGGCTCTTCGCGTTCATGCCGGCCTTGAACCAGCGCACGCGTTGCTCTGATGAGCCGTGGGTGAAGCTTTCGGGGACCACGTAGCCTTGGCTGCGTTTCTGCAAGCGGTCATCGCCGATGGCGGAGGCGGCGTTCAGGCCTTCTTCGATGTCGCCTTCTTCCAGAATGTTGGCGCGGGCGTTGGCTTCCTGGGCCCAGATGCCGGCGAAGCAGTCAGCCTGCAGTTCCATTTTCACTTGCAGGAGGTTGCCCTCTTCTTCCGAGACGCGCGAACGAGCCGCATTCACCTTGTCAGCGATGCCGAACTGGTTTTGCACATGGTGGCCCACTTCATGGGCAATCACATAGGCTTGGGCGAAATCGCCGGGGGCACCAAGTTTGTTTTTCATGTCCTGATAGAAGGAGAGGTCAATGTAGACCTTGTTGTCACGCGGACAATAAAACGGTCCCATGGCGGACTGGGCATTGCCGCAGGCCGACTGCACAAAACCCGTGAACAGCACCAGCGGCGGCTTTTCGTAGGTCTTTCCCATTTTCTGAAAAATGCCTTCCCACGTGCGTTCGGTGGAACCGAGGACGCGACCGACGAAATCCTTGCCAGCGTCGGTGGTCACATTGGCATTGCCGGTGCCGCCGCCGGGGACCTGTGATTCAGTGACGTCGGTTGTGGTGTCGGGCAATTGATATTCTGTGGTCTGGCCGCCCGGATTTTGTGAGCCACCATTGACCAAGTCCATCGGGTTTATGCCGAAGACGAAATACATGACCAAGCCAACGATCGCCATCAGCACCAAGGTGCCCATCGACATGCCGCCACCGCCGCCGCCCATAGGAATGTTGATGCGCCGCCCGCCCATGCCGCCGGGGAACCCACCGCCGCCGCCCTGGCCGCGCCGGTCTTCAACATTGTCTGATGGTTTTTCATTGTCGAGACGCATGGGCCTACTCCTTGAATTTGTGACTTTAAATTTGACGGGTCTGGCAGGCAATTGCAAGGCCGCAGTTGCGCCTTTTCGTTGCAGTGAATAAATGGGGCCTATGACAACACATCTTAAAATCGGTCTGGCCCAGTTGAACCCCACTGTCGGCGCTGTTTCGGCGAATCTCGCAAAGGCGCGGGATGCTGTAGAGAAGCTGCAGGATGCCGATCTCATATTGTTTCCGGAATTGTATATTGCGGGCTATCCGCCGGAGGATCTGGTGCTGCGGGGGTCGTTTGTTGCGGCTTGCAGAGCTGCGGTTGAGGATTTGGCGCGGGAGTTTGCGGATGGTCCAGCCATTCTCATCGGCTTGCCATGGCGCGAAGGTGACAAGCTCTATAACTCGGTGGCGCTGCTGAACGGTGGTTGCATCGAAACCGTGCGGCATAAATTCGATCTGCCGAATTATGGCGTGTTCGACGAGAAGCGCGTGTTCGATGCTGGCCCTGCCCCCGGCCCACTGGTGGTCAAGGGCGTGCGCATTGGCATTCCGATTTGCGAAGACATCTGGACCGAGGAGACCTGCGAAACACTCGCTGAAACCGGCGCGGAGATTCTGCTGTCGCCGAATGGCTCGCCCTTCGAGCGCAACAAGGATGATGTACGCCTGAACCTGTCAGTGGCCCGCGTCACCGAAACCGGATTGCCGCTGGTCTATCTCAACCAGATCGGCGGGCAGGATGAGTTGGTATTCGACGGTGCGTCTTTTGTGTTGAATGCGGATCGGTCACTGGCGCTGCAAATGCCGATGTTCGAGGAAGCGCTGGCGATGACCCATTGGCACAAGCGCGATGGCCGCTGGGTGATGGACAAGGGTGATATTGTACGCTTGCCCGAACGCGAGGAAGAGACGTGGAAGGCCTGTGTCTTGGGCCTGCGCGATTATGTTATGAAAAACCGCTTCCCCGGAATTGTGTTAGGCATGAGTGGTGGCATCGACTCCGCCGTCGTCGCCGCCATGGCCGTTGATGCGCTGGGGGCCGACAAGGTGCAGTGTGTCATGCTGCCCTATTCCTATACCTCGCAGGACTCGCTGGTAGATGCCGAAGAGTGTTCAAAGCGCTTGGGCGTGCGCTATAATGTGGTGGCGATCAAGGAACCGGTGGAAGGGTTTCTACATGCACTTGGCCCGCTATTCGCCGGCCGCAAAGAAGATATCACGGAAGAAAACATGCAGTCCCGTTCCCGCGGCGTCATCCTCATGGCGATCTCCAACAAGATGGGCTCGATGGTTTTGACCACCGGCAACAAAAGCGAAATGAGTGTTGGCTATTGCACCCTCTATGGCGACATGAACGGTGGCTTCAACCCGATCAAGGATGTTTACAAGACGGAAGTCTATCGTCTGGCCGAATGGCGCAACACGGTGTCAGAAGTCATCCCTGTACGGATCATTACGAAGGCACCAACGGCGGAACTGCGCGAAAACCAGAAGGATCAGGATTCACTTCCGCCCTACGACGTGCTCGATGATATTCTCGACGGGCTGGTTGAACGCGAACAGTCGGTGGCGGAAATTGTGGCGCGCGGGCATGATGTGGCGCTGGTCAAGCGCATTCAGCATTTGCTTTATGTGGCCGAATACAAGCGACGGCAAGCGGCTCCAGGTGTGAAGATCACACGACGGAATTTCGGGCGTGACAGGCGCTATCCAATCACGAACGGCTTCCGGGATCAGATGGCGTAACTCAACAATAGAGTTCCGAAGGTTTCTGCTGCTCTTCTGAATAGCGGTTGCCATGAGCAAATCCTGCGGGCAGGATTGTTTCGATTTCTGCCATGTCTGCAGCTGTCAAACTGACGTTTGATGCTGCTGCGTTTTCGGCCAGATGCTCAGCAGTGCGCGTTCCCGGAATGGGAATGATGTGCGGGGCGCGGTGCAGCACCCAGGCATTGGCCAGACCGGCGGGGCTCCATCCGCGTTGTTTGGCATAAGCTTTGAAGCGCTCGATATAGGCCATGTTGCGCGGGTAATTTTCCGCGTTGAAGCGCGGCATGTTGCGGCGGAATTCATCGGGGAAGATTGTGGGGTCCAGAAGCACATTGCTCAATACACCCCGACACAAGGGCGAGAAGGCCACGAAGGCGGTGCCCAGCCGTTCACAGGCTTGCAGCACTCCAAGCTCCGGCAACCGGGTTGCCAGAGAGTATTCACTTTGCACAGCGCGAATGTGATGCACAGATGCAGCACGTTCCAATGAAGCCGGAGAAATTTCAGAATAGCCAATGCCGCCGATTTTGCCTTCCTTGACAAAGCCCGCAAGGGTTCCCGTCACATCTTCAATCGGGATCGATTGGTCGCGGCGGTGGATGTAGTAGAGGTCAACGTGATCTAGACCCAAACGGCGCAACGAGCCCTCGAGGCAATCGCGCATGAAGCCCGCCTCGTTGGATATTCCACGCGGGTTGATGCGGAAGCCGCCTTTGGTGGCGACGGAAAAGCGATTTATGGCACTTGGGTTCTTCTTGAAATAATTGCCAATCACATCTTCCGAAATATGCGGGCCATAAATCAGCGCTGTATCGATGTGGGTTACGCCGAGGTCCAGCGCCGCATCAAGGGCGCGGTGGCCGGTGGCTTCATCGGTTGCGCCGAAGATGCCGCCGAAGCTCATGGCACCGAAACCCATTTCGCCCACCATGGGGCCGCCCTTGCCCAATTGTCGCTGTTTCATGCCGCTCGCTTCTCAATATTGATTTTGTCCGTTGTAAGGGCTAGCAGCCGCACATGTCTACAATCGTTCGCTTCGCCCCCTCGCCCACTGGCCGCATACATATCGGCAATGCGCGTACCGCAATTCTCAACTGGCTGATGAGCCGCAAGGAGGATGGCCAATTCATTTTGCGCTATGACGACACCGACGTGGCGCGGTCAACGCAGGAATTCGCAGATGGCATTGCCACAGATATCGCTTGGCTTGGCATCGTGCCAGACCGGGTGGAATGGCAGTCGAAACGCTTTGGCCGCTATGACGATGTTGTGGCGACGATGAAAGCCAAGGGGCAGCTTTACCCCTGCTATGAAACCGCAGACGAACTGGAACGCCGCCGCAAACGGCAGGAGGCCCGTGGCGGGCTTCGCACCTATGATCGCGCGGCGTTGAAGCTAACTGCTGAAGAACGCAGCGCCTTGGAGGCCGGAGGACGAAAGCCGCATTGGCGTTTCAAGCTCGATCATCGCGTCATTGAATGGAATGATCTCATTCGCGGGCCACAGCATACGGATTTGGCCAGCCAGTCCGACCCTGTGTTGGTGCGTGAAGATGGCAGCTATCTCTACACCCTGCCTTCGGTGATTGATGATATTGATTTCGGCATCACCCACGTTATTCGCGGTGAAGACCATGTGACCAATGCCGGGGTGCAGGTGGCCATCACCGAAGCGTTGGGCGGCAAGCCGCCGATTTATGCGCATCACTCTCTGCTTGTGGGTGCGGATGGCAAAGGCTTGTCAAAGCGCATCGGGTCTCTCTCGATCGCCTCCATGCGCGAACAGGGGCTGGAGCCCAAGGCCGTCGTGTCCCATGCGGCCCTGCTTGGCACGTCAGACAATATTCATCCGTGTGCGGATATTCAGGAACTGGTGGATGGATTTGACCTCACCAAGATTTCTCGTGCGCCCGGTCGTTTCGATGAAAAAGACCTGAACCAGCTGAATGCCAAGCTGTTGCATATGCTGCCGTGGGATGCGGTGAAGCATCGCCTGCCCGACCAAACGGAAGCCTTCTGGCTGGCCATTCGCGGCAATATCGAAAAATTCTCGGAATCGGAATTCTGGGATGATGTGATCCAGCATGATCTGAAAATTGATCCGGCTGCGGAAGATGTGGATTTTATCTCAACAGCCCGCGCCGCATTGCCGCCCGAACCGTGGGATGGGACCACGTGGAAAACCTGGACCGACGCATTGAAGGCGAGCACAGACCGCAAAGGCAAGTCTCTCTTCATGCCACTGCGCATGGTGCTGACAGGAATGGACCACGGACCAGAACTGGCGGCACTTTTGCCGCTGATCGGGCGGCAGAAGGTGCTGGATCGGATGGGGTTGGTGTAAACGTTTATGTTGACAAATCTCGAACCTAGACTTATGTGTTTGGCACCGACACTAAACATCGGCACTCGAACTACAGAGATTTGTCCTGTGCCTCTCTGAAACGAAGAAACCTATTCTAGTTTTGGGAGAGTGCTATGAAATATTCTGAATTCCGGCGCTGGCTGAAGAAGCAGGGCTGTACATTTGAAACACATACTGGTGGGAGCGGGCACATCACAGTTATGTATCGAGACCGGAAAACGCAGCTGCCTGCTCACGGCGCTGGTAAAGATTTGAAAACTGGCCTCGTTGAAGACATCAAAAAGCAGTTGGGTTTGAAATGACAAGTTATCGCGTTACTCTTGAAGATGATGAAGGAACGGTACTGGTGAAGTCGCCGGATTTTCCGGAGTTGATCACATTCGGTGAAGATCAGAGTGACGCTCTGGCTTATGCGATTGGGGCTTTTTCCGAAGCAATTGGAGCTCGTATTGCGCATCATGAACCCATTCCTGAACCATCGCGTGGCAAAGCGTCTGATCCCCGTGTAACTTTGCCTTCCAACATTGCACTGAAAGCTCGTCTTTATCAGAGCCTTTTAGACAGTGGGATTAAGAAAGCTGAATTGGCGCGACGATTGAATTTGCATCGGCAGGAAATTGATCGTTTGTTTGATATCAATCACGTAACGAATATCAACAAGATTGAAGCAGCTTTCGCTGTACTGGGCAAATCCTTGAGGTTTGAAGTGGAAGAAACTGTATAGTTTCGTTCATGCTCATCACCTGTATCATTCCCACGCGCAACAGGCCTGACTACATCGCGGAGTCGGCGGCCAGTGTTTTGGCGCAGGACCACTCCAACCTTGAACTTATCATTGTGAATGATGGTGAGATTGCCGTCCCTGAGTTTGACGACCCTCGCATTCGCATTCTCAACAGTGGCCAAGCTGGTGCGGTGCCGGCGCGTAACCTTGGCGCGTCCCAAGCCAAAGGCGAAGCCATGGCCTGGCTTGATGATGATGATGTTTGGACTGACACTCATTTTCTGTCGGCGTGTGTGGACAGCCTGAACGCTGAAAGTGATTTTGTGTTTGGCGATGGAGCACTGGCATTCCCGGATGGCACGAGAAAAGCCTTCGCAAAAAACGCGAGCCCTGAATCACTGCGGCAAGACAACACCATTCTGATTTCTGCGGTATGCTATCGCCGCAGTCTGCATCAGTCACTCGGAATGTTCGACACCTCCCTGCCCTATTATTGGGACTGGGATTGGTACTTGCGTGTGGCCCATGCAGGGCATCTGATGACGCGGCAGGTGACGCCTGTAGTTGATATCCGAATCCACCAAAACAACATGTCTGGCACGACCAACGCCGAGGCGCGCGCCGCCAATCTACAACTTTTATGTGACAAGCATGGGCTTCCCAAAATACCGCTCAAATCGCACATAAACTTTGTGTAGGTGAAGCAAGACATTGAAAAAAAAGCGTTTATCCGTCTGCAAAAGTGTTAACAAAGAGTTAACTGCTGTTTATAAGGCTTTTTTGCACTGCAATCAAAAACAGGGCCGAAAATAAAGGGTTTTACAGACACGCTTGGTGATGTATTCAAGTTTCATTAACGATTCGCCACCATCCAAGGAGAGAGCCATGGCCGAAGAAAAAGTACTGACAGTAGCCCTTTCGAAGATCGCTGCTGAACTTGCCGAAAAGCATGAAATGTCCAAAAAGGGCATGGGTGAATTGCTGGCCAACTTTGTTGAGCTGACTGTCAAGAACCTGAAAAAGGGCAATAAGGTCCGCATCACTGGTCTTGGTATTTTCCAGGTCAAGAAGCGCCCTGCACGATTGGGTCGCAACCCGCTGACGGGTGAGCAAATCAAAATCAAGGCATCGAAGAAGCTGGCCTTCCGCGCCGCCAAGGAAGTCAAGGAATCCATTTAAGTTTGTTTGTGACAGCCTTCGCTGTCGCAAGAGGACTTTCAGAGACTCCAACTCGATTCCTCTTAAGGTTTGTCCTCCCAAGACGTGCGTAACCAACTCCCCGCAGTGAAAGCTGCGGGGTTTTTCGTTTTTCGATGAGAAGAATTCACCGCAAGAGATGATTGCGATGGAAGCAGCGGGGCGGTAGTTTGACGGTCACAAATTCTCAACGGGATAGTTTCATGAAATCGTCTGCGCAAGTTGTTGTCATCGGTGGCGGTGTTGTTGGTTGCTCGGTGTTATACCATCTCACCAAGGCGGGATGGAAAGACGTGGTGTTGGTCGAGCGTGACATTCTCACCTCCGGTTCAACATGGCATGCAGCTGGCGGTTTTCACACTCTGAATGGTGATCCCAATGTGGCAAAATTACAGGGCTACACCATTGGGCTTTATGACGAGCTTGAGAAAATATCCGGCCAGGCTTGCGGATTGCATCGCTCCGGCGGATTGATTTTGGCTGATACCAAGGACCGCCTGGATTGGTTGAAAATGGCGCATGCCCGCGCGCGGTATCTGGGGCTTGAAACCGAAATGCTGACAATGGCGGAAGCTAAAAAGCTAAACCCGCTTTTGGAAGAAGAGTATTTTGTCGGAGCCATGCTGGACGCGGCTGATGGCAATCTTGATCCCGAAGGCACCACCCATGCCTATGCCAAGTCGGCCCGCATCGGTGGGGCCGAAATCTATCAGGGTACACGCGTTGTAGAAATTAATCCGCGTACGGATGGTTCCTGGGATGTGATTTCCGACAAAGGTAATATCCATGCCCAGCACGTAGTCAACTGCGGTGGGCTATGGGCGAGGGAAGTGGGGCGCATGGTGGGGCTGGAATTGCCGGTGCTGGCCATGGAGCACATGTATCTGGTCACCGACGAGATGCATGAAGTGAAAGCTTTCAACAAAGAACATGGGCATGAACTGCCGCACATCATCGACTTCCGTTCCGAAATCTATATGCGGCAGGAGCGTGATGGTTTGGTGCTTGGCACTTACGAGCAGGATTGCCGCCCGTGGAGCCCGAAGAACACGCCGTGGGAATTTGGTCGTGAATTGTTGCAGCCGGATCTCGATCGTATCGCGCCAAACCTTGAACTCGGTTACAAGCATTTTCCGGCACTGGCAAAAGCTGGCATCAAACGTGTGATCAATGGACCATTCACCTTCACGCCGGATGGCAACCCTTTGGCCGGGCCTGTGCAGGGCTTGCGGAACTATTGGGTGGCCTGCGGCGTCATGGCGGGCTTCAGCCAGGGTGGTGGCGTTGGTCTCGCTTTGTCGCAATGGATGGTCAATGGTGATCCGGGCTTTGACGTGTGGGCAATGGATGTTTCCCGTTTCGGTGAATGGGCTACGCGCACTTACACAAATGAGAAAGTGCGCGAGAATTATGCGCGGCGCTTCTCCATCAAGTTCCCGAATGAGGAACTGGTGGCAGCGCGCCCACAGCAGACAACTGCTTTGTACGACGTGATGCGCGAACAGGGTGCAGTGATGGGTGACTCCTGGGGGCTTGAAACTCCACTGTGGTTTGCACCGAAAGGTGTGGAGCCCAAGGACGTATTCTCGTTCCGCCGCTCCACTGATTTCCCGCATGTGAAAGCCGAAGTCTTGGGCACACGCAATGGCGTGGGAGTCACCGAAATTGCGAACTTCGCCAAGTATCGTTTCTCAGGCGCGGGGGCCGAAGCTTTCCTGTCGCGGCTGATGACCAACAAGATGCCGAAGCCGGGCCGCCTGATTTTGACACCAATGCTCAATTCACAAGGAAAATTGATCGGTGACTTTACAATTGCCAAGACCAAGGACGATAGCTTCTACATGTGGGGCTCATCACAGGCGCAGAAGTATCATATGCGCTGGTTTGAAACTCGTCAGCCTACGGACGGTTCTGTGAAGATTGAACGTTTGGACATGGGACTCGTGGGCCTGTCGATTGCCGGGCCAAAATCGCGTGATGTGTTGCAGGCGCTGGTGGATGAGGATGTATCGAATGCGGCTTTCAAGTTCATGGATCATCGCAGCATGGAAATCGCCCATTGCCCTGCGCTGATAAACCGGGTCACCTATACGGGTGATCTTGGTTATGAAATCTGGGTGACACCGGAATACCAGCGTCGCCTGTTCGCCGAAATCCACAAGGCGGGAAAGCCACACGGCATCATCAATTTCGGCATGCGAGCGCTGCTGGCCATGCGGCTCGAAAAAAACTTCCCGACCTGGTACCGCGAACTGCGCCCGATCTACGGTGGCTTTGAAGCAGGCATGGACCGCTTCATTGACCTGACAAAAAATGATTTCATCGGCCGCGAAGCCGCCATGGAGGAAAAACGCACTGGCGGAAAACTGCGCCGTGTTTCCATGATCGTTGATGCCGCCGATGCCGATGTGCTGGGCGATGAACCGATTTTCCACAAGGGTAAGGTCGTAGGCTGGGTCACGTCAGGCGGGTTTGCGCACTACGTGGGCAAGTCGATGGCACAGGGCTATGTGCCGAAAGAGTTGGCTGTCGAATTGGGCGAGGGCGCGTTTGAAATCGAACTGATCGGCGACATGCGCAAGGCGTCGATCATCTCGGAGCCACCGTTTGATCCTGAGGGGAAGCGGATGCGGGGGTGATTTTGCAGTTTTTCGCAAAACATGTTAGCCTCGGACCATGAACCGGGAGCAGATTACAACAATCCTTCTGCAACGTGCTGATGCGCTCAAGGCCATCGGTGCGACCAGTCTATATATATTTGGCTCGCGTGCACGCGGCGATCATCGATCAGACAGTGATCTGGATTTGTTCATTGACTATCGCGTTGAGCCAAAGCGCCCGTCGTTGTTGGATATGATTGCATTCGAACACGATATTGAACAGGAGACAGGTTTTCCAGTTCATATGACCACGCGTGATAGTCTGCATCCTTTTGTAAAGGGAAATATCGAAAAAGATGCCATTCGTGTATTTTAATGGCAGACGATCCCAAGCTTTATGTGGAACACATTATTGCTGAAATTGCAGTGCTGGAAAGCATTGCCCTCAAATTTGATTTTCTTGAATTTCAGGCAGACGCCGTCGTTTTTCGTGGTGCTGTCTATTCAGTTCAATGCATTTCAGAGGCGTCAAAAAGCCTGCCTTCTGAATGGCTGGAAGAGTATCCACACATTCGTTGGCGCGACATTCGGGGAATTGGCAATCATACGCGCCACGAATATTCGCGGCTCAGGCCATTTCTGATTTGGGACATCATGATGGATCACCTTCCAGCCTTGAAGGACGTGATGATCCAATTGAAGGCCAAATGAGTGGGTTTAACTCACCCTTCCATAAAACCCGATCTGCTCTTCCCGCGTGAACATAACGCCGGGCTTTTCGTAGTAGGTGAAGACCGAGATGATGCGGTCACGGTCGCCTCTGACGGTGTTGACCTTGTGGGCGGTGTTGCGGCCTCGGAAGACGTTGAGTGTGCCGGCTGAGACGTTCATGGTTTTGACGTCAGGGTCCTGGCCATGCAGCAGTTTGGCCACACCGTCGTAGTTCGGATCGTCTGCAGTGCGGAGATCTGAGCGGTACACAAACTCGCCTCCCTGCTCTGGTGCTTGCAACAACAGCGTCGTTGTAAATTCACTGCGGTCGAAATGCCAGTTCAAAGCCTCACCATCGCGGTATGCCATCACATTGGCGCGGGCCAGCCAATCCTTCATCGGGTAGAGCGCCTGCTTTTCCATGGTAGCGCCAAGGAACACGATCAATGGTGCCCACTCGTAGATGTGCATGACGATGCTCTGCGGAATTTGATCTGCGCAAACCGTGTGATTGATGGTTTTGGCTTTGGCGAGAGCCGGATGATCTTCGGCCAAGCCCGGAATGGTTTTCATGAAATAGATGTTGTGTTCACGCGTATGGGTGAAGGACAGTGTGTTGATGACGGGCTTCAACTCGGCGAGGCATTTTGCAATGGCATCGGGCCGCATCAAGTCAACGAGATTGAACATGCCGTCGCGGGCGAGCTCAGCCTTGCAGCGATCAACCAGCGCCAGCCATTGCGGCGAGCCGATTTTGTCGAGCGGGTAGCGTTCAAGATCGAGAATGTCATGCATGGTTCAGTCCCTCCGCAGTGTCGCACAACCACTCCCACACATTCAGCGCAAAAGTGCGCAACGCGTAGATGTGGAAGCTGTTCTCGGCAACACAATGAATGGTCACGGGCGTGTGGTGAATTCCTGTCATCGCGAAATGGCCCGGCTTGAATTCCTTCGCGCTGAAATCGACCAGCGCACAGGCTGCCAGAACGTCACGGGCACGTGGGCCTTCAAGCAAAATGCGTGTTCGGCCTGAAGACAGTGGTGTGACATAGATGCCTTCGCTAGCGGAAATTTTTTCGCCAAGCACCCAAAACTGTTTTACCCCAATACGGAAGATGCTGCGGGCTTCTTGCTCGACAACGGAACCTACTTTCGCAGGTAATTTTCCAAACACCTTTTTCAAAACCTTGTCTTCGCCAGCGATTTGCGTAAGGACGAAGCCGCCTGCTTCAGTGAGCACGACGCCGTCGCGCTCAAATCGAACGTCAACGCCAAGCGGGGAGCGGGCGTCAAGCATGTAGACGGCTCCCGTCCTTGTCGATGAAATGCGGCGAGACGATTTTCAGTCGCGCCTGCTCATTCTTCAGCGGGAAGGCGGCAATGATTTCTTCGCCTTCATGTTTCAAACCACCGTTGTACAACCCTAATGCAATGAATTTGTTGAGTTCGACACTCCATGTCACTGAGGTGATGTAACCACGGCCATGGCCTTTGATTTCGTCGGCTGCGGCAAAAAGGATGGCACCACCGCGCAACTTTTTGTCCGGCTCCATCAACTCAAGTCCGACGAGTGACCAGCGTTCAGGGGCTTGCAGGTTCTCACGGAAACGCATGTCCTTGCCGACATAGGGCTTTTCCTTGGCTGCCATTTTGCCAAGCCCCAGATCATCCAACGAATTGCGGTGATCGAGTTCGAGTCCGGCGACGTGGCCTTTTTCAATGCGCAATGACGCCAGTGCTTCCAATCCATAGGGCTTGATGTCCAACGGTGCCGCAACCCGCATGATGTGTTCCCACAGCGCCATCGCAAAATTCGCCGGGCAATGAACTTCGTAGGCCAGTTCACCGGAGAAGGAGAGGCGCATCAGGCGCACAGTGGTGCCACCGAAGGAGATGTCTTTTACGCCCATATAGGGCAGCCCCTCGTTCGACACATCCGCGTCAGGGAAGGCCAGTTGCAAGGCCTCGCGCGACTTTGGACCAGACACGGCCATACCGCCCCATTCGTCAGTCAATGAAGTGACATGCACTTCGAGTTCAGTCCAATGGCATTGCAGCAGATATTCGAGCCACGACATAACTTCACCTGCCTGCGCGGTGGTGGTTGTCATGTAATATTGCGTGTCGGAAATGCGGGACGTGGTGCCATCGTCCAGCACCACGCCATCGTCATTCAGCATCACGCCATAGCGGGCCTTTCCGATGGGCAGCTTGGCGAAACCGTTGACATAAATACGGTTGAGGAATTCTGCAGCGTCGGGACCTTGCACATCGATTTTCCCCAAAGTCGAAACATCGGCAATGCCGACGCCTGAGCGAACCAGTTCCATCTCCTTGATGTAGGCCGTCTCTGGTTTGTCGCCTGCCCATTTATAATACCAAGCGCGTAGCCACAGGCCTGCTTCAATGAACACACCGCCGTTTTGTTCGTGCCAAGCATGCAGTGGTGAACGACGAGTAGGGCGGAAATGTTTGCCAACTGTCCGACCTGCGATGGCACCGATTGTCAAAGGTGCAAAAGGCGGACGGAATGTTGTAGTGCCTGCGTCGACAATTTCGACACCTCGCATTTGCGCCATGATGGCGAGAGCGTTGATGTTCGACGTCTTACCCTGATCTGTGCCCATGCCAAGCGTGGTGTAGCGCTTGAGATGTTCGACAGACGTGTAGCCCTCTTGATGGGCCTGTTTGATGTCCTTGAGCGTCACATCATTCTGAAAATCAACAAAGGCTTTCGGCGCCTGCTCTTGCGGCTGCCAACCGGCTTCGATGGCATAGTGACGATCCTCGCGGGTGACGGGTGCATCCAGTTTTTGCTTCAGCAGTTTGAGGCCCAAGTCTTGCAGGGCTGACTCCGCTGCGGAGATGCCGTCGCGAACGCCGGCGTGCAATCCGAAGCGGCCAAGCACGGCCCCTGCTCCGTATTGTCCGTCAGGAAATCCACCGGGCACGAAGGATGTGATGGTTTCATCGTATTTCGGCTTGATGCCGCCATGGCTGGTGAGATGTATTGCAGGGTTCCAGCCACCACTCATGCCCAAAATATCGCATTCGATTGTCACAGCATGGCGACCACTGAGTTTCACGGCGCTTAACTGCTGACCGCCCAACACATCGGCTATGCCGCTATTCGGGAAGACCGCGATTCCCAATTGAGCGGCGCGGGCGAGAAGTTCGCCAGCGGGGCTGCTGCGGGTTTCGGCGATGGTGACAGCGACATCGGCTTCAGCCAGATCGAAGGCGACTTCATAGGCGCTGTCGTTGTTGGTGACGATGACGGCACGGCGTTTTGGGGCGAGAGCATAACGGTTCAGGTAGGTGCGCAATGCGGAAGCAAGCATGACGCCGGGTTTGTCGTTGTTGTTGAAGACCAGCGGACGTTCGAAAGCACCCGTTGCGTGAATGATGATTTTGGATTGGACGACTTCGAGGCGGTTTGCGCCAACTGAGATGACGGCCTGATTGTGGTCATAGAGGCCCTGCACCGTTGCATTCGTCAGTACGCGGACGTTTTTCAGATTGCCAAGTTCAACAGCGCTGGTTGCGCGCCATTGTTCCAGAACCTCCAGCTTCGACGACAACAGGCTTCCGCCCAAGTCACTGTCTTGTTCCGCGAGAATAACCTTTGCGCCGGAGCGTCCTGCTGTGAGTGCCGCAGCCAGTCCGGCCGGACCGCTGCCGATCACCAACACATCGCAGAAGCTGTTGGTCGAGTCGTAGCGTCCGGTGCCTTTGCTTTCCGTCGCAGAACCCAGGCCTGCGGCTCTCCGGATCAAAGGTTCATACCACATCCACGAGCGCTTCAAGGGACCCATGAAGGTTTTGTAGTAGAAGCCCGCGGTGAATAACGGTGCCGCCAAACTGTTGATGGCCATGAGGTCGAGGGTAGGTGAAGGCCAGGCGTTCTGTGACCTGACTATCATGCCGCTTGTTAACGTAGTGGTGGTGCCGATGGCATTGGGGACGGTGTTTGCCCCATCGCTTAAAGTGAACAGGCCATTAGGCTCTTCGAGACCAGCTGACAAGAAGCCGCGCGGCCGGTGATATTTGAAGCTGCGGGCGATGACGGTTTGATCGTTCGCGAGCAGCGCAGAAGCAATGGTGTCGCCTTCCAATGCGGAGTAGCTTTTGCCGTTGTAGCTGAAGGAGACCGGCATGGCGCGATGGATGCGACCACCTGTTGGTGTGCGACGAAAGCCGGTCATGACAGGTCCGCCAGCGGAGCGTGCTGTCCCTCATCCGCCCTGTCGGGCACCTTCTCCCGCGAAAAGGCGCGGGAGAAGGCTAATCGTTGTTGCCATCTCCCGTTTCGTCTAACGGGAGAAGGTGCCCGAAGGGC
>JANPCL010000218.1:0-32679 GCA_031430915.1 Hyphomicrobiales bacterium
TGTCAGATGGTGGCATGAAGCCTTTGTCCGGGGACGTCATTTTGGACTGAGATGTAGGGCGAACCAAAATCGGTGTGACGAAGACAACAAGCTCAGTCTCGTTCGAAATGAAATCCTGACTGCGGAAGAGCTGGCCGAGAATTGGCAATTTCTTCAAACCCGGTGTTCCGTCGATGGCATTGCGGGTTGATTCCTTGATGAGACCTGCAATCATCATTGTGCCTCCACTTGGGAGCTCGAGAACTGTCTCGGTAGAGCGCTTTGAGAAATCTCCACCGCCTGATGGTTCGCTCACGTTGGTGGCAATCTTCAAGATGATGCGATCTTCCGACATCACAGTTGGTGAAAACTGGACCTGAACACCATACTCTTTATAGACAACACAATTTGTGGAGCTCGAATTGTTATCACAGGGAACCCGGATGGCTACTTCGCCCCCGGCTACAAATTTTGCTTCCTGTCCAGTCAGTGCCGTCAGATTTGGTTCGGCGAGGGTGCGTATCACACCGTCGCTCTCCATGGCACGGATCAAGGTTTCGATCTGCGTACCGCCTGATGCGTAACCTGTTTTGGCACCGCTGGCCGCATTCAGCACACCGTTGCTAAAGCCAGTTGGAACACTTGCAAGCTTAAAGGCAATTTTTCCGAGGTCGAGAAGGGCGGAGAAATCGACGCCGAATTGCTTCAACACGTTGCGTTGAATTTCGACAACCTTTACCTTCAACATGACCTGGTCTTCGCCTTCGACGACCATTGTGTTGAGTACGAAATTCTTATCTGATTCCTTGCCCAAATTGGCAACGACAAGAACGTTAGCCAAGTCAATTGCTGTTTTCACTTCCAGCGCATTGCGTGCTGTGCCGCCCAGGACAACCTGATTGCCAACGGTATCTACGGTTATATGATTTCCGGGGAGGGTGCGATTGATCAATTTCCGCACCGAAGTTACATCCATCGTAACTTCAAGGTTCATTTCCAGAATTTTTTCGCCAGCGGCATCAAAAAAGAAAATGTTGGTCTGGCCGATTTTGCGGGCGAACAAGTAGGCCGTGTTTTTGGTGCGCACCACCGCATCAACGACGTCCGGGTTACCAACAACCACGTCCTTGGCCTCAGCTGGAAGCCGCACCACGATCGACTTGTCGAGGCCCATTCGGACGAAGCGGGGTTCATCATAACTCTGCCCAGCAGCAGGCAACTGATCCGCAGCAGTTGCGGAGGGAACCAGCGGAACCAGCGTGGACAAGGCCACGGAAATGCCCAGCAGACTGGCGGTAAACATAGCCTTGTTCATGGAGGAGACCTTGCGAATGAACGGTGTCATGGTTTTTTCTGTCTCAGTTGTTCGTGGCATAGGTTTCACGTCCGTAGCGGATAAACAGTGTGTCGGTGGTGCGCGGCTTTTTGCCGTCGGCATCCTTGTATTTGTCTGCGAGCTGCGGACCTTCGTCCATGGATTTGCCGTCGTTCTCGGCAATCGAGCGCAGAGCCAAAGACAGTTCGCCTTCGCTTTCGACGCGGGCGATGATTTCAGACTGAGGCGACGAAAGCTCGACGGTAGCGGTCTGGCCTTCCTTCAATGCGACTTCTTCGCCTTCCTTGGCTTGGCGGAAAATCTGGTTGATGGCGAGAACGCGGACGTTGGAAATTACCGTCTCAGTACGAGCTGTTCCGGCGTTACCCTTGCGGGTCAGCAGAATATCGACCTTGTCATTGGGCATGATGAAGCCACCCGCCGACGACCGCGCACTGATCGCAACAGACAAGGCACGCATGCCCTTCGGCAGCACTGCACTCATAAAACCGCCGCCCTTGGGGTCAACGATCTTTTTCTCGTTGATGGCTTCACCTTCAAACATCTGGATGCGGGCGCGGGTTTCAGCCATGGCCACATCGGCGTCCGGCTTTTCGTCCTTGGTGATCATGATATCCAGCACGTTGTCAGCGGGCCAGTCCTTCCAGATGATGGTGCCGGAGGCGAGACGCTCACCAACATCAATGTCCTTTGCGGCCACGAGCACTGACACTGTCTTGACCTTGGCCAGCACCTCGGCCTGTTGTTCTGCTGGTTTACCCAGCATGCCCTTCGCGAGCACGCCAGCCATGACGGCGGACCCTGCAGCCAGTGCAAACATCACGATGCGCATTTTACTCATTTGTCGTCCTCACAGCGCCTGGGGCGCGAACTCTCTGGCGTCAACATTCTGACGGAATGGCGAATATTTGGTTAATGCGGTTACAGATCAGACCTGGTTCATCCACCAGGTGTTTGGAAAGGCGAGGATTGCACCTACACAAAGCGCAAAACCGTAGGGCAATTTCGGGCCGGCTTTTTTCAACTTCTTGCCGACGACGGCTTCAACGGTTGCCGCATTCTGACCCCAGTTCTTCGAGATCGCAGACCATCCGGCATAGGCCAAAGCCAGAACACCACCAGCGATTGACGTCATCAGCAGGAAGCTCATGACCTGGCTTGTGCCGAACCAGAGACCGGCCGCCGCCATCAACTTCGCATCACCGCCACCGAAGACCCGCAAGGTGAAAAGGCCGTAGCCCACAACAAAGAGAATCACGCCCGCCAACATGTGCCAGGCAAATTCAATGAGTGGCATGCCCGTCAAAAGTGCCATTGGGAAAAACAGCGCTGCTGTCAATCCGGTCAGCCAGTTTGGAATGCGGTATGTTGTGACGTCTGTCATCGCCGCAATGATCATGAGGCTGGGCAGAATGACGAGGGAGGCGGTATGAAGCATGTCGAGAACCTTTGGTGTGATCAAAATCCGGTAGTGATTGGGCACTCTCACACATAGGCTCTAAAGGGACAGTTAACCCAACGTGCGGCGAACAATTTCATCTCGATTGATTTTGGTAACTGAAGATTCACCATTGCTGTGTCAAATCTGCATTATGTTTTTCGGCGCGAACGTTCGCGTCAACTTTTGCAGGGCTGGTGCGACTCATGAAGAAATTTGTTTTGTCATTGTTGGCTACCGGCTCTTTAGTAACGATTTTGGGAACTTCTGTGGCACATGCAGAAGTGCAAACGATCCTGGTCAGAGTGGACGAGTCCCAAGTGTTGCAATTGCCTGCTTCTCCGGGTGCGATTGTCATCGGCAATCCAGCAATCGCCGATGTCTCAATACAAGGGCAGAAGCTATTTCTTCACGGGCGCTCTTTCGGCCAGACGAACCTGACTATTCTTGATCTCGAGGGTAAACAGATGGCCAATTTCAATCTTGTAGGTACCTTGGAGCAGAATGAACTCGTCACGCTCTATCGAGGAACCCAACGCTACTCTATGAGCTGCGCAGGCAGCTGCGCTCCCAACATGCAAGTAGGTGATGAAGTTATCTACTTTGGATCGCAGGTCAAACAACTCCAGGACAAATTGAGTTTGGCAACGGGTAGTGAAACATCCGAAGCGAAGGCCCCCGAAGCACCACAATAAATTTGCATTTTATCTCTGCGACTTTCGCCCGCGCTGCATTTTGCTGCGCGGGTTTTATTTTGGTTAGTAAATCCTTACCAAATTCACTTGCATTTGAGCGGCACTGGTAAAAGTTTAGCAATTTGCCACTGCTACAACCAGTCCTGAAGAAGTCTGACCAGTGCTGGTTTCGTGGCGCGCAGGCAGGGGAGTTGGTTGCATGTTGAGCTTTGGACGGTACCTTTGGAGGCGTGCGCGCAAGAGCCGTTACGGTTCTGATACGCGGGGCGTCACAGCCATTGAGTTTGCCATGATCATGCCTCTGTTTTTGCTGGGCATGTTGTGCGTTATGGAAACTGGTTTCATGATGTTCACGGAGTATGTGCTGCAAACCAGCGTTCAGGAAGCCGCACGGCTGGTGCGCACGGGTCAGGCGCAAAAAGACGGTTTGAATGCCACAACTTTCAAAACCAAGGTATGCCGGATTGCCGGCACGATCATGAACTGTACTGGTAAAGTCACAGTATATTTGAAAGCTGAGGCGAACTTCAACGCTCTTTCCACCATACCTTCCTATATGGACGTGGGTGCAACAAAAGCTGATGGCACGGCGGGCGTCAATAATTTCCAGTGTGGCGGACCGAGCCAGGCTGTTGCGCTGATTGCCACCTATGATTGGGATTTCGTTTTTCCCTATTTCATGAGCTATTTCGGCAACATGAACAGCAACAAGACGCGTCGCTTGGGGGCCTATGCCATGTTCAGAAATGAACCTTTCCCTGCCGTCTCTCCCACTTGCTAAGTTTCGAACTGGACCTGAAAAAATGCATCATCCAAATCTCGCTCGCTATATCAAGGCTGACAGCGGCATAGCCGCTATAGAGTTTGCCTTCATCATGCCACTCTTGCTGTTGCTGTTCTTCGGTCTGGTGGATGTCACTGATGCCGTATCCTACAACCGCCGTATCACATCAGTGGCCAACTCCATCGGTGATCTCGCAAGTTCAAATCGCACGAAGATCATCAAGACGGACATCGATGACTACTTCAAGGCTGTTGATCTTATCATGAAGCCCAAGTCTGCTGCCAGCGTGAAGGTCATTCTCTACGGGTTCCGCAAGAATGCGGCAGGAACCGCCGGCGAACAGATATGGAAAGTCGACAACGGCAAAGGACCAGCTTGCAACAAGACACCTGATGCTGCCGGCATGGCAAATCTCATGACAGCCGGAAATGATCTGGTCATTGCGCAATCCTGCATGGATTATACCCCTGTAGTGACCGAATTTCTCGGTACAAAAATTCTCGGCACGACAAGTATGAAAATTGAGCAGATTATTACCATGCGGCCTCGTTCGACGAAAACATTGGACTGCTACTTGACTGCATCGGCGACGACGCCAAACTGCTGATGACAGGTCTGGACTGATCACGAAAAGAACTACGCCGAAAGGCTTTCGAAACCGCACGGCTACAGCTAAGGTCTACTGATCTTGGCTGTTTCCGTATTTGTTCTTGTTCTCTTCGCCGCGCTGCTTCATGCGGCGTGGAACGTGATTGTCAAAAGCAATGCGGACCGATTGCTGTCGCTAACCGTCCTGCAGACTTTCATGGCGGCCATGGGTTTTGGCATGGTTCTGGTGTTTGGTTTTCCAGGGCACCATGTGTGGCCTTGGGCCTTGGCGTCGGGCACGCTACACCTCGGCTATAACCTGTTTCTGGTGCGGGCTTACCGCCATGCTGATCTCAGTGTCGTCTACCCGATTGCGCGGGGCACTGCCCCTCTGATGACATTGCTGGGGTCGTTGGTTTTCACCCATGACGCGGTGGGCTTTTGGATGATTGCTGCCGTTGTCATCCTGGTTGCCGGATTGATGTTGACGGGGCTTGGCAACCGTTCACCCGGGGCCGATCCGCATGCGCTTTATTACGCTTTGGGAACTGCCTGCTGGATAGCGAGCTATACGCTGGTGGATGGCATCGGGGCGCGGCAATCCGGCAATGCGTTGGGATTTGCGGGCGTTATTTTCGTTTTCGACGGCTTGTTTATCCTGGCCGCAGCGCTGGTCATGCGCGGGCGCAGTTTGCTTGGTGGTTTTGCGGCGAATTGGCAGACAGGCATTCTCGGCGGCGCGGCATCCTGTGCGGCCTATGGCATTGCGGTCTGGGGCATGACCAAAGCGCCCATTGCGAGTGTGGCGGCGTTGCGCGAAACATCGATTGTGTTTGTTCTGTTGTTGTCAGCCCGGGTTTTGAAAGAGACTCTGGGTTGGCAGCGCATCGTGGGTGGACTGATGATTGTTCTGGGCGCTTCTCTGCTGCGATTTTCGTGACACGCAATTGATTTGTATGATAATTAAGACCGAACTGAAGGGTAAACTCAATGCTGCACAAGAATTTCATCAATGGGGAATGGCTGGACGGGGCTTCGGTTTCGCAGAATATCAACCCGTCTGACGTCAGCGATGTTGTCGGAGAGTTTGCGCAGGCCGATGCGCGCCAGGCCGAGGACGCGATTGGTGCTGCAAAAGCTGCGCTTCCCGGTTGGAGCAGTACTACACCGCAACAACGCGCCGATGTACTTGAGGCCATCGGTGTTGAACTGCTGGCACGGCGGGACGAGATTGGAACATTGCTGGCGCGGGAAGAAGGAAAGCCGAAAGCCAATGGCGTTGCCGAAACCATGCGGGCGGCGCAGATTTTCAAATTCTTTGCGCAGGAAACCTTGCGGATTGAAGGCACCCATGTGGCTTCGGTGCGGCCCGGTGTGGATGTAACCATCACGCGGGAGGCCATTGGTGTTGTTGGCCTGATCTGCCCCTGGAATTTTCCCATTGCGATTCCGGCGTGGAAGATTGCACCGGCTCTGGCTTATGGCAATACGGTGGTGTTCAAGCCTGCTGATCTGGTACCGGGCTCGGCCTGGGCCTTGGTTGAGATCGCATCCCGGGCCGGTTTGCCCAAAGGTGTTTTGAATTTGGTGATGGGGCGTGGTTCTGTGGTGGGGCAGGTTTTTCTGACGCACAAGGACGTCAATGCAATTTCGTTCACCGGATCGATTGACACAGGGGCGAAGGTGGCCATGGCCTGTGCTTCGCGGGGTGCCAAGTTCCAGTTGGAAATGGGTGGCAAGAATCCGCTTGTTGTGATGGCAGATGCCAATCTTGATCTGGCTGTAGCGGGCGCTGTGGATGGGGCGTTTTTTCAAACGGGTCAACGCTGCACAGCTTCGTCCCGATTGATCATCGACGAGAAAGTGCATGATGCGTTCGTGGAAAAAGCGGTCTCGGCAATGCAGGCTTTGAAGGTTGATCATGCGCTTAAAGATGGCACGCAGATCGGGCCAGTGGTGGATGAGAAGCAGCTGGCGCAGGATGAAAAATACATCGACATTGCACGCAAGGAAGGCGCCACCCTGGCCTTTGGTGGAGAGCGCTTGAACCGCGAGACCAAGGGGCATTACCTGTCACCTGCCCTCTTCACCAACACCACGAATGACATGCGAATCAACCGGGAAGAAGTTTTTGGGCCCGTGGCTTCGGTGATCAAGGTCTCGGGTTATGATGAGGCACTTGCGGTGGCCAATGACACCCCATTCGGTTTGTCATCAGGCATTTATACTTCGTCACTGAAATATGCCTCTGACTTCCGCAAAAAGGCGCAGGCGGGCATGGTGATGGTGAATTTGCCGACGGCGGGAGTGGATTATCATGTGCCGTTTGGCGGACGCAAAGGGTCCAGCATGGGATCTCGCGAACAGGGGCGCTATGCGGCGGAATTCTATACGACTGTGAAGACGGTGTATCAGTCGGCGTGATCAATCGGCGGGTGTTGTCGTCGAGACTGTGTCCACGCCCTTCTGGCGTTCGCGGTGGAAAACATAGAGGCTGCTTGCAATCACAATCGTTGCACCAATGACCGTCCAGAGGTTTGGAAGCTGGCCGAATACGCTATAGCCCGCAATGATCATCCAGATGATCTGTGAGAAAATGAAAGGCGCAATAGTGGATGCTGGCGCAAGGCGGTGGGCCTGGATCAACATCCAGTGCCCTATGGCACCCGCCAGTCCCATGAACAGCAGTGGATACCATTGCCAGCCCTGGGGCATTTGGAAATGGGTGAGCATGGGGCCCCCTGCGATCAAAGCGCCCACAAGGCACACATAAAATAGAGATGTCTCTGCAGCATCCTTGCCTCCTACCTTGCGGGTGACAATGTTGTAGAGGGCACCCATCAGCGCGGCGATCAAGGAGACCAGCATTGCAGGATGGAATTGTGTGGTGCCCGGCTGCATGATGATCAGTACACCGATGAATCCGGCGAGCACGGCCAGCCAGCGGTGAAGGCCCACTTTTTCACTGAGCAGCGGACCTGAGAGTGCGCAAACCAGCAGGGGTATGGTGAAAAATATAGCGCCCGTCTGCGCCAATTGCAGGTAACCCATGGCGAAGAAATTGGCGAAGGTCGACGCGAGCAGAAAGCCGCCGCGCAGCAGCTGCAGGACGGGATGGCGGGTTTTGAGATAGTCTCCGCCCTTGAGTGCCATGAGGGCGCTTGTAAGGAGCAGTGCGATCGCATAGCGCGCAAAAACCGCGACAGGTATCGGCAGGGATTGCGTCACCAGCTTGGCAGATGCATCCAGCGTGGTGAAAAGCGCCATGCAGCCAAGCATGAGCAGAATGGCTTTTATGTTTGAAGTCACGTCAGAATTATAGCACGTTCCGCGAAACTCTGCCGTGTTGCTTCTGCAGTGCCGCCCAGATCAATTGCACGGGTGGCGGCTTCTATCACTTCCACGTTGAAGCCGAGCGTCTTGGCGTCTTCAGCAGAATAGCGCACGCAATAATCAAAAGCGAGACCGACGCAAGTGAGCTTTGTGAAGCCCCGGTCTTTCAGATAGCCGCCAAGGCCTGTTGGGGTCTTGTGATCGTTTTCAAAGAATGCGGAATAGCTGTCGATGGATTTGCGAAAGCCCTTGCGAATGATGAGTTCGGCGTTTGGCACGTCGAGACTGCCATGAAATTTTGCACCAACAGACCCGATGATGCAGTGGTCTGGCCACAGGGTTTGCGGGCCGTAGGGCATTTCGATTTGTGTGAAAGGAGCTGCACCCTTGTGCTGTGAGGCGAAGGAGGAATGGTCCGCAGGGTGCCAGTCTTGCGTCAGTATGACATGGGCGTGCTGTGCGGCAAGCTGGTTCACCAACGGGACAATGTCGTGGCCACCGTTGACGGCGAGTTTGCCGCCGGGACAGAAATCATTCTGCACATCGATGATGATGAGGGCTTCAGTCATTTGGCGTTCAATGCTGCTGCACAGCCTTTGAAAGCGGGGAAAGGATCGGTGATGACGAAGACCGGAATGGGTTTCACGACGTCGGCGATGCGGCCTTTGTCTTCGAAGACAGCACGGTATTTGGGTGCTTTCAATTTATGCACAATGGTGGGGGCGATGCCGCCTGCGAGATAAACTCCGCCGCGGGCTTGCAAGGCCATGGCCATGTCGCCGGCAAGGCGCATGAGAAAGGTCATGAAGTGGTCCAGGGTTTTTTCTGCATCAGCATCGTCGCCTGCAAGGGCCGCGACGCGAACCTGTTCCGGTGTGGTGTGTTTCGGTGGTTTGGCGATGACGTTGTAGAGGGCGAGCAGGCCGGGGCCTGTGAGCACGTCTTCGACTTCTGAAAATTTGTTTTTGCCCATGATGGCGTCTTTCAGGGCAAGTTCTTCTGCCGTGACAACGGGCAAGGTAATGTGGCCCATTTCTCCGGCAATCGGCATCCAGCCACCGTTTGGCAGGGGAGCGCAGACGGCTCCGCCCAGACCTGTGCCGGGGCCGAGGACGATTTTCAGGTGGTTCTTGAGGGGGGCATTTCCGCCCAATTGAATGAGATCGTCTGCTTCCAGGTGGGGCAGTGACCAAGCGAGTGCCTCATAGTCGTTGAGCAGGCGGAAGCGTTTGGCCTTGGCGGCTTTGCGCAAGGATTCGGCGCTGAAGGTCCAGTCGCGGTTGGTGAGGGTGATGAGTTCGCGGTCCACGGGGGCTGCCACGTCTACAGCCGCGGCTGCGAGTTCTGCTATGCCCTGCTTTTCAATGTAGTGGGCAATGGCAGCTTCGAGGCCCTGGAAATTGTCGTTCTTCAAGACTTCGACATCGCGCACCTGCATGGAGCCAAGTTCCATGAGCCCGAAGCGCGAATTAGTGCCGCCGATATCTCCAACAAGTGCCAGATTTGTCATACCATTTCCTCTGGTCGTTCACTGCCACAGGACGCGCCAAAGGGCAACATGCTGGACGCTGCTTTCGCCGTGCTCTAAAGGCCAGCCCTGAACCGATTACCCAGAGATTCCCGTGACCTCCAATATTCCACAGGAAGTGGCGCGCAGGCGCACCTTCGCCATCATCTCCCACCCTGACGCCGGCAAGACCACCTTGACGGAAAAACTGCTGTTGTTCGGCGGCGCCATTCAACTGGCAGGCCATGTGCGTGCAAAGGGTGACCGCAGACGTACCCGCTCCGACTGGATGGGTATTGAAAAGGCGCGCGGCATTTCTGTTGTGACGTCCGTGATGACGTTTGAATATGGTGGTTGTGTTTTCAACCTGCTTGACACACCGGGCCATGAAGACTTTTCGGAAGATACCTATCGCACGCTAACTGCCGTTGATGCTGCCATCATGGTGATTGACGGGGCCAAGGGCATTGAAGACCGCACGCGCAAGCTCTTTGAAATCTGCCGCATGCGCGATATTCCCATCATCACTTTCGTCAATAAAATGGACCGCGAGACGCGTGAGCCGCTCGACTTGATTGACGAAATAGAGAAGGGTTTGGCGCTCACAGTGGTGCCGATGGTGTGGCCCATCGGTATTGGCAAACAGTTCGCAGGTACTTATGATCTCACGGAATTGCGCATGCGCAAGCTCGACTCCGCACCTGAAGGTGAAATTGTTACGGGTTCCGATGATCCGAAAATTGTTGGCTTGCTTTCTGGCCATGATTTCAAGACATTTCATGACGAGATCGAGTTGGTGGAAATGGCGGGGAATGGCTTTGACCACGCTGCATTTCTTGAGGGGCATTTGAGCCCCGTGTATTTTGGTTCGGCGATCAAGAATTTTGGTGTGCGGGATTTACTGGAGGCGTTGATCAAATATGCGCCGTCGCCACGGGACCAGAAAGCCAAGCAACGTGAGGTGAAGGCTGTTGAAAACAAGATGACAGGCGTTGTCTTTAAAATTCAGGCCAATATGGATCCCAACCACCGGGACCGTATCGCCTTCATGCGGGTGTGTTCCGGCATGCTGTCGCGCGGCATGAAGACCAAGATTGTGCGGACGGGAAAAGCATTGGCTTTGAACGCACCACAGTTCTTTTTTGCGCAAGACCGCTCGATTGCCGATGAAGCTTTTGCCGGTGATGTGGTGGGCATTCCCAACCATGGTGTATTGCGCATTGGTGATACGTTGACCGAGGGTGAAGACCTGGTGTTTACGGGAGTGCCCAACTTTGCGCCGGAAATCCTGCGACGGGTGAAGCTCGCTGATCCGATGAAAGCGAAGAAGTTGAAAGAAGCGCTGGCGCAGTTGGCCGAAGAGGGTGTGGTGCAGCTCTTCACACCCATGGATGGCTCCGGTGCCATTGTTGGTGTGGTTGGTGCCTTGCAGTTGGATGTTCTGATTTCCCGGCTTGATGCTGAATATGGCGTGCCGGTGGATTTTGAAACCACGCGCTTTGATGTGCTGCGCTGGCTTTCGGCTGATGACAAGAAGACGCTGGATACATTTGTTGACGGCAACAAGTCGGCTATCGCCATCGACCTCGATGGTTCCCCGGTCATGTTGGCGTCGTCCTTGTTTAATCTGAATTACACGCTGGAGCGGTCACCGGGGATCAGGGTCGCGACGATCAAGGAAATTCACGGTTAGGGAGACGACGGTATGCCCTATGATTTTGACAACTTGCATATTCTGGCGCTGCTGCTGGTTTTTGTGCTTTGGGGGCTTTATGAGCCAATCTTGAACTGGTTGGGGCGTGGCACCCTGAATGCGCAATTGCATGTGGTGCGATTGCGATGGATGCGAATGTCTCTGGAATCACATCGGGAAAACCGGGTGTTCGATGGCATTCTGCTGGGGCAACTTTCGGCGTCAATGTCGTTCTTCGGTTCTGCAACACTCATCGTGTTGGCCAGTTTGTTGGGAGCACTTGCTGGCATTGGAGGTGTGCATGCAGCGCTCACACGACTGGAATTTTTCCCGCCGATTTCGCTGGGCCTTTTTACAACCTACTTTGCCGCCTTGGCGCTGATCATGGCTTTCAGCTTTTTCTCGTTCACCTATGCCATTCGCAAGCTGGGCTATACAGTGGCGATGATCGGCGGGCTCAATGAAGCGCGCAGCAGCAATGCGCACTCGCAAGTGATGATTGCACAAACTGCGGTAGTGCTGACCGAAGCCGTGAAGAGTTTGAACAATGGTATTCGCGGCTATTACTTTGCTGTGTCAGCCCTGTTCCTGTTCGTGGGGCCTTATGTAGCCATTTCCATGACACTGTTGATTTCAGGTGTGTTGATTTATCGGCAGGGCTTTTCAACCGAAGCGCTGTCGATTGAGCGTTATGTGGAAGCCATGAATGCCTACGAGCGCGAACGCCATGACAAGGGTGAAACTGTCACCTGAGGGCAGCTGCCGTTTTCGCCAGCGCTTCAATGCCTGCCCAGTCACCCGCCTGCACCATGGCTTTGGGTGCCATCCACGAGCCGCCCAGCGTGATGACGTTTGAAAGTTTCAGATAGCGCGGGGCCGTATCAACCGTGATGCCGCCGGTAGGGCAGAATTTTACCTGGGGTATGGGTTGTGAGAGGGACGAAAGATATGGCGTTCCGCCTGCAGGTTCGGCGGGGAAGAATTTCTGGAAGGTGTAACCCCATTCCAGTAACGCCATGACTTCGGATGCAGTGACGGCACCGGGGAGAAGCGGCATTTCGTAGTCTTCGGCTTCGCCCAAGAGTTTGCCTGATGCGCCGGGAGACACCGCAAAAGCGCAGCCCAGTTTCGCACATTGGCGGAATTGTTGTGGCGTCAATACCGTGCCAGCGCCCACAATGGCTCCTTCGACTTCGGCCATGATGGCTGTCATGGCGTCTATGGCAGCTTCGGTGCGCAGGGTAATTTCAAGCACGGGCAACCCGCCTGCAACCAGTGCCCTGGCCAGTGGCACTGCTTGTTTCACGTCGTCAATTACCATGACCGGCACTACCGGTGCCTGCTTCAAGATGGCTTCAACGGTGGACTGTTTCTTTTTCATTCCCATTACTTCACCTCAAAAATACTTGCGCCCTGATCGGCGGGTCCTGCGAGTTTTCTAAATGCAGCGAAGAGTTCGCGGCCCGTACCCCAGCTATTCTTGCTGAGGTCAGCTGTGGCCAATGGTCTTGCTGCAAATTCAACGGCGTCAACTTTCACTTCGAGTGTTCCTGCATCGGCATCTATACGGATAATGTCACCGTCGCGGATGCGGCCGATGGGGCCACCATCGACGGCTTCAGGTGTGACATGAATGGCGGCTGGCACTTTACCGGATGCGCCGGACATGCGGCCATCGGTGACCAGTGCCACTTTCAATCCGCGATTTTGCAGCACGGCGAGGGGAGGTGTGAGACGATGGAGTTCCGGCATGCCGCAGGCTTTCGGGCCCTGGAAGCGGACGACGGCGACGTGATCGCAATTGAGGTCACCGGCCTTGAAGGCGGCATGTAGTTCCTCTTGCGAATGGAACACTTTCGCGGGGGCTTCGATGACGTGGCGGTCTTCTGGAATCGAAGATGACTTGATCACAGCAGTGCCGAGGTTGCCTTTCAAGACATTGAGGCCGCCTGTGGGCTGGAAAGCGGATCTCACGGCTTGCAGAACTTTAGGATCTGCGGATTTTGTTGCAGCATCAGACCACGCGAGTCCGCCTGCTGCGTCAAGTTTTGGTTCGGCAAGATAGTTTTCGAGGCCCTGCCCCATAATGGTTGTCACATCATTGTGCAGCAAGCCAGCGCCCAACAATTCACGAATAAGAAAGCCCATGCCGCCAGCTGCGTTGAAGTGGTTCACATCGGCAGTGCCGTTCGGATAAATCCGGGTGAGCAATGGCACCGTGTGCGAGAGTTCGGCCAAATCATCCCACGTCAAAATGATTCCCGCTGCTGCTGCCATGGCGATGACGTGCATGGTGTGATTGGTGGAGCCGCCCGTGGCCATCAAACCGACAACGCCGTTCACCACGGATTTCTCGTCATAGATTTGAGAAAGCGGCGTGTAGCGGTTGCCCAATGCGGTGAGTGACATCGCCTGTTTGGCTGATGCCTTGGTAATCTCATCGCGCAAGGGTGTGCCGGGATTGACGAAAGTGGAACCCGGCATATGCAGGCCCATGATTTCCATCAGCATCTGGTTGGAATTGGCGGTTCCATAGAAAGTGCAGGTGCCGGGGCCGTGGTAGGATTGGGCTTCAGCTTCGAGAAGTGCCGCCCGATCTACTTTTCCCTCGGCATAGAGTTGGCGGATCTTGCCTTTTTCGTCATTGTTCATGCCCGTGGTCATGGGACCTGCAGGAATGAAGACCGCGGGCAAGTGGCCGAAATTCAATGCACCCATGATGAGGCCTGGCACAATTTTATCGCAGACGCCGAGATAGACTGCGGCGTCGAACATCTGGTGCGACAGGGCAATAGCGGTTGAAAGGGCAATCACGTCACGCGAGAACAGCGAGAGGTCCATGCCGGTTTCGCCCTGGGTCACACCATCACACATGGCGGGAACACCGCCTGCGACTTGCGCTGTGCCGCCTGCTTCACGCGCAGCTTTGCGGATAATGTCGGGATAATATTCGAAGGGCTGATGGGCCGAAAGCATGTCGTTATAGGACGTGACGATTGCGAGGTTTGGGCCGTCGCCATTGCGCAACTCATTCTTGTCATGCGGGCCGCAGGCGGCGAAGGCGTGGGCTATGTTGGCACAACCGAGGGACTTGCGCTTGGGCATGTTGGAACGTTGCGCGTCCATGCGTTCGAGGTAGCGGGCGCGTGTGGATTTGGAGCGGGCCACCAAACGTTCAGTAATTGCGGACACAGTATCCGTGACGGAATAGGTCATTGGGGTTTCCTTTATGGACACCAGAAAATGTCGAGCGGGCGATCTGATTGCAGCACTGCACGGATTGGCATGTCCAGCACGTCGGTTCCCGCCATGGCTTTTTCAAGCACGGTTTGTTTTTTCGCACCTTCGATGTGAAGGCACAACACTTTGGCTTTCAGCAAGGCAGGTAGAGTGAAGGTGAGGCGTGGCTCACCTGCGTTGGGGGCTTGCATTGGCACAAGAGCAGATACGGTTTTCATGTTGAGCGCTTCGGCCAAACGATCACCATTCGGAAAGAATGATGCGGTGTGACCGTCATCCCCCATTCCCAGAACAACCACGTCGAAATCAAGCGATGAAGCTTTCAGTTCATTTCTGAACAGTGGCACAAATTTTGCGGCTGCGGCTTGGTCTTGTAACAGGTTTTGACGCACCAATCGTGCGTTGGAACGGGGGCTGTCTTCGTCAACCTGACGTTCGTCGACGAGGGTGATTGTCACTTTTTCCCACGTGATCGGCTCGCGTGAAAGGTGTTCGAAAAACAGCGTTGGAGTGGTGCCGCCGGATACTGCGAGGGTGGCGCTGCCTTGCCGGGAAATGGCGCGGGACAGGCCGCGGGCCACACGGTCGGCGAGGCCAGCCGCCAGCGCATCACGATTTACAAAGTCATGTCGGGCTGCGATCACAGGGTCGATTCCTGCCAGGTGTTGCCGTCGCGCTCAATCAGCGCCACGGAAGACGCTGGCCCCCAGGTGCCCGATGTGTAAGGCTTCGGCACATCGTTTGAGGTCTTCCAATAATCGAGGATGGGGTCAATCCAATGCCAAGCCGCAGCCACTTCGTCGCGGCGCATGAACAGGGTTTGATTGCCGCGCACCACGTCCATGAGCAGGCGCTCATAGGCGTCGGGATTGCGCACGTTGAAGGCTTCCTTGAAGCTCATGTCCAGCGGCACAGGTTGCAGGCGCATGCCGCCGGGGCCGGGGTCTTTGATCATCAACCAGAGTTTTACGCCTTCATCCGGCTGCAAACGAATGACCAGGCGGTTGGGCGAAATAGCGCCTGCGGATTTCCCGAACATGGAGTGGGGCACAGCTTTGAACTCGACAACAATTTCCGACAGTCGGGCTGGCAAGCGCTTACCCGTGCGCAGATAGAACGGCACACCATTCCAGCGCCACGAGCCAATTTCGGCTTTCAGCGCCACGAAGGTTTCCGTGGTTGAATCAGGGTTACCAAGTTCATCGAGGTAGCCCGGCACGGCACCGGTTTCAGATGCACCTGCCTTGTATTGCCCGCGCACGACGAGGTGGTCGAACTTTTCCTGCGGGATTGGTTTCAGCGCTTTCAGCACTTTCAGTTTTTCATCGCGCAGTGCATCGGCATCCATTGATGACGGCGGCTCCATGGCGACGAGGCAGAGCAATTGCAGAATGTGGTTCTGGACCATGTCGCGCAGTGCTCCAGACGTATCGTAATAACCCGCGCGGCCTTCCACGCCCAAAGTTTCAGAAACGGTAATTTGAACGTGGTCGATATGGGCGGAATTCCATACGGGTTCGAACAGCAGATTGGCAAAGCGCAAAGCCATCAAATTCTGTACGGTTTCCTTGCCGAGGTAATGGTCGATGCGATATATTGATTCTTCTGCAAAAACCTTGCCGATGGAATTGTTGGTGGCTTCAGCTGACGCACCATCTTTGCCCAATGGTTTTTCGACTACGATGCGGGATTTCGGGGTGACGAGATGATGTTCGCCGAGGCGGTCGCAGATTGCGCCAAACAAATCCGGACCTACTGCAAGATAGAAGACACGAACGACGTCCTGACGATCCGCCAATTCTTGTTCGAGCGCAACCCAACCATCGTCTTTCGAGGCTTCGGCAGCGTAATAACTGAGGCGATTGAGGAAGCGCTCGATCACTTCGGCTGTTGAGTTCATGGCCTTGGCGTGGCTGTCGATGGCCTTGGCCGCGAAGTCCCGGAACTCTTGCTTTGACATGGCTTTGCGCGATGTGCCGATGATGCAGGCACCATCTGGCAACTGGCCCTGCTCGTCGCGGTGGAACAAGGCTGGCAAAAGTTTGCGTTGGGCCAGATCGCCGGTGGCACCGAAGATCACGAGGTCGAAGTCGTCGACAGGAATGATGCGTGTTGTCATGGCGGGCCGTTTACACCCCTGATGCGACAAATACAATAAATCCGACCCAGTGATTTATTGCCATTCGCCAAGGGCATAGCTATGGTTTGCTTCAAAGAGGCTGGAGTTTTAAAATGATCTTATGTTGTGGTGAGGCGCTGATTGACATGCTGCCGCGCAAAGGCGCTGACGGAACAGATTTGTATCAACCATTTAACGGTGGCTCGGTTTTCAATACGGCGATTGCACTGGGCCGATTGGGCACGCCTACGGGATTTTTTGCAGGTATCTCTTCGGACTTTTTTGGCGACAGTTTGACTGAAGGCTTGAAGGACGCGGGCGTATCGACAAAATATATCCGCACAAAAGATTTGCATACTACTTTGGCGCTGGTGAAATTGACGGACGGGCATGCGCGCTATTCCTTTATCGACGAAGGTTCGGCGGGCCGCATGCTGGAAAAGCGTGACATTCCAAAATTGCCAAAGTCGATCGCGGCTTTGCATTTCGGTTCGATTTCGCTGATCCCCGAACCATCGGGCGGCATTTATGAGGCGCTGTTGAAGAAGGCGTCGAAGTCCCATGTGATTTCGCTTGACCCCAATATTCGCCCGACTGTGATCAAGGACAAGAAAAAGCACCTCGCACGCCTGAAGCGGCTGATTGCCAAGACTGACATTGTGAAAATTTCCGACGAAGATGTAGCCTATATGACGGGCAAACAAGAGTTTGCGAAAGTGGCCAAGGCCTGGATCAAGTTGGGTGCGAAAATTGTGGCCATTACCCGTGGTGGGACTGGCGTTGAGGTGTTCACGAAATTGCATTCGCTATCGCTTGCTGCGCCAAAGGTGAAAGTGGCTGATACGGTGGGGGCTGGCGATACTTTCACGGCCGGGTTTCTGACCTACCTGCATCGCAATGCCCTGCTCAACAAAAAAACCATGGGTTCAATTGAAGCAACACAGCTGATGCATGCGGCAGAGTTTGCCATGAAGTGCGCAGCGATAACGGTATCGCGCCCCGGTGCCAATCCACCTTGGGCGAATGAGGTGTGACCGGATTTCCAGTTGATCTTGTTATTCCTGATTTAAAGGCTGCGCTTGCGGCGAATCCCAATGCAGTGTTGGTGGCGGAACCAGGTGCCGGCAAAACCACGCGGGTGCCTTTGGCCTTGCTGGATGAGCCTTGGCTCAAGGGTCGTCGCATTGTCATGCTGGAACCACGACGACTCGCGGCACGGGCGGCTGCAAAGCGCATGGCGGATACGCTGGGTGAAGCTGTTGGCGAGACTGTGGGTTACACAGTGCGGCTGGAGCGAAAAGTGTCCGTCCGTACACGGATTGAAGTTGTGACGGAAGGCATACTGACGCGGCGCTTGCAGCATGATCCGGAATTGACCGACACCGGGCTTTTGATTTTTGATGAATTTCATGAACGGTCTCTGGATGGTGATCTGGGGCTGGCCTTGGCGCTCGATGTGCAACGGGGGCTGCGGGATGATCTCAAGATCATGGTGATGTCGGCGACCTTGGATTCAGAGCGACTGTCCACGCATCTGGATTCTGGCCCTGTGATTTCCGCCAAGGGGCGGATGTTTCCTGTTGATGTGGTGCATCTCGAGAAGGCGTCTCGATTCACATTGGCCGATGACACTGTGAAAGCTATTCGCCGCGCGCTCGCGGATGTGAAGGGTAGTCTGCTTGTGTTCCTGCCGGGTGAAGGTGAAATTCGCCGGGTGGAAGAGATGTTGTTACATTCTGAATTGCCGACCACTGTTGATGTACATCCACTCTATGGTGCCATGGCTTTGCAGGCACAGGATGAGGCGATACGGGCATCACCAGCGGGGCGGCGCAAGGTTGTGCTGGCGACGACAATTGCAGAAACGTCGTTAACGATTGAGGGCGTTGAGGCCGTTATTGATACGGGCTTGAAGCGGAGCCCTCGCTTTGATCCGGCGTCGGGCATGACGTCGCTGGATACTGTGCGTGTGAGCCAAGCCTCAGCGGAACAGCGCAAGGGTCGTGCGGGGCGACTTGGACCCGGGCGTTGTTATCGTTTGTGGCCAGAGGCGGAAACGCGGGCGCTGGCGGCACATGATGATCCGGAGATACGGTCGGCGGATTTGTCTGACTTGGTTCTGGAATTGGCACGCTGGGGCGTTACAACGCTTGACGTATTGCCGTGGTTTGAAGTGCCGCCTCGTGCGGCCTTTGGGCAGGCACAGGATTTGCTGAAGCGACTTTCGGCTTTGCATGCCGACAACAGCATCACGCCCCATGGCCGGGCGATGGCGGAATTGCCCTTGCATCCCCGCCTTGCCCACATGGTGGTTGCGGGCAAGGCGAGGGGTGCCGGCCAATCAGCAGCGGAAATAGCAGCCTTTTTGTCTGAGCGGGACGGCGCGGCCCGGGATGCGCCCGTTGATGTTGAGCAACGATTGATGATGTTGCGAGGAGTGGCAAAAGAACGTTGGAAGCAGACGGTGAAGCAGATTCTCAGCTCCCTTCACCGTCATCCTCGCGAAAGCGGGGATCCAGCTCCGGGCACTGAAGTTGGTGAAAGTCTGAATTCCCGCCTTCGCGGGAATGACGAGGTTGGGGCAGGAGTTTTCATTGCACTTGCCTACCCGGATCGCATCGGGCGCAAGCGCGGTTCGCGGTTCCAATTGTCGGGCGGTGGTGGCGCGATTTTGCCGGAGCATGACAATCTCAACAAATCCGACTGGTTGGCGATTGCCACGCTGGACGGCGCAAGTGGTGATGGCAAGGCGCGGCTTGCGGCTGTGTTGACAGACCGCGATATCGAAACACATTTTTCTGATCTGATTGTTGAGAGTGAAGGCGTATTCTGGGACGCCAAGGCGAATGCGGTGAAGGCAGGTTTGATGCGCAAACTCGGAGCCATCGTGTTGCAGGAAAAGCCTGCGGCAAAGATTGATACTGCTTTGACTGCGGCGGCCATGCTTGAGGGTGTGCGTGCGATGGGACTTGCGGCCCTGCCGTGGAGCGAGACAGCGCGGAGCTTTCAGGCGCGGGTAAGGTTCCTCGCCCGCATAATGCCGGATGCTGGTTTTCCGGATTTGAGTGACGCGGCTTTGCTGGAAGCCAGTGAGTCGTGGTTGCTGCCCTATCTTGAGGGAATGATGCGGAAAGCGGATTTAGCGCGGCTTGACCTGTTGCAGATTTTGCAAGGTTTGGTGCCGGGGGATTTGTTGCGCCGCATGGACAAGCTTGCTCCGCAGCGGATGACGGTGCCGGGTGGTGGAAGTTATCGCATCGACTATGATGTAGAAGGCGATCCGACGTTGAGTGTACGTCTGCAGGAAATGTTCGGCATGACGTCGGCCCCGCAGGTGGCAGATGGCAGAGCTCGGATAAAAATCATCATGCTGTCACCCGGCATGAAGCCGGTGGCCGTCACGCAATCACTGGAAACCTTCTGGCTACAGGGCTATCCTGATGTGCGGAAGGATATGCGGGGCAGATATCCCAAACACGCATGGCCGGAAGACCCGTTGACAGCTACAGCAGTGGCACCCCGGCGTCTCGGGTAGGCACTTTCGACTTCCACTGCACAATCACCACCGCTGTCAACAGTAGTGCTGCCCCGACCCAGCCGATTGCGCCCATGCGTTCACCCAAAATGACGTGGCCTGCGGTGGCAGAAAAAAGTGTCTCTGTGCTGAGCAGGATGGACGCATGGGTGGCCGGGATGTAGCGGACGGCGCTGGCGATGATGGCATAGCACACCGCACTCGCCAAAAGCCCGACATAGAGAATGGAAGGGGCGGCGGCTTTGACAGATGGCCAGTTGATATCTTCGAGCGCAATAGCCGAACTCCAGCCCAGAATCGCCAACACCACGAAGACCAGACAGGTGATTTGCATGGGCTTGGCGTGGGGGGCGGCCTTGGTGGTGATCACCATATAGAGCGACCAGAAAATAGCGGAGAGGGCTATCAGCACATCGCCCTTCGAAAAGGCACTGGTGCTGCCACCGCCCAAAGCCCAGATGCCGCAACTGGCGAGAAGCACTGCGACCCAAAGTTTGGCCGAAGGTTTTTGCCCCATCAGGCCCCACAACAACAGCGGCGTAATCACCACATAAAGGGCTGTCAAGAACCCTGTGTTTGTGACCGTGGCGGTGAACAGGCCGTTTTGCTGCAACACTCCTGCGGTGAAAAACACGAGGCCGCCGACGATGACCAGCGGAAAGGCTGCCCTGAGGGGTGTTGTATTCAGGCGGGATTCGCGCAGGGCAAAGGGTGCCAAGGCCACGGAGGCCAAAAGACCGCGAAAGCCCAGAAACTGCAAAGGGCCCAAATGGTCCATGGCAGTCTTCTGAAAATAGAAGCCGGTGCCCCAGAGGGCGGCAGCGAGCAAAACCAGCAAAGAGGCAGTGAAACGTGACATGCCTTGTGCCCTAAAGCCCTCACCCTGCGACGGCAAGGGCCAAGTGCTGCGGCTTGACCTAGAACGCCACCCCTGCCAAACGCTGCGGCCATGACTGATCTTTCCCATATCCGCAATTTCTCCATCGTCGCCCATATTGACCACGGCAAGTCCACCTTGGCGGATCGACTGATCCAGCTCACCGGGGCGGTGGCCGACCGTGACATGCAGGACCAGATTCTGGACTCGATGGATCTTGAGCGGGAACGTGGCATCACCATCAAGGCCAATACGGTGCGGCTCGACTACAAGGCCAAGGACGGCAAGGCCTATGTGCTGAACCTGATCGACACGCCAGGCCACGTGGACTTTGCCTATGAGGTTTCGCGCTCGCTTGCCGCCTGCGAAGGTGCGTTGCTGGTTGTCGATGCTTCGCAAGGTGTTGAGGCGCAGACATTGGCCAATGTGTATCAAGCCATCAATGCCAATCTCGAAATTGTGCCGGTGTTGAACAAGGTGGATTTGCCGGCGGCAGAGCCTGACCGCATCAAGCAACAGATCGAAGACGTGATTGGCATTGACGCGCAGGACGCGGTTTTGATTTCGGCCAAGACCGGCCTTGGTGTGCCGGATGTCTTGGAAGCCATCATCACGCGTTTGCCTGCCCCCAAGGGCGACCGTGATGCGCCCCTGAAGGCGCTGCTGGTTGACTCTTGGTATGATGCTTACCTGGGCGTTGTGGTTCTGGTGCGCATCAAAGACGGCGTGCTGAAGAAGGGCATGCGGGTCAAGATGATGGGCTCGGGCGGCGTCTATAATATAGAACGCGTCGGTGTATCGCGGCCCAAGAAAGTTGTTGTTGATGAATTGGGTCCGGGCGAGATCGGCTTTTTCACCGGGGCCATCAAGGAAGTGGCGGATACACGGGTGGGTGACACCATCACCGATGACCGCAATCCCACTGCACAAGCCCTGCCTGACTTCAAGGAAGCGCAATCGGTGGTGTTTGCAGGATTCTTCCCTGTCGATGCGTCAGAATTCGAAGATCTGCGCGAGGCCATGGGCAAGTTGCGTTTGAACGACGCGTCCTTCACCTATGAAATGGAAACGTCTGCTGCCTTGGGCTTTGGCTTCCGCTGTGGCTTCCTCGGGCTGTTGCATCTCGAAATCATCCGTGAGCGGATTGAACGCGAGTTCAATGTCGAAATCATCACCACCGCGCCGAGTGTTATCTACAAAATAAATCTGCGTGATGGCACGCATGTTGACATGCACAACCCGGCGGATATGCCGGACGTGTCGCAAATCCTGACGATGGACGAACCGTGGATCGAAGCCACGATTTTCGTGCCTGATGATTATCTGGGTTCGGTGTTGAAGCTGTGTGAAGACCGCCGTGGTCGGCAGAAGCAGCTGACCTATGCCGGTTCCCGCGCCATGGTGGTTTACGACCTGCCACTCAACGAAGTGGTGTTTGATTTCTATGATCGCCTGAAATCCGTGTCGAAGGGCTATGCGTCGTTTGACTACAAGATGACGGAATATTTGCAGGCAGATCTGGTGAAGCTATCGATCCTCGTCAATGAAGAAGCTGTGGATGCATTGTCAATGGTGGTTCACCGCACCCGCGCCGAACAGCGCGGCCGCGTCATGTGCGAAAAGCTGAAAGACCTGATCCCCCGCCATATGTTCAAGATCCCGATTCAGGCATCGATCGGCGGCAAGGTGGTGGCGCGTGAAACTCTGTCGGCCATGCGCAAGGATGTTACGGCCAAGTGCTACGGGGGCGATATTTCCCGCAAGCGCAAACTTCTGGACAAACAGAAGGAAGGCAAGAAAAAGATGCGGCAGTTCGGCAAGGTTGATATTCCGCAGGAGGCTTTCATAGCGGCGCTCAAGATGGACGAGAACTGATCTGGACTGCATTTAGAATCGTTCTAATATGCAGCCATGAAAACCTTCTCCGATCTCACCGAACAGGAACTTCTCGCCCTTGCGATTTCGTCTGAAGAAGATGATGCGCGGGGTTATGGGGCTTTTGCCAATGCTTTGACGCCCACCTATGCGGCGTCGGCCAAGGTGTTTCTGGAAATGTCGGCGGAGGAGTTTGAGCACCGGGACCGCTTGACGAAGTTCTATCGCGGCAAATTTGGCGATTTCATTCCCTTGATACGTCGTGCTGATGTGCACGGCTTTGTGCAGCATATGCCCATGTGGCGCGTCAGTCGCCAGGGCATTGAGGCCATGCGCAAACATGCGGAAGTGATCGAACTGGAGAATGCACGCTTTTACACGCAAGCCGCAGCCCAGACGACTGATCTTGCGGTTAAAGACCTGTTGCTGAAACTGGCGGCGGCAGAGAAGGGCCATGAGTCATTGGCACGCAAACTCGGTCTTGAACATGTCACCGAGGATGTGAAGTCTGAAGAGGGTCAAGCCGAAAAGCGGTTGTTTGTCTTGGAAGTGGTGCAGCCTGGATTGGTGGGCTTGATGGATGGTTCGGTGTCCACGCTCGCTCCGTTGTTTGCGGCAGCTTTCGCAACTGGCAATACCTGGGAAACTTTTCTGGTGGGCATTGCGGCGTCAGTAGGGGCTGGTATTTCCATGGGGCTGGCTGAGGGTTTGTCCGATGATGGCAAGCTCAGTGGGCGCGGACGACCGCTGATGCGCGGGCTGGCTTCGGGCATCATGACGGCGGTCGGTGGATTGGGGCATACGCTTCCCTATCTTATTCCGAATTTTCAGGTCGCCACGGGCATTGCGATTGCCGTTGTGTTTGTCGAACTCGGCATTATTTCGTGGATCCGCTGGAAATACATGGACACACCGTTTTTGAAAGCCGCGATGCAGATTGCCGTTGGTGGCTTTCTGGTTTTCCTTACGGGGATTTTGATTGGAAGTGCGTGACATCGAGGATTGAGCCGTCCTCTTTCAGGAAGGGTTCATTCGGCACGCGGTCCAACAGGTGTAGTACCATTTCACTGGGACGGCAGAGTTTGACGCCTTTTGCTGTGCAGACAATGGGGCGGTTCACCAGTACCGGATGCAACACCATGTGATCGAGCAGTGTTTCGTCTGATACTATGGGATCAAGCAGGCCAAGTTCTTTTGCCGGTGACTTGGTTTCGCGAAGCGCGCTGCGCGGTGTGAGATTGGCAGCGGCAAAAAGCGCGAGAAGCTGCGGGCGAGTCCATCCGGTTTTCAGATATTCGATGATTGTGGGTGTGTAGCCACAGGCTTCGACAAGTGCCACGACATTGCGTGACGTGCCACAGTCGGGGTTGTGATGGATAACGACGGTCATGTGTTGGCTTCAAACAGTTTGCGGGCAACGACAACGGCCAACAACGCCCCCAGGCATTGCGCGATTATAAAAGCCCCGACGCAAGTGGGAGCGATGCCTGCAAAACTGTTGGTGAGGCCGCGCGCCAATGTCGCAGCCGGGTTGGCAAAACTGGTAGAGGCCGTGAACCAATATGCCCCCATGATGTAAAACGCCACAGCTTGCGGGATGATTTCGGCTTTGTGGCGCAACAAGCCGAAGATGGTGAGCAGCAATCCAAAAGTGGCGGTGGCTTCTGCGATCCATTGGCCGCTGCCCCAGCGCAGTTTGTGTGAAATTTGCAAAAGCGGCTGGTCGAACATGGCATGGGCGAGTACAACGCCGAGAACGGCTCCCGCAAGCTGCGCGAAGAGATAAGGCGCAATACTGGTTTTGGGCAAGCGGCCTGTCGCGACCATGGCCAAGGTCACGACAGGATTGAATTGTGCCCCGGAGATGGGGCCAAAAATACTGATCAGTACAAAGAGGATTGCACCTGTTGCCAGTGCATTGGCGAGGAGAGCAATGGCAATATTTCCACCGCTGAGGCTTTCACCCATGATGCCGGAGCCGACGACGGTGGCGAGGAGTAGGAGAGTGCCCAGGAATTCGGAGAGGATTTGTTTTTGCATGGCACGGAGATTTGCATCAGCTGTGTGACGAGTGCAAGACGGCCCTTCGAGGCTCGCAAGGGCTCGCGCTTTCGCGGGCCTCGAAGCATTTCTTGGGTCAAGCCACCTCGCGCATTGCTCCCGGACCCGGTATTGCGCCTTTCGGACATTTTCCTGCGATGATCATGCCCAGCACTTCATCGTGGTTCACGTCCTTGGTTGAGGCGGTGCCGACGACCTTGCCGTTTTTCATGACGCAGAGACGGTCCGCGAGATCAAACACGTCATGCAAATCATGGCTGATCAGGAATATGCCTATGCCTTCGGCTTTCAATTGCTTGATGAGTTCGCCGACTTGCGCAGTTTCCTGCGGGCCCAAGGCGGCTGTGGGCTCGTCCATGATCAGGATGCGGGCATTGAAGTGGATGGCTCTTGCAATGGCCACCGATTGACGCTGGCCGCCGGACAATTTCGAAACCGGTTCCTTGAAGCGGCGGAAATTGGGATTGAGGCGGTGCATCACTTTCCGACATTCGGCTTCCATGGCGACGTCGTCCAACGTGCCGAAGGAGGTTTTAAGTTCGCGGCCCAAGTACAAGTTGGCGGCAGCGTCGACATTGTCGGCCAAGGCCAACGTCTGATAAATTGTCTCGATGCCTTGCGCCTTGGCGTCGCGCGGGTTTTCGATCTTGACTTCCTTGCCTTCAACAAGAATTTGCCCGGCGTCGCGCTTGTAGGCTCCCGACAGCACCTTGATGAGCGTGGATTTGCCGGCACCATTGTGACCGAGGAGACCTACGACTTCGCCCGGGTATAAATCGAGGGAGGCGTGGTCGACGGCCTTGATACCGCCAAAGGCAATGGAGATGTCACGCATTTCAATGAGGGGTGCGCCACGGTCCTTGGATGCCGTAACGGGTTCGGCGCCTTGCACCGCCCTTGGCGTCTCGTGGGTTTCAATGATCTTTGCAGCTTTTTTTGTTGCAGCTTTTTTGGGGGCTGCCTTCTTTGCGGATGGTTTTGCCATGGATGCCTCCCCTTACTTGACGCGGCGGGAATAAAGTTGATCGAGATAAACGGCGAGCACAAGAACCACGCCCACCACCACATTCTGGAATGCGGCAGGCAGGTTCAGCAGCGACATGCCAGAGATGATGGACTGCATCATCAGTGCGCCGATCATGGCACCATAAATGGTGCCCACACCGCCAGCGAGTGACGTGCCGCCGATGACAGTAGCGGCGATCACGTAAAGTTCGTTGGTGAGGCCAAGCGCATTGGTGGCGGCATTGAGCCGGGCTGACGAGATGATGGCGGAGATGCCGACGAGGGCACCCATCAAAGCGAAGACCTTGACGATCATCCATTTGGTGTTGATGCCTGCAAGTTCTGCGGCCTCGGGGTTACCGCCGATGGCATAGACGTAACGGCCAAATTGTGTGCGTGTCGCGAGGAAGGTCATCAGCAATCCAACCACCAGCGCCACGATCACAGGCAGGGAATATCCGGTGTAATAAATCAGGCCTTCCGTGCAACGCACGACTTTGTCCGCGGCCATGCAAATGGCGGAGGCATCCTTGTCTTCAATGCCCGGCGGTATTACGCCACCGTTGGCCTTGGCGTAGTTTTCGATGAGCTTGAAGGGCCATGGATAGGAGTTCATCACGTGGGTGACTTCAAGGACGACTGCGCTGCCGACGGCGGCGAGAAAGACTTCCGCCCAGACTGGTCTCAGCGGGAAGTTGAAGCGTTTGCGCTGACGCCGGCCGTTGACGATGGCGAAGATGATGGCGGCACAAACAATCAAGGCAATGGCCCAGCTCCAGACGGGACCAAGCCAGCTTGCGGGAATGCCACCGCCAAACACTTCAAAAGTCTTGTCCATCGGGGCTACGGTTTCGCCCTTGGCCATGTAAAAGGCGATTCCGCTGTAGGCAAGCAACCCGCCCAAGGTTACAATGAAGGCTGGGATTTTTGCGTAGGCTGTGAGCCAGCCATTCAGCGCGCCTACGGCTGCGCCCAACAAGATGCAGACTATAACACCAATGATCCAGATGGCGGGGTGACCCACGCCCAGCATGGGAGCCAGTTTGAAGACCTGAACAACGGCCCCGGCAACGGCAACCATGGACAGCATTGAACCGACAGACAGATCAAGCTGGCGCATGACAATCAACAATACCATGCCTGTCGACATCACGGCGATGGATGAAGTTTGCACCAGCAGGGTCCAGAGGTTGCGCGGCGTCAGGAAAGACCCGCCCAACAGGCCTCCGAAATTACCGCGCAAGATACCGCTGGCAATATCAAAGATGAACCAGATCAGGATGAGGGCAACCAGCATGCCCAACATGCGTGCGTCAATTTCCGTGGCCCGGAAAAAGCGGGTGATGGGGCCCTCGTTTTGCAGGGCGGGACTGGTGCTGGTGGTGTTGGACATGGATGGCTCCGGAATCACTCTTTTGTTCGTCATTCCCGCGAACGCGGGAATCCAGACTTTGAGCGATCTCGCGTGTTGAAAGTCTGGATCCCCGCATTCGCGAGGATGACGAGACAGTTGTACACGAGTGATCGTACTAAAAAAGCCGCGCCAAGCTTTTCAGTCTGACGCGGCCCGTATCATTGGCGCTAAAGCTTAGCAGCCAGGCACTGCACCAGCGGCCACGCCTGCACAGGCCTGTTCCTTGGTGATGTGGCCAGCGTCGATGGCGACGTTGACGTTTGCCTTGGTGATGGCTGTTGGAGCCAAGAGGATCGAGTTCATTTCGACCTTGTTCTTGCCGCCGTTGAACATTGCAACACCAGCAATAGCTTTCATGTCGGTGCCGTCAGCCAGGGCGTTTGCTGCTTCTGCAGCGACTTTGCCGAGGTCTGAAGCGTTCTTCCAAACTGAAACAGTTTGCGTTCCAAGCGCTACGCGGTTGATAGCAGCCAAGTCACCGTCCTGGCCACCGACTGGAATGCCAGCCATGCCCTGTGCGGTCAAAGCAGCAACAACACCTGATGCCATGCCGTCATTTTCAGACAATACAGCGTCAACCTTGTTACCTGTGGATGTCAGGCATTGCTCCATGTTCTTCTGGGCGTTGTCTGGCTTCCAACCGTCGGTGAAGGTTTCGCAGACGTTCTTGATCTTGCCGCTGTCGAGGCCATCCTTCAATACTTCCATCATGCCCTGGAACAGGAATGTGGCGTTTGGATCGCCCTTGTCACCCTTGATGAAGGCGTAGTTGCCTTCGGGCTTTGCAGCCTGCACTTCACGGGCAATAATGCGGCCTACGCCGACATTGTCGAAAGTGATGTAGAGCGCGTTTGGATCTTCGAACTGCACGTCATAGGCAATCGACTTGATGCCAGCATCGCTGAGCGCCTTGATCGAGGGGAGGATTGCATCCGAGTCAAATGCTACAACCAACACAACGTCCGGCTTTTGCGAAATCAGGCCTTCGATGTCAGCTGCCTGCTTCTGGGCAGAGCCTTGCGCATCTGTCGAGATGTACTTGTTGCCAGCAGCTTCAACAGCAGCCTTGATGGCGGCTTCGTCGGTCTTCCAACGCTCTTCCTGGAAGGTCTTCCAGGACACGGCAATGGTTTTGCCAGCAGCCTGGGCTGCAAGGCTCGATACGCTGAGCAACATTGCGCCCGCGACTACTGCATAAAATGCACGCTTCATATTTTAGATCCTCCTGTTGCCTCCCGTGTTTCGTCGGGACGTCACTTGATGGTTTTGTCACCACCTTTTGAAACGCGCGAAGCAGACGTTGCTTTGAATTCATGAATTTTTTTGACGTCCAAAATAATAGTTGCATATCTGCCATGCGAGAGTCAATATCGAAAGCAACGATAAGAAAAATATTGGCGAGAACGGGCGCCGTTGGGGATGCAGGAAAAAGCCGACAGTGAACTGGTGCGGCGGCAAAACCGCCGTGTTGTCTTGAACGCGCTGCGCCGCCATGGCGCGCTGGCGCGGATTGAAGTTGGCCGTGCAACGGGACTGTCACCCGCCTCCATCACATCCATTGCCTCGCATCTGATTGCAGAACAGGTCATCGAAGAACTGGATCAGGAATTTCCGCTTGGGGCTTCGACGCGGAGGGGACGGCCCGTGGTGCGGCTTGGCATCAAGGCAGGTGCAGCACACGTATTGGCCGTCAATATCTCCATTGATGCAGTTGGCCTGGCGATTGCCGACTTCAATGGGCAGATTCTGCATCGCTCGTCTCTTTACATGCCAACTTACAAGGCCAAGGCCGAACGTTTTGGCGAAGATGTGGCAGTTGCGATATTGGATTTTCTGAAAACCGCCGGGTTCGGGCCTTCTGCAATCGCCCGCATTGGCATTGCCGTACAGGGTCTGGCGGATGACAAGGAAGGCAGCCTTGTCTGGTCGCCTGCGTTTTCAGCGAAGAATATACCTCTCACGGGCCCCATCACCGCCAAACTGGGTGTCGGCTGCCTGATAGCCAACGATGCCAACATGATTGCAGAAGGTTTTCTGGCTGAAGACCCACACACAAACCGCGGTACCACGGCCACAATTTTTACCGGCTACGGCGTGGGCATGGGATTGATCATTGATGGCAAGGTCTACCTCGGGGCGACAGGGGGTGCTTGCGAGTTTGGACATATGAACCATATTCCCCATGGCGCGCCCTGCCGCTGTGGACGGCGAGGCTGCATCGAGGCTTATGCAGCTGACTATGGCATCTGGCGAGAAGCCAATGGAGCACGCGATGATGATGCACCGCATGAAGCCATTGATCCCAAGTTGATGCAGGCGCTGCTGAAGCGTGCTGTTGATGGTGACGTGAAAGCCGTTCAGGCTTTTGAAAAAGCGGGTGAGGCACTGGGCATTGGCATTGCTCGATTGATCGCGATTTTGAATCCGGATCGCATTGTGATTGCGGGGCCGGGATTAAATGCGGCCCACATCATCGAGCCGTCCCTGCATCGGGGTGTGGTGGCGGGGGTGATTGAAGAGTTGCGCAAGAATGTGTCGATTGAATTTGTTTCTTTCGAGACCGACATGATTTTGCGGGGAACCATTGCAGCATTGTTGAAGGCGGTGGATGGGGACATGGCGGCGCAGGTTATGGGGGGATGAAGGTTTCCCACATCTTTCAAACTGCCTCTTGTGCGAACTGTCATTGATCTGATTTGATGCTGCCGAAAGGACCACCGCTTGACCAAACCTACACCCCTCCTCGAAGCCCGCCACATCGTGAAGGTGTTTGGCAGCCTGCGCGCCAACGATGATGTGTCACTCTCGGTGATGCCGGGTGAGATTCATGCTTTTCTGGGTGAAAACGGTGCGGGCAAGTCTACGCTTGTGAAAATGATTTATGGGGCGCTTCACCCGACATCGGGGGAATTTTTGTGGAACGGTCAAAGCGTTCAATTGGCCAATCCGGCGGAGGCGCGCAAGCTTGGTATTGGCATGGTGTTTCAACATTTCTCGTTGTTTGAATCATTGACAGTAGGGGAGAATATTGCGTTGGCACTGGACGGTGCCTTCAATATCGCTACATTGTCCAAACGCATCACTGATGTTTCGACTGACTATGGTTTGCCGGTTGATCCAACATCTGTTGTCGGCGACCTGTCAGTGGGGGAGCGGCAGCGCATCGAAATCCTGCGCTGCCTGTTGCAAAGCCCGAAACTGCTGATCATGGATGAGCCGACATCGGTGCTCACACCGCAAGAGGCTGACCAGTTGTTTGTGGTGCTGAAGCGGCTGGCGTCGGAGGGCTGTGCAGTTCTTTACATATCGCATCGGCTCGATGAGGTGAGGGGTCTTTGCACCGCTGCAACCATTCTGCGCCATGGCAAGGTGGTGGCGAGCGTTGATCCACGGCAGGAAACGCCTGCTTCATTGGCGCGGCTGATGGTGGGGGCAGAGGTGCAATCGGTGCGGCATAGCACGGTGTTCATGCGCGGGCGGGACAGGCTGGTATTGAAAAACCTGTCACTGCCGGGTGACGGGGCTTTTGCCACCAGCCTTAAATCAGTTTCGCTCAGCGTATATGCGGGCGAGGTGGTTGCGATAGCCGGTGTGGCAGGCAATGGCCAGGGCGAATTGTTTGATGCGCTGTCAGGTGAGCGGCGTCTTGCAGACGCCGCCATGCTGATGGCAGACGGGGTGGCTATTGGCAGACAGGGTGTCAATCAAAGGCGGAAGGCGGGCATGGCTTTTGTCGCCGAAGAGCGCCTTGGTCATGGTGCGGTTCCCAACTTGCCGCTGTCCACCAACATGGTACTGACATTGCATGCGTCGGACGTTGCGATTTCGCGGCGTGGTCTTGTGCACATGGCACAGGCAACGGTGGCCAAGGAACGCATTGTCAAAAATTATGACGTGCGCAAGGGCAAGGCAGACCCTGAGGCGCGGGCGCTGTCGGGTGGCAATCTGCAGAAATTTGTGATGGGACGCGAGTTGGACCGCAATCCTGGTATTCTTGTTGTCAACCAACCCACCTGGGGGGTTGATGCAGGGGCTGCTGCTGCCATCCGCCAGGCGCTGGTCGATCTGGCGCGGGCGGGATCAGCCGTACTGGTGATCAGCCAGGATCTTGATGAAATTTTTGAAATTGCAGATCGCGTTGCTGTCATCTCGCGGGGGGAATTGTCGGAGGCGCAGACAGCGCAATCACTGACACGCGAAACCATTGGCCTGTTGATGGCGGGCGCACACGAGGTGAAACATGTTGCGGCTTGAGAAACGACCGGAACGTTCGGCAGCCATGGCTTTGGCTTCACCTTTCATTGCGCTGGCACTAACTGTGGTTACTGCAGCGGTGATCTTCGCCCTGCGCGGTGTGAACCCGCTGACGGGGCTTTACGTGTATTTTATCGAACCGTTGACACAGGTGTGGTCGGTGGAACAGTTGCTGGTGAAGGCGGCACCCCTGGTGCTGATCGGGGCTGGGTTGTCCGTCGCTTATCTGGCCAACGTCTGGAACATCGGGGCGGAAGGGCAGTTGACGGCAGGGGCGATTGCTGCCGGCTTTGTGCCGGTTTATTTTCCAGACTTTCAATCACCGCTGACACTGATCCTGATGATCGGCCTTGGAACGCTGGGTGGCATGGCCTGGGGAGCTATACCTGCTTTCCTGCGCAACCGGTTCCACGCCAATGAAATTCTCACCTCCCTGATGCTGGTCTATGTCATCCAGTTATTTCTAGACTGGCTGGTGCGCGGGCCATGGCGCGACCCCAAGGGTTTCAACTTTCCAAAGACAATCACATTCGCAGACTGGCAGCTTTTGCCTTACCTGACGTCGGGAATTCACCTTGGTGTGGTGATTTCACTGGTGGTGGCGCTGGCGCTTGGCTTTGTCATGTCGCGCACGCTGAAAGGGTTTGAGATTACGGTCACTGGACATTCACCCCGGGCCGCGCGGTTTTCCGGTTTTTCGGAAAACCGTACCGTGATGTTCTGCATGATGCTGTCGGGTGGGCTCGCCGGGCTTGCGGGTGCAATAGAAATTTCATCCGTCGTCGGACAATTGCAGCCGCAGATTTCGCCGGGCTACGGTTTCTCTGCCATCATCGTTGCGTTCCTCGGTAGGCTGAACCCTGTCGGCGCGATCTTTGCCGGGTTGTTGCTGGCCTTGTCTTATATTGGCGGGGAGGCTGTGCAGACTGCCTTGCAAATTCCAGAC
>JANPCL010000219.1:0-16470 GCA_031430915.1 Hyphomicrobiales bacterium
GGATGAGTCCGTCACAACAGGAAAAACCGCCGCAGACCAGTTGCTGGCCTTGTATCACGGCAACTGGAATGGGGATATTTCCCGTGTTTTCAGGGATTTCGCATATTAGTGCTGTTTTAGGAAAAAACTGCTTGACACCGCGCGGTCATTACGCTATATAGTCGTATATTCCAGACATGTAACCAGACGAAAGCGACCCAGCAAGTCTCGGGCAAGTGCCGCTTGTGCAGCGGCATCCCAGGGAGACGACGTGGGGCGGGATTGTCTTGCTTCAATCTGGCCAGACAAAGCTTCCACGCACCCAGCCGATGTAACCGGAGGGGGATGACACCTGGCACCAGACGTTTGATTTGGACATGCGGGCCTGTTTCCAGGCGGGTGATTGTCCGCCATCAATACGGAATGACCAGTTGTTTGCGGTGTTCTTGCAGCGACCGGTGAGACTGACATCATCACCGTTGTCATAGGAATCGATAATCTGCGACTGCGAGGCCGGCCATTTGCGAACGTTGAGAACATCCCAGTTTTTGACGCTAATCACAGTGCCGTGCCAGAAGGCTGAAGCGGAGGCTGGAAGGCTGAAGGCAATCAAAACGGCGGCAATGATGGGGGTACGCATGGTGAAACTCCGTTGGTGTGTTGTGCAGAGATTGCCAAGGAGATGATGAATGGAGGCTGAACCGATACAAGTTCGCCGTCTTGCCGTACATGTCATCATGACCACCACAAAACCACACGTGTCCACGAGTGAAATCATTGCCTTGGCTTGGGCGGATGATGTGTCCTTTGACAAAATCAAGCGAGATACTGGGCTGACTGAACGAGAGGTTATCCTGATTATGCGTGGCCACATGAAGCCGCGCAATTTTGAGCTATGGCGGGCGCGTGTGTCTGGCCGGAAGGCGAAGCATGAGCGGAAAAGCAGGGTGCAGCCTGAGGACGGCGAAGACTGATTTACCAGTAGCGTCAGCCTGGGGGAGGCGTCATGCGGGCTTCCGGTCCAGCCAGTTGGTGAGGCGTTGAAATTTCGGGCGGTGATGCAGGAAGACGGTGTAGAGTTTTTCCAGCAGGGCAAGCACCATTGCGTTGCGCGCCGCGAGACCCAAGGGGCGCAACAGCGGAATAGCCCGCCACATGGCCGCGAAAGCTGCAGCGCCTGAGAGCAGCTTGCCGTTTTCCTCGGCGTGAAAGCGCTGGAGAAGTTCGGCGGGGCTCAGGGGGCAGAGGCTGGTTTGGGATGTGGCGTCGATGAAGGAAATGGCGCGGGCGGTGTCGAGCTTGCGCATAAGGGCGATTTCCCGCGTGCAAAGGGAACAAGCGCCGTCGAACCAGACTGTTACGGTGGGGGTTGGGGTGGACATGGTGTGTTTACGGGGGAGGGGTGGAGACGGTTCAGTGGGGGAGGTTTGGCGGGATGTCTACAATTGGACAGGATTTGGAGGGGTGTTGAAATGTGTTATGATCTGCCAAGTGAGCATGGTAGCCCGAACGGAATTTTCCAGGAGAATGTCAATGTCCAAAATCGGAAGCAGATTGATTCAGGCGGCAAAGGACGCTGCTGCGATTGCCCGTGGTGAAATGGCCCCGGCGCGCATCCATGTACCTGTTGTCGGTGATGTGAAGGCTGTGAGGTAAAGACTGGCCCTTGGGCAGGAGGCCTGTGCGTCGGAGTTTGGATTCTCAATCAACCAAATTCGTGATGGGGAACAGAAACGTGCGCACCCTTGGGCGCGATGCGGGCTTACCTGATGATCATTGACCGTGATCCGGAGGGTATCAGAGAGTTATTGAGGCGGGAGCCAGTTGTAGCAAAGGGCAGAGCGAGAAAGGCAGCGTGAGTAGGTTTGACATTAAAGGGAACTTCCCCATTCCCCCATTCCCTTCGGGTGAGGGGAAGTACAAGGCGCTTTGTGATGCACCGGGAGAGGATGTAAGGGTGAATGGGGTGGAGTAAATGGAGCTATACATTTAAAGTGCCAATATGGCGTTTTGTGATATTAAGCTTACAAGTCAACATCAATCATTTCGTACAAGACATGAAAAAACATGCATCAAGGAAAGATTCTATTATGTTAAGAATAATAGCGCTAATAATTTTTTCCCAATTGCTCGTAGTATTTGGAGCTCAATCGGCTCATTCGAATACGGTTTCAGCATACGCATTTACGGAGCTTATACCATACAACTTCGATTGGTATAGTCTTAATGGTAATAGTTCTGATAATAGCTATCCAGTTCAGTTCAGCGGAGTTACGGAACTCAGCGTTGGGGTTTGGGATGTCGGAACTGACTTTAACCTTTCAAGTTCGCGAAGTGGCGTGTTTTCTGTTACTAATATTTCGACAGATAAATTCGTGACATTCAGTGTTTTTTTTAACTCATTCCTTGAAAGTATTGTCGATATTCAGCCGACGAAATCTGGCATTTACACTTATTCATCTAGGGCAACTGGTTACGGTACCAGCCTTGCAATCGCGGGCAGTTTTCTTTGCGACCCAAACATTCTGCAGTCGAACGGCTCAAATTGTGATGGTGTACATGATTTTCGGTATTATCAATTTGGAGGACCAGACTATTTCAGTCTAGCACCAAATCAGACACAGAACTTTCAGTTCACATTAGACGTATCAATAGCTTCAAGTTTTCAGCCTTTGACGCCAGTTCCTTTACCAGCTTCGGGATGGCTTCTTTTTGCTACCACGATGTTACTTGGAAGTTCGTCTGTGATGTTCGGAAGCAGAAAGTTGCGCGCATAGAAGAAAAAGGAAGGGACTGGGGGAAGGAAAGGAGGACGCTTCCCTCTTCCCACTACTGGGTGGAATGGATCACGACCCGCAGCGGCGATAAGATGACGGCGCTTGCGCCGGGAGATGGGAGTTACAAGGTGCTGTGTAATGCACCGGGGAATATATGCAGGTGAATGGGGTGGAGTGAAATGCTTCGTTCCGTGTGGCATACTTGCTTTAAAATTCACATTTTTCGATTTTCATGCGAAATTTGTACATCAGATTTCGACGCGTTGCCGGCAGTTGACTGAAAAGGACTTATGGGACAGATACGATGCAGAAACTTTTCGAAAGCATTTACAATCATGGCCGCGCAATAACTAGGTTGTCCATGAACCCGTTTTCTTGGTTCATCGGCGTATTTATTTATTTGTTTCTTCAGAGAGCGTTCGAACCACTAACCGGAAAACTCTCAGTGTTGGAGTTCGTAAACACGCTAACCAATGACTATTCACAATTTCTCATTGGTCCCTACGGGCAGATGGTATTCTTTGTTGGCGCCGTCGTTTTTCTCTTTAGAGCTGCCGCTTTGTTAGTCACTTCAGAAGCACGACAAAAGCAGGCCATAATAGAGAATCAAAACAGAATTGAATCACAGTTGAAAGCATCAGTCGCGCAGGCCGAAGTGGCATTAAATAGTGCCCACGATAGAATTCACAGTAGTATTTCAAACGCCGTTAAGCCAATGAACCGCATCGAAGGCCTCAAAGTCCTACGCGGTTCGCTTGATGAATTGAAGGAAACTTTGGGAATAATGCAGTCAGGAATTTCACAACTCATTTCATTTAGAGAAGTGATATTGGGACCCAGCTACTCTGACCACGAGGTGCAGATTAACCATAAGTTCAGTGAGATTTTCAGGGAGTTCAACCGAGGGCTTATGGAAGCAAAGGCTTTGCTTAAAGCTGACGCTCCTCATCCAAATTTGGGCATTGGCGTCACCGGAAGAGTAGACGATATGGGGGGACATAGCTTTTCGCTGAGTGATAATCCTAATTTGTCCTCGCAGATTGATACTGCATTGCAAGACATGAGAACTTCCCTTGCAGCAGTCCAACACAGGGAAAGTCAAGTTAGATCAAACATCATCTCAATTGCTTCTGATTTAGCTCAAGACTTGAAGGTCCTGACATAGAGGAAATTCAATTTCAGCTGTATTGCGAAAAAAATGAAGCTTACGTTTTGGAAGAGCGGGTAGGGGTGAGGATTTTTTTATAAGCGTATGAAGTTTGCTGTTTTGGGGTTTTGGCGGAGGTTTTTTAGGTCTTCTTCGGTGGGAAGTAGGGGTTTGTCGCGGGTTTCGCTTACCAGGCAGAGGAACCCTAAGGGAGCGTCTTTTGCGGCGCGGAATTGGTGCCACGTCGCGGTAGGGACGTGAATCAGGTCGTGTTCCTTGATGTCAGCTATTTCGTTTCCAACCATGCATTGGCCGCTTCCGCGCAGGATCAACACATTGTGGAGGTGTTCGTGGCGCTCCAATGTGGAATGGCCGCCGGGGGCGACTTCGAAGTAGCGCCATTGGGCTGGGAGGGTGTCTTTGCCTTCAAAGAGGACCTGGCGGGTGACGTCCTTGTAGGGGCCGCCGTCCTTGTAGGCGAGAAGGTCAACTTCGTCCCAGCGAAAGTTATTGAAGCGGCGGATGTTGCTCATGGTTTTGCGGCTTTCTCGACGGCGGTGAGGAAGGCGCGGGCGCTGACTTCGGGGTCACTGGAATAGCGCAGCAGGGCACCACCGATCAGCAGGGCGGTGTCGGTGCCATAGGCCTTGATCATGTCGCCCACTTTTTCGATGGTCATGCCGCCGGCGGGCGCGGGGAAGCAGCCTTGGAGTGTGCCCAAAGGCCTCCGCAGGGCGTCGGCGAGGTCCATGCACTCCTGCACTGAGAATGTGAAGCGGCCACCGTAATTCGGGAAGATCGAGATATCTGCACCAATGATGCGGAACAATTTGCCGAGCAATATGGCGGGGGTGATGCCGTGGGCGGGGTCGTGAAAATGGGAGCCGGTGAAGGTGGGGTGGGCCATGACGGCGAGATCATATTTGCGGGCGAGATGAAAGCCCGTGTCTGGCCCGATCAACAGGGGTGGTACCATGACACCGAAGCAGCCCTGTTGTTTCGCAAAGGCGGCCATGGCTTCGATGCGGTCAAAGGGTCCGGCGAGCATGGGGTAGTAGTGGGTGGGCTTGCCCGTCTTTGCTTCGGCGTTTCGCATTTCATCCATGATGCGGGCGACACGGTCTTCAAAGGGGTGGAAGTGTTGATCGATCAGGCCATGATCATCTTTCACCACATCAAGGCCGCCGCGGGCATAGCCGCCGCAGAGGCGGGCGAGATCCTTCACAGGCAGGCCCATGGGCTTTACGGCTGTTGTGGCGAGGGGCCGACCGTGGACGCCCAGGGCTTTCCGGATGCCAGCGATGCCAAAGCGCGGACCGCCGAAGGCTTTCAATTGGCTTTCGGTGAAGTGAATGCGCGTGAGCTTGATGCCGCGCCGCATGGAAATATTACCGAACAGTACGTTGAGCAGATTGGGGATGGCGTTGGAGGTAATGTCGACACGGTAGCTGATGACGGTGTCAAAGCAGTTGGTCTGGCCGGTGACTGGAGTGATGCTTTCGGTGATGCCGACGAGGCCCTGCTGCCAGTGTTCCGCTGGCACGCAATCCTCCGGAATTTCCACCGTCTCTTCGATGCAAATGTCCTTGGCATGGGCCTCAATGGGGCGCGCGTCGTCGGGGGTGATGCGGTAGGTGACGTGAAAGCGTTCAGTTATGCGTTCTGGGGTCATGGGGTATTTGTTGCCCAGCTTTGCGAATGTTGCAAGGGCTCGTGTGTCTTGTCAGTTTTTGCGCGTTGTCCCGCCGAATGTCAGCTCCGCCTTCAGGCTGATGATGTGGTTTTCTTCTTTTGTGGCGTTTTGCTGCCAGGTGTAGGCGGCGCCGAGGGACCATTTTGCGTCTTCGAAGGGTTGGCCTTCGTCTGAGGTGTAGATGGCTTCGAAGTCTAAAAGCTGGTGGTGGGTGTTGGGGGCGAAGGCGATGATATTGTTTTGCCTTGTATACGCTGCGATGTAGCGCAATTGACCGACATCGAGAGCCGCCGATGCAGTGAGTTGCAGTGCATCGTCTTCGCCTCCCTCAAAATGTTTGAAGAAAGCGGTTTCACCCATCACGTGAAGGGCCATGTCGTCAGGCAGTGCCAATCTGGTCATCAGGGCATAAAGTACCGCTTGCTCGTCGTGGGGAACAAGGCCGTCGTCGATTTGATCCTGCGTGATTTGGCCTTTGCGCTGTTGCCTGATACCCCAGCGATATCCCAAGCTGCCATTGTCATAACAATCCTCGGGGTCGGCATCCATGCAACCGCTGAGCACCGCGGAAAATGACGAAATTCCGGGCGTGTTGCCCGCTCCACCGTCGGACAATCGGGTGCGGTGCCTCTTGGTGAAAAGTGATCCGGCCAAAGCCGTGCGGTCCGTGCTGAAGGCGGATATGGCGAGGCTGTTGTTGAAACCTGCTGCCTCAAAGGCCAGAGCCGCTTCGCCGCCCCATCTTTCATCAGTTGCGAATGCTGAGGCCAGATCGGTGCTGTTTTGTCCAGGCAGCACATCATTGACGAGACCAAATGCGGGATCGAATTTCCCGACTTTGAGGCTGACGGGGTCCCAGTCGATATTGGCAGAGAATTCGCCGACATAGGTGCTGATGCCTGAAAATGCGTAGTTTCTGCCTGGAACAGCTTCGGCCACTGACTCCGTGATGAGGGATGCATTGAGCCTGAAGCCCTCAGTTGGAATGAAGTAAAGATCACTGGTTACGGAGGGTTGGAAAACGCTGGATTTCAGGGTTGAGGGTTTTGCTGCAAAGGTCCAGTCTTCGTCGACTTCCACCGTCATTTCGTAACCGGCGCAGGGGGCTTTGCAGTCTTCGGCCCAAACCGGTGAAGCAAATGCAAACACACAGGTCGCTGCAATTGCCAAAGGCGTTATTCTCATTTCGGTTCTCTTTCGCAACGACACAGACTATGGAGTATTACGCCAGCGCTTCGGAAATTCTTTCATGGGCAAAATATTTTCCCCCTTGATTGCGCAAGGGGGAACGTAAATGTGTTTTATGTCAACCAGCAGTGGTGACCTTTAACAGTTCGACTCGGGTTCCGTCCTGCAGTTCTTCTTCGAGCGTAATCCCGCCTGTACCAGGGCAGTTGTATTTATGGGCCTTCTTGTCTGGTTCCAGGGGTGTCCATTCAAGGGTCTTGGTGCAGTTCTTGAACTCGCCAGCAGCCACTTTCACGGTGGCGTCAATAGCGATGACCTTGGCCCAGTCTTCCGCCTCGCCTTTGTAAAATTCCTGGCGGTAGCTTTCGCCCACAACCTGCGTGGCTTTCATCCAAATGCCCGGCTGTGCATTGTCAACGCCCGCGAGCCAGGAGCCGTGATGGTCTTTCAGCTTTCCATTTTCAAAATTGTCAACTTCCTCGCCGAAGTACCACACCGTGCCATCCTTGTGCTGGGCGATGTAATCACGCGTATCTTCAATCACCACACCATTGAGGGTGACGATGTCACGAAAGAGAAGAGTCTTCACGCCCATCAATATCTTGGTGTTGCCGGGAATGAAGGTTTCAATGCGCTCCACGCCGTCTTCGGACTTGGATTCATAAACCATCTTCTTGCCGATGGGCATATTGAAAAGCGGATTGGTGATCTCGGTTGAGAAATCAGCAGGGTTGATGCTGGGTGCATAGGGTTCCTCCGCCATTGCAGGTGCAAAGCCCAGCAGAAGTGTCAGGGCTGCGGCGGCATTCAGGCATGGGTGTTTCATTTCAATTCTCCTTGAAAGCATATTTTCACATTCGGTTTCGGCATGACCGCGGATGGACTTGCGGACATTGGTCAGGTGCAATGACCTGCAAACTACTACGCCAGATACTCTGATTTTCTTTCAGGCCCTTTAGTGTTCAATCAAATTCCGCGATGGTTTTTGCCTTGAATGTTGCGGGACCAGTCCGCACGCCGGTGATGGCGATGTCACCTTCATCGACGATGGCGTTGTCGAGAGAGACGGAGGCGTCTGATATGTCGATGCTCCAGATTTTTTGCTGGAAGTCGGTGAGCAGCAGGGTGTTTACATCCCGCAATTTGTCTGCGCGGCCACCGAGAAAACCTTCGTCTGGTCTGCTCCATTCAGCATAGGGAATGTGGGTCAGGCGTTCATAATAGGGCACATGCTGTTCAAGAAATTCATGAATCTGAGTGCCGATGCCGAGGCTTTGCAGCACTCCCCCCAGCACAAGACTGGCTGCCAGCGACAGGGCAATTGTGGTTGCGGGCTTCAGGCGATAGCCGCGACGCGTGTGACGAAAGCCGAATGTGGCGCTGGCCATCAACAAAGGCATGGTCACCAGCCAGGCCACGGGAATACTCAACAGCACTTCTTCCAATGGCACTTCGTCAAACGTCTTCCAGCCTGTTTGCATGAGTTCGCCAAGCCAAAAGAAAAAGATCGCGACGCTGATTCCACCGAGAATGATGGAGAGCAGGGCAAGCAACCAGAACACCGAGCGTTTGGCAAAGAAGACATAGGCGGGCTTCGGCTGCAACTTCTGCCGTTCGATTGATGCGAGAATTTTGTGTTCAAGGTCGGTCATTGATCGCTCCGGTCCGGAGGCTCTGCCATGTGTCTTGAAGGGGGAGCTTCAGCAGTTTCAGTCCACGATTGATGAGTGTTGCCACGGTACCCGACGGCAATTGCAAGATGTCGGCGATATCGTCGTAGCTCTTGTCTTCGAGGAAGCGCAGTACGAGCACATCACGATAGCGCGCGTCGAGTGCCTGCAATGCGCGCTGGATTTCGCCTGTGGTCTGGCGCTGCATCCAGCTTGCTGAGGGGTCATCATTGCCTGCGATGCGATCCAGGATCAGCTGGGCGTCGTCTCCGGCAACCGTGGGCGGCTGCGCGTTGCTCTTGCGCAAGTGGCTGATCGCTTCATTGTGGGCGATTCGGTAGATCCAGGGGCTGAAGGGGCGCGACGTGTCGTAGTCGTTGAGATTGACATAGGCCTTGATGAAAATGTCCTGCAATACATCCTCGGTGGCCTGAATCTGGCGCCCCAGCAAGCGGCGCACATAGCGCGCAAGATCATGTTTGTAGCGGACTACAATCATTGCATAGGCCGTCTTGTCGCGCAGCGAGGCTTCGACAAGCTGCCGGTCAGAAAGAGCTTTTGCATGGGCGTCGTTCAAAGGTATGTCCCGGCAGCGGATAGCTGAGGCTTATACGCTTTTCCGTGCGGGTTTCTTTCAAGTATTATGTTTTACTCTGCAGCTATCGCAAACCTTGGGGATTGCAGGCCTTCGTTGATGTGTTTTGTCAGGGCTTCCACCGCGGGGCTTCTTCTTCCGGGTTTGTAGATGAGGCCGATATCGAAGGTGCCGAGTGGGGGGTAGCCTTCGGCGGCGCTCAATTTGCGCATGCCGGGTTTCATGCAGATTTCGGGCATGACGGCGACGGCGAGGCCTTGCAGGACAGCAACATTAATTGTTGACGCATTTGGGCTGGCGTAGGCTACGCGGTAGGGGCGGCCTTTCGCGTCCAATGCTTCTGTCATCATGTCGCGCCAGTTGCAACCGCCCGGGGCTACGGCGATGGGGAGAATGGCGCAGTCGTGCACTGCATGACGCGCTGAGGTGACCCAGACCAGTTCTTCCTGGCGGATGACATCTGTGCTTTCTGTCTTGCAGCCGAAGGTGACAACGGCGATGTCGATTTCACCGCGCTTGGTGCGCTCCATCAGATTTGAACTTGGCACGCATTCCACATCGACCGTCACGTGGGGGTGGGTGCGGGCGAAGCGGGCGAGGATGACGGGGAGGAAGAATTCGGCGTAGTCATCGGGCGTGCCGAAACGCACTGTTCCCGTGATATCGGGCTTGGTGAAGGCGGAGACCGCTTCATCGCTCAGGGCCACGATGCGGCGGGCGTAGTCGATGAGTTTTTCGCCATCGCGGGTGAACTTGGTGCCGCGACCGTCTTTCGAGAAGAGGGGGCGATTCAATTGCTCTTCGAGACGTTTCATTTGCATGGAAACGGCAGATTGCGTCTTGTTCACTTCGTCAGCCGCACGGGTGAAACTTCCAGTGTCGGCAATGGCAAGCAAGGTCTTCAACTGGTCGACATCTAAGTGCGGCATCATGGCAGTGATCACTCCTGTTGATGATTCGTATTAGATACATTCATTGGATTGATCAATAGAAATCTGCTATAAGATGAATATCAACCACTGTTAAGTCAGTATCCCAAACAATTGATAACGCGGGAAAAACCCTTTCCCGCGCTCAGGAGAAACATGCCATGTCCCATGATTGCAGCCCAGCGACCTTTGCCGCTTTTGAACAGTCGAAGTCCAGTTTTCTGGTGCGCTTTGCCGAGAACTGGCAGGCGCGGCGTTCCGTGCGGAAGCTCTTGACTATGGATGAGTATATGTTGCGTGATGCGGGCACCAGCCGCAGCGATGTGGAGTGGGCGGCAGGATTGCCACTGACCGTGAACGCGGCGTTTGCGCTGGAGGAACGGTCAAGGAAGGGTGGCAGGTATTGAGCGCGTCGTCCCTCATCCGCCCTTCGGGCACCTTCTCCCGCAAGAAGGGCGGGCGAAGGCGATAATTACAATGAGCCTTCTCCCGTTTCTTCCAACGGGAGAAGGGGGATGAGGGAGATTATCTCCGCACTGACCGCGTCACCGAATCCAGCAGAATATCCGCATCTGTGCCGCGCTGTGTGCCGCCGCCCAAGACGTCGTCGAGGCGTTTGCGGCCGTGGTTTACTGTTTCGGGTTGGGCGCCTCCGCCGAGAATGTCTTTCAGCATGTCTTCGAGAGAACCGCCTTGCGACTGTGGCGCTTGTTGCTGACCGCCGCCACCCAGAATGTCTTTCAGAATATCACCGAGGCCACCTCCGCCGGATTGTGGAGCCGGCTGTTGTTGCTGCTGCCCACCACCCAATATGTCTCCAAGAATATCACCAAGACCACCGCCGCCGGATGATTGACCGCCGCCGCCCATTTTCTTGGCGACCTGGCCCATGACAATCGACGCAACGATGGGGAGGAGCTGCTTCAACACCGCAGCACCAATGCCTGACGTGGCGGAAAGTTGTTGCGCCACACCGCGGCTCACGTCTTTTGAACCGAAGATTTGTCCGAGCACATCATTGCCGGCGGCGGCGTCTCCAGAATGATTGCCGTTCAATGCAGAGTTCAGAATATCCTGCAAGCCGTTCCCGCTTTGCGCTGAGTGGCGCACGCCCGAGGCGACGACAGGCGTGAGGGCGTCGAAGGCGGCGCGGGTCTGTTCTTCCGTGAGGCCGAATTGTTGGCCGATTGCTGATAGATCCATGTGAGTGCTCCCGTTGCGGTCAGTTTTCATTGTTCAGGTTTTTTACAATTCTAAAGGCCCACCACACCGATGCAATGCCAAAAATGACGGAACCGATTGCGATGCCCGCCATGATGCCTTCGGGGCCGTAGTATTTGCCGCCAATAATGGCGAAGGGAATTGTGCCGATGGTGGCTTTGGCCCAGTTGAACCAGGTGGAGTGGGTGGCCTTGCCCAAATTGTTGCAGGCGGCGTTGGACACAAATTGTGCACCCGCAAAGGCCCAGCTCAACGCAATCCATGTGCAGAAGAAAACCACAAGTTCCTTGGTGCGGCCACCTGCGAGGAAGACATCGGCTATCTGGTGGCGGAAGATGTAGAGGATGGCTGACGTGATCAAGGTGTAGACGGCGGAGAACTTCAAACCCTCGATAAGGGTTTCTGTGACGCGCTGCATTTTGCGTGCTCCGAAATTCTGGCCGATGATGGGGCCGACAGAACCGGAGAGTGAAAAAATCATGCCGAAGGCTACGGGTACGAGACGACCGACGATGGCAGAGGCGGCGACAGCTTCATTGCCATAGGGAGCGACCGAATAGGTGGTGTAGGCAACGGCGAAAGGTGTGGCGAGTTGCGTGAGCATTCCCGGAAAAGCGATGGCGCGAATGGCCGCGAAATCACGTTTCAAAGCCGCAAAGGAAAATGGCTTCAGGTATTTATGGACATAGACGAGGCCATACAGCCCGAACAACAATCCGATGCCTTGGGCGAGCACATTGGCAACAGCTGCACCTTGCATGCCGAGGCCGAAGGAGAAAATGAAGATCGGATCGGCAATGGCCGTCAGTATGGCCATGAACAGCGTGATATACATGGCGCGTCTGGGGTCGCCCAAACCGCGCAACGAGAATGAACAGCTGACGGCTGCGGCCAACATGACGTAGCCGGGTGATGCGGTCCAGATAAAGCGCTTGGCCTGCAGCAGGGCTTCGCCTCTTGCGCCAAGCAGACTTAACAAATATTCGGCACCAAATGCGGCAAGTAGTGTGTAGGCACCCGACATGAGAACTGCGAACAGCAATGTGGTGGTTGCAAAGTCTTTGGCGCGGTCCACATTTCCTGCTCCGAGATTTCGCGCCACGAGTGCGGCGGACGCAATACCTATGCCGATGCTGATGGAGAGATTGGCAAAACCCAAGGTGCCTGCATAGCCGATGGCGGCTGTCACGTTGGTGTCGTTGAGGAGGCTCAGAAAGTAGAGGTCCGCGAGATCGACCACGAAGAGCGACATCAAACCAACGGCACCGGTCAATGTCATGATCACCACGTGGCGCATGATTGAGCCGGAGAGAAAGCGGGGGGCAGGGGCGGCGGCGGCGTGGCTCAAAGTTCAAATCCTAAAGCGCGGGCTTCGTCAGCCAAAAGACTGGCGTGGCGAAAATGATGGGCTTGCAATCCGGCAAGGCGCGCACCCTGCACATTAGATTTCTTGTCGTCAATGAACCAGCAGTCCTGCGGAGCACGGTTGAGGGTTTTGACGAGGCGGGTGAAGCTTTCTGGGTCGGGCTTTTTGGTGTTGAATTCATATGAGCAAAAATGCAGATCGAATATGGCGGCTGCTTCCGGCAGCAGCGTTCCCAGGTGTTCTTTCACCAGCGGGCCATTGTTGGTGTAGATGGCGATGGTTGCAAGTTTTTTGATGGCGCTGGCGATGATAAGAACCTCTTCATTGGCGGTCATGGCCTCGCGCCGGGCTTCAAGCCAGTGTTCACGGGTGAGCGGGAAACTGAGACGTTTTCTGAATTCAGTGAGATAGTTTTCGGAGTCGGGATAGCCGCCCGCATCAGAGTCGCCCTCGAAGCCTGAATCCCACAGAGCGGCGCGGACGTCACGGGCTGTGGTGTCGGCGATGCTGGCGAGATAGCGCAGACGCTTGCCGAGTTGATAATGGCAGAGGACGTCGTCCATGTCGAAGATGACGAGGGAGGGGCGGGGCATCATTTTGAAAGAGCTTGCGTGCTGCCCCTCATCCGCCCTTTGGGCACCTTCTCCCGCCAAAAGGCGCGGGAGAAGGCAAATACGGACCAGCCTTCTACTGCTACTTCCAGCGGGAGAAGGTGCCCAAAGGCCGGATGAGGTCTCTTTCTCACGCCGCCTGCGTTCCGCCCACAGTCAATCCATCTATGCGCAGTGTTGGTTGACCCACGCCGACTGGCACACCTTGCCCGGCCTTGCCGCAGGTGCCGATGCCCTTGTCCAATGCCAGATCGTTGCCGACCATGGAGATGCGCTTCAGGGCTTCGGCGCCGCTGCCGATCAGCGTCGCACCTTTTACGGGGCGTGTGAGTTTGCCGTTCTCGATGATGTAACCTTCCGTCACCGTGAATACGAATTTGCCCGAGGTGATATCGACCTGGCCGCCGCCAACGGATTTGGCGAAGAGGCCTGTCTACATCGATGCGAGAATTTCTTCGGGGGTGCGTTTACCGTTCAGCATATAGGTGTTGGTCATGCGGGGAAGGGGGATGTGGGCATAGGACTGACGGCGACCGTTGCCGGTGGGTTTCACACCCATGAGTCTCGCATTCATGCGGTCTTGCATATAGCCAACCAAGATACCGTTCTCGATCAGTGTGGTGCAGTTCGATGAGGTGCCTTCATCATCGATGGTGATGGAGCCGCGACGGTCTGGCAGGGTGCCGTCATCAACGACTGTGACGTTATCGGAGGCGATGCGTTGGCCCATGAGTTTGGAAAAGGCCGATGTGCCTTTGCGGTTGAAGTCGCCTTCTAGGCCGTGGCCGATGGCTTCATGCAAGAGAATGCCAGGCCAGCCGGGGCCGAGCAGCACGTCCATTTCACCGGAGGGTGCAGCGTCAGATTCAAGGGCAACAAGAGCTTGGCGCAGGGCTTCGTCGGTGGCGGCTTTCCAGCTGACTTCGGTGAGCAGGTCTTGTGGCAGGCCGCGACCACCAAAGCCATCGCCGCCGGTGCCTTGCATCTTGCCATTATCTGTCGTGATGCCGACGTTGAAGCGGAACAATGGGCGGATATCTCGGTAAACTTCACCGTCGGCGCGGATGATCGTGACCTCCTGGTAATCGGTGCTGACGGAGGCTGAGACTTGCCGGACTTTGGAGTCGAGGCCGCGGGCATAGGCGTTGACAGCTTCGAGCAAGTTGACGCGATCAGAGAAGGCGAAGTCAGATGAGGGGTTGTGATCACCGTAGAGAATACGGTTGGTGCGTTGGGGGGATTCGCCTGTTGTCGCTGGTTTGCCAGAGTTGAGCACAGCGCGGGCTGTTGAGGTGGCGCGCTTCAGGGCGTGCGTCGAGAGTTCAGTGGCGTGGGCATAGGCTGCAGTTTCGCCTGTGACGGCGCGCAAGCCGAAGCCTTGGGTGTCGTCTATGCTTGAGGATTTCAATTTGCCGTCATCGAAGCCGAGACTCTCGGTCTGGCGCTTTTCGATGAAGAGTTCGCCGTCGTCGGCACCATGCAGGGCTTCGCGGGTGAGGAGGCGGGCTTGATCGAGGGTAAGGTCGGGAGAGATGTCGTCGGACATTGGGACAGGCCTTTTGGTTTGGCCTTGTTACATAGGGGGGAATGGGCGGGGTTGAAAGAGGTGACTCGGGCCCTCCCCGGCGCTTTGCGCCTCCCCTCCCGCAAGCGGGAGAGGTGAAGAACCTTCATTTCTCCCGCTTGCGAGAGAAGGAGGCCGAAGGCCGGATGAGGGCCTTTTTACAGTTTTCCCAATTCCGCCAGTGCCGCTCCAAAACCATCCAGCGAGATATTCATGGGGTAGCCGTTGCCAGGGCGGTCGTAGAGGTAGAAGGTGGCGGTGGTGCCTTTTTTGAATTTGGCCAAGGTTTCCGGGCTGGCTTCGCCGAAGCCTTCGCACATGCGGGGCAGGCAGCGGCTGAAGGGCAGACGGTTTGGCAGGGCCGCGCCATCAATCTCTACAGGAATGCCTGTGGGTAGATAGACGCCGATCGGGGCGAGGATACGCATGAAGGTGACCGTCTTGCCCTGTTGGGTCACCCTTGACACGATGATGGAGATGGCGACGCGCTCATCCTTGTCGCTTTTGGTGTTCTGGATCATGCCGCAGCTCTTGCCGCCCTGTTCCTTGGGCAATTCAGTGCATTGCACAGCCCACTTGCCGTGGGTGGCGACAGTTTCGGTTTTCGGACCTTCAGGCTGTTGACCATTTGCCCCGGCGCGGGGGCCAAATTGAATGGCTTCGCCTTCGGGCGCCTGCTGATCGCCTTTGGCGGCTCCGGCATCTTCTTGGGCATGAACCATCGGTGAGACGGCAAGCAAGGCTGCCAGTGCAAGTGCCGCGGTGGAAAGTCTGTTTCTCACAATAAAACGTATCCTTATTCGAAGCGTCACATCTCGAAGCGTCATATCTCTATGCGTCTGGCGCTCTTAGCCTCACCTGCTCACGCTGGCAAGCATCGGCATTGCTTGGCCAATTTCCAGTGAATTGAGGCGAAAATCCGGTCTCCGGTACAAAGCCTTCCGGCAAGACGTTTTGCCGCGTCGGCAATTGGTTGCGACTGTGGTCGGAATGTGGTTTTAGGAGCGTAATCATTAAAGTATCCGGCAACGGATGAGTCCGCTCTTAGCGGGCAGCACGGAATGAAGAGGGATATGGCAATAATGACCATGAAATCTAAACTGCTGGCAAGTGTAGTCGCTGCCGTTGTTGTGTTCGCACCGGGCCTGGCACTTGCTGCAGCAGGACAGGCGGAACCCTGGCAGTTGGGCTTGCAGGATCCGGTGACGCCTGTTGCAGAATATATCAACGTGTTCGTCAAGTACCTGCATTGGGGCATGTTCGCGATTTCAGCGTTCGTTGCAGGGTTGCTTGTCTATGTGATGGTGAAATTCAACTCGAAGGCCAATCCTGTGCCATCGAAGACCACGCACAATGTGGGCCTTGAGGTGGCTTGGACTTTGATCCCGGTTTTGATCCTCGTGGTCATCGCCATACCATCTTTCCGACTTCTCTATCTGCAGCGCGACATTCCAGTTGCTGACCTTACCATCAAGGCCATTGGCAATCCCGGTTGGAACTGGACTTATCAATACCCAGACCTCGGTGTTGATGATGCGGGCGATCCGAAGGTGTCTTTTACCGCAGCACTTTTGCCGGAAGATCAGGCAAAGACTGAAAAGCGCCCCTATCTATTGGCAACGGATGTGCCTGTCGTTGTGCCCGTGAACAAGACGGTGAAGATGATTATCACTTCTGATCCTGCGGGCATTATTCACGCCTGGACCATTCCGTCCTTCGGCATGAAGATC
>JANPCL010000220.1:0-4335 GCA_031430915.1 Hyphomicrobiales bacterium
CAACCCTCACAGGAGAGCCGGCCATGAGTCATCAATGCAATTCAGGCAGGAGAGTTCCCGCGAAAGAGCCTGGCGGGGATAAGGTCAGACCCGCCGTTCCACCATCATCTTCTTGATCTCGGCGATGGCCTTGGCGGGAGACAGGCCCTTGGGGCAGGCCTTGGCGCAGTTCATGATGGTGTGGCAGCGATAGAGGCGGAAGGGGTCTTCGAGGTTGTCGAGGCGGTCGCCGGTGGCTTCGTCACGGGAGTCGATAAGCCAGCGATAAGCTTGCAGCAAAACGGCGGGACCGAGGTAACGGTCGCCGTTCCACCAATAGCTCGGGCATGAGGTGGAGCAGCAGGCGCAGAGGATGCACTCGTAAAGGCCATCGAGTTTTTCGCGATCGGGCTTGGATTGTTTCCACTCGGTTTGAGGTGTGGGTGTGTCGGTTTTGAGCCAGGGTTCGATGCTGCGATGCTGGGCGTAGAAGTTTGAGAGGTCGGGTACCAAGTCTTTGACCACAGGCATATGGGGCAGCGGATAGAGTTTCACTTCGCCTTTCACATCGTCGCAGGCTTTGAGGCAGGCCAGCGTGTTGGTGCCGTCAATGTTCATGGCGCAAGAGCCGCAAATGCCTTCGCGGCAGGAGCGGCGGAAGGTCAGCGTCGGGTCTTGCTCGTTCTTGATCTTGACGAGCGCGTCCAACACCATGGGGCCACAGTCGTCCATGTTGACGTGGTAGGTATCCGTCTGCGGGTTCTTGCCGTCGTCCTGGTTCCAGCGATAGATTTTAAAAGAACGCAGGTTGGTGCCTTGCGGCATCGGCCAGGTTTTGCCTTGCGAGATTTTGGAGTTGGTAGGAAGTGTGAATGTGGCCATGGTGCTATCTGGTTTCTGTTGTAGCGAATGGTAGTTTGGAAACCCGCATGCGGGTTGATTTGATTGTGACGACTGCTCCAAGCTCAAGATGCGACGCCCCAATTGTAAGGGCTCGTGCCACTAAATGTCCTTGTGCAGTTGGCAACAAATCTTTTGCTCGCAGTTGGATGACGCTTGGTTTCGTCGAGTTTTCGAATGCATGGATTTCAGCAAAGTCCATGTCACCTGTCAGAATAATTGCTCCGACGTCTGCGCAATGTCTCATGATTTCCCTGTCACTTGCGTTGTGCAAACCTATATTTGACCAATGTTCAACGTCGTGACCTCTTTCTTTCAAATAAGCCACCCAGACGGCAGATAGGTTCACATCGACAATGACCTTCAATTCGCCCCCGCCAAGTCATATTCTGTGCTTGAAGCAGCTGCTCCAGCATAGCCAATTGCCTGAAGAATATCTTCGCGTTCCAAGTAAGGAAAATGCTCAAGCAATTCTTCAATCGTCGTGCCTGAGGATAACTGGCCAGTTATCATGCCCACAGTCACCCGCATGCCTCGGATGCATGGCTTGCCGCCCATCAGACCTAGTGTACGTGTTATACGCGGAAACTCTGTCATCTTAACCTCCTCTATCGGGTCAATACACCCGCGCCTTTGGCTTGATGTAGTCGATATCCTTGCTCATTGTATAATCGTGCACGGGCCTATAGCCCATTGTGACTTTCTTCTTTGCGCCATCGGTCCAGGCCAGTGAGTGTTTCATCCAGTTTTTGTCGTCGCGCTTGGGGAAGTCTTCCCTTGCGTGGGCGCCGCGGCTTTCTTTTCTCGCTGCCGCGCTGTCAACTGTTGTGGCGGACTGGATTATGAGGTTGTCGAATTCCAGAGTCTCTATGAGGTCGCTGTTCCAGACGAGGGAGCGGTCGGTGACGTTGATGTCTTCTACGCTGCGCCAGATTTCGTTGATTTTCTTCGAGCCTGCTTCCAACGTTTCCCCGGTGCGGAAAACGGCGGCGTCATCTTGCATGGCGCGTTGCATTTGTGCCCTGAGTTTGGCTGTTGGCGTGCCGCCTGATGCGTATCGGAATGTGTCCATGCGGGTGATGGCGGCTACGCCTGCGTCGGCGGGGAGGTCGGCATGGCTGCCGCCGTTCTTTAGCAGTTCGACGCAGCGCAGGGCTGCGGCGCGGCCGAAGACGACTAGGTCGATGAGGGAGTTGCTGCCCAAGCGGTTTGCGCCGTGGACGGAGACGCAAGCGGCTTCGCCAACGGCCATTAGTCCGTGTACGGTCTTTTCGGGTTTCTTCGGGTCGCCCGCCAGAACTTCGCCGTGATAATTGGTGGGGATGCCGCCCATGTTGTAGTGGACTGTCGGCAAAATCGGGATGGGTTCTTTGGTGACGTCAACGCCTGCGAAGATTTTGGCGCTTTCGGAAATGCCGGGGAGGCGTTCGTGCAGGACTTTTGGATCGAGATGTTCGAGGTGCAAATGGATGTGGTCTTTGTCTTTGCCAACACCCCTGCCCTCGCGGATTTCGAGGGTCATCGAACGGGAGACGACGTCGCGGGATGCAAGGTCTTTGGCTGATGGCGCATAGCGTTCCATGAAGCGCTCACCTTCCGAATTGGTGATGTAGCCGCCTTCGCCGCGGGCACCTACGGTGATCAGGCAGCCTGCGCCATACATGCCTGTAGGATGGAATTGCACGAATTCCATGTCCTGTGCGGGCAAGCCTGCCCGCAGTGCCATGGCAGTGCCGTCGCCTGTGCAGGTGTGGGCGGAGGTGGCGGAGAAATAGGCGCGGCCATAGCCGCCTGTTGCGAGAATGGTCTGGTGGGCGCGGAAGCGATGGATGGTGCCGTCTTCCATGTTCAGTGCCATGAGGCCGCGGCAGGCACCGTTTTCCATGATCAGATCAAGCGCGAAGTATTCGATGAAGAAGGCAGTGTCGTAACGGAGCGATTGGCCATAGAGCGTGTGCAGCATGGCGTGGCCGGTGCGGTCAGCGGCGGCACAGGTGCGTTGCACGGGGGGGCCGTCACCCATGTTCATCATGTGGCCACCGAAGGGGCGCTGGTAAATCTTGCCCTCTTCAGTGCGCGAGAACGGCATGCCGAAATGTTCAAGTTCGTAAACGGCTGTGGGTGCATTGCGCACGAGATATTCAATGGCGTCTTGGTCGCCCAGCCAGTCGGCACCTTTGACAGTGTCATACATGTGCCAGCGCCAGTCATCTGCGCCCATGTTGGCAAGCGATGCAGCGATGCCGCCTTGTGCTGCCACGGTGTGGGAACGGGTGGGGAAGACTTTTGAAATACAGGCGGTTTTCAAACCGGCTTGCGATGCGCCCAGGGCTGCGCGAAGGCCGGAGCCACCAGCGCCGACGACGACGACGTCAAAGGTGTGATCGGTGATGGGATAGGCGCGGCCACCAACCGAGAAGGTGTTTGCAGCTTTTTTCGTTTCGACAGCGGCCATATCAGAGTCCAAAACCCATTTTCAAAATTGAGTAAGCGCCAAGTGCGGTGAGCGCTACAACGAAGAACGTGTTGAGTGTGAGTGCCGCGAGCTTGCGGCCTTCGGAATGCACGTAGTCTTCGATGACCACCTGCAAGCCCAAGCGCATGTGCCAGGTGATTGAAATCAGTGCGAGTAGAATTCCAATTGATACGAAAGGATTTTTAAGCGCGGACAGAATTTCAGGGCGGGAGGCGCTCAAATGCGAAATCACAAACCAGATCAGAAACAACACCAGCGGCACGTTGGCGATGGCGGTGAGGCGTTGTTGCCAGAAATGATCTGTGCCGGATTTGGCCGAACCAAGGCCCCGGGCTTTTTTCAGCGGCGTTTTAAAGTCGCTCATGGTTTTACTCCGTAAGCGAGAACCCAGAGCAAAACGGTCAAAACAACAGAGCCGATGAGGTTGAGGCGGGCAAGGTTTTCGACAGTTTTAAGTTCAAAGCCTTTACCCACATCCCAAAGGAAATGCCGCAGTCCACCGAGCATATGATGAATCAGCGCCCAGGTGAAACCGAACAGGACCAGTCGGCCGAACCAACTCGCAAAAAAGCCTTGGACAAGATTAAAGTAACTATCAGAGTGGGCAGCGGCACTTAGCCACCAGACAAACAGGATAGAGCCAAAGAACAACGCGACGCCTGTGATGCGGTGCATGATCGACATCATCATGGTGAGCATAGGACGGTAGATTTGCAAGTGAGGAGACAGCGGCCTCTTAACAGTAGAATTGACCGGTCTTGAATCAGCCATTTTTCTTTTGCCCCATGTGGTGTTATTTCCTCTTAGCGTTTGCAGTGCAACAAAGCAAATCAGTCAAAGGTCGCACACGGTGAAGTCTACGGTTGGGCTGGTGTTCCGGCGTCTGATGCTATTGGCCGCAGTGGCGGTACTTCTTGCGTACCCGGCATCACGATTTGGCGTGTTTGAATGGCCGCGTGCTTACGATCCGCTGGCTTTGC
>JANPCL010000221.1:0-2696 GCA_031430915.1 Hyphomicrobiales bacterium
GGATACGCAGGAAAAATATGGCCCGCTGAAAATCAACATCTCGGGCTGCATCAACGCCTGCGGTCACCACCACGTCGGTCACATTGGCATTCTTGGCCTTGATAAAAAAGGCGAGGAATATTTCCAGATCACACTCGGTGGTTCATCCGGTGACAAGGCTTCGATCGGCAGCATTTTAGGCCCCGGCTTTGCCGCTGACGAAGTGCCTGATGCCATCGAGAAAATTCTGAACACCTATGTGAAACTGCGGCAACCCGGCGAAGAATTTCTCGCCGCCTATCGTCGCGTGGGTCCACAGCCATTCAAGGATGCACTCTATGCCGCTGCTTAAGAACAACAGCTTCATCAATGATCCGTGGGCCGTTGTCGGAGATGATGACAACATTGCCGATGGTGCGCGTGTCATTATTTCGCTTGTCCGCCTGCAGCGCGATTGGGACATGCTGGCCCGCCACACCGGACTGCTTGGTGTTGCCATTCCCAACAATGCGGACGAACGTTCACTCGCCCCTTACTTTTCCCAATTGGCCCTGGTTGTTGTGACTTTCCCGGCCTTCACCGATGGCCGTTCCTACAGCCAGGTCAGGCAGTTGCGCATGGACGGTTATCGCGGTGAAATCCGCGCAACGGGAAATATTTTGCCGGACCAGTTGCAGTTCATGCTGCAAGTGGGTGTAGACAGTTTTGATGTCAGCGACCGCTTCACGCTTGAGGATTGGCAAAAGGCCGCGCAACTGATGAAGCTCACTTACCAGCTCGGATACAACCGGGCGGGCGTTGAACGTGAAGTCTGGGCCCAGCGCCATCAGGGTTTTGCTGCATGGGAGGAACAGCCCCATGCCGGATGATGTGCGCATTGGTGACTTGAACGCCATCGTCGAAAGCTATGCCGGCCTCGAAGGCCGTCAACTGATTTCGGCTGCCATCAAGAACCACCCGGGTCGTGTGGCGCTGCTCTCGTCTTTCGGTGCAGAGTCGTCCGTGCTCTTGCACATGGTCTCGGAAATCGCTCCAGACTTGCCCGTGCTTTTTCTCGACACTGAAAAACTGTTTCCCGAAACCCTCGCCTATCGTGACCAATTGGTACGTGAACTGGGTCTGACCAACCTGCAAAACATTCATCCCGACCCTGAAGACATTGCCCGCGTCGACCCCGATGGCATTCTCAATACATTCGACAAGGACCTGTGCTGCCATTTTCGCAAGACAGTTCCAATGCAGAAAGCCTTCAGCGCCTTTGACATCATCATCTCTGGCCGCAAACGTTTCCATGGTGCCGCCCGCAGTGATCTGCAATATGTCAGCGCCCAAGACGGCCGCATCAAGCTGGAGCCCCTCGCCGGTTTTTCGCCACTTGATTTGTCGAACTACATGATCATACATCACTTGCCATCCCATCCCCTGAAGTTGCAAGGATACCGCTCCATTGGCTGCGTGCCCTGCACCAGTCTTGGCGGGACGGATGATGATCCCCGTGCGGGCCGTTGGGCCGGCTCGGACAAGACCGAATGCGGCATTCATTTCTCGACAAATGGACAAGTCATTCGAACAGAACTGCGCCAGCCGGCAGGCGTCTGACACTTTTTGTAGTATTTGGAGAAGCAGCCCCATGTCTGAATTCTGGACCTTTGCACTTGTCGGTTTTCTGGCCCAAATCATTGACGGAACCTTGGGCCTCGGGTTTGGCGTCATTTCCGCCTCTGTCTTGTTGGGACAAGGCATGGCGCCTGCTCTGGTGTCGGCCAGTGTCAATGCCGCTAAAATTCCAACCACCGCCACTGCGGCTGTTTCGCATGTCATCAACAAGAACATGGACTGGAGCATCGTCATCGCTCTGGCGGTATTTGGCAGCCTCGGGGGCGTGATTGGCATGTTGTTGCTGACCAGTTTGAAGGGTAAGGCCCTGACAACGCTGATCACGTTCTACCTGTTTTTCATTGGCGGGCTTATCATTTGGCGCGGCATCAAGGGAACACCACCACGCATCCTGCCCGCCGCATGGAAGCGCCTCATCGGTTTTGTTGGCGGGCTGATTGAAGGTATCGGCGGCAGCTGGGGTCCCGTTGTTACAACCAGCCTCCTCGGCTCTGGCGTACAATCACGATTTGCTATCGGCTCATGCAATATCGCCGAATTCGTTGTCAGCGTGTCAGTCTTCACATCTTATCTCATTGCCTTCTACGTCGGCCATTGGGAAGGTGGAACGGATTGGAAATCAGTCGCCTATCCTGTCGCAGGACTTGTTGTGGGTGGCTTGCCCGCTGCTGTAGCTGGAGGCTGGCTATCGCGGATAGCACCTAGTCGCGCACTCACCGTGGCTGTGGGACTGTTGGCGATTGGGATCGGGGTTTACAGGTTGTTGTGAGAAGGTCCCTTCCCATGGGCGCTAACTAAGGGGCATTTTCACAGTTTTGTCATTGCCGGGCTTGTCCCACTGTTGTCCGGTTAAGGACTTGCGGGAAGCGAAGTTGTATTTTGAAGCGTCAGATCGTTTGAATTTCTGATGGGTTGAGGCTCGAACATCCTCTTGGGGTTCTCCACTGTTCTAAAACACTCAAGTCACCAAGCCACATCCCACTCACGGTGTCATTGCCGCACTTGTTGCGGCAATCCATGGTTCAGCACGCGTGAATTATCAGGAAAACTCCACTCCCGTTGAACCATGGATTACCGGAACAAGTCCGGTAACGACAATT
>JANPCL010000222.1:0-17907 GCA_031430915.1 Hyphomicrobiales bacterium
CTTTCAAATTTCTTTTGCTAGTAAAACTTTATCTTCCTGAAGCACACTGAGTAAATACTCTGTTGTTCATTGGCGACCATAACTGGAGAATTCCAGATTGTGAAGTTCCTAAATAGCGTAATTTGGATTCAGTGGCAGATCATTCAACTCCCTCTCTCACGCCGCCCTTGGTCTGATTGCGTCCAGCTTCTTCCCCAGCAAACGCCGTTCCACTCGGATGTCATGTTCCATTTGCAAGCGCAGGAAAAACCCTTCGGACAATCTGAAATAACGGGTGAGGCGCAAATCTGTATCGGCTGTCACACTACGTTTGCCCAAAACGATTTCATTGATGCGGTGTGGCGGCACGGAAAGTGCCCGCGCCAATGCATTTTGCGACAGGTTGAGTGGTTTCAGAAATTCCTCAAGCAGAATTTCACCCACCGTTGGAATGGGCAATAAATCTGACTTGTTAGTGGTAGTCGATGATTTCAACATTTTCAGCATGTCCATTTTGCCATTCAAAACAAATGCGCCATTGTTGGTTAATCCTGATCGACCACCAGCCCCTGCGATTCTCCTGAAGCGTTGTGAGAAGATTGCCCAGCGGTTTCCGCACATCTTGAATAACGTTCTCGTGGCCCCCACCCCCGGCCCTTCCCCGCCCAAAAAGCGGAGAGGGGTGAGATATCAGAACTGCACACCCTTGGTCAGCGCGCCGTCGATCACCAGATTGGTACCCGTGGTAAAACTCGAGGCCGGGCTTACCAGAAACACAATTCCCCGCGCGATTTCGTCTGGTGTGGCCATGCGTCCGGTGGGGTTCATCGACATGGCGGTTTTGAACAGGTCGGGCAGGTTTTTCTCGATCATCTGCCACACGCCACCATCGAAATAAGTATTGCCCGGCGACACGGAATTGACGCGGATGTTCCTGCAAGCAAGCTTGTAAGCCATGGTCTGCGAATAATGCACAAGGGCCGCCTTGAAGGCGCCATAGGCATGGCCCGTGAAATCCACTTCGCGGCCCGATACCGATGACACCACAACAATAGACCCAGCTTTGGATTTTTCCAGATGCGGCATGGCAGCGTTCACGGTGTTCACCGTGTGCATCATGTCCACATCGAAAGCCTTCTGCCATGATGCAGCTTCGTCCTGCACGGCAAGCGCCGAAACATTGGCAACCACGATATCAAGACCGCCCAAATTCTTGGCGCTTGCTTCAACGAATGTTTCGAGCGCCACCTTGTCTGCCACATCAACAGCTTCGCCATAGGCCGTGACACCTTTTTTCATCAGTGCACTGATGGTTTCTGCAACCTCATCCTTGTTGCGCGCACAGATCGCCACATGCGCACCTTCATCTGCAAAAATATTGGCGGCACTGCGACCGATGCCCTTGCTGCCACCAGTGATGACAACGCGTAGTCCCTTCAAACCCAAATCCATATCGAGACTCCTATGTGTTGATGTATGATTTCAGCATGGATGCACCGAGCGTATATTTCGGGTCCACCATATTGCCGACGCGCACCTTGCCCGCCTGTGTACAGAGAAAATAGGCCTCAAGCTCATCCATGCGATAATCAGCTGCGAGCCAGCGCACCAATTCGCGATATGCAATGCGCGCTGCATCTTCCATCGGGCGCGCCGAGCCGATGCACATAATGAAGTCCTTGTTCTCAAGCCGCGGCCAACCGATTTGCCATTTTTTGATGAGATCCACCTGGATGACCGTGGTGGATGGAATTTCAACCGCCACCCCGCACAATTCGCCATCACCCTGGCGGCCATGGCAATCGCCGATATAAAGATAGCCACCTTCAACGTTGACCTGAAAATACAAAATCGCACCCGGCCCTACGTCCGGCAGGTCCATATTGCCGCCCCAATAGTCCGGCTGCAGCGACAGCACGGCTTCAATCTGCGGCGATACGCCCAGCGTTCCGATGAAGGGCTCATAGGGCAGCATGATACGGTCATTGAATTTCACCCCTGCCTCCGTGACATGATATTTCATCACACGTTCCGGCAGCGGCGGATTGAGCATGGCCGTCTGCCCATTCGATACCAGCCCGCCAAATTCCGGAATCAGTGCAGATGTGCCAACGGGCTGTTCGCCACGCGGCATGATCGAATGGATATGCACCGCCAGCACATCACCCTTCTCCGCCCCCTCAACAAAGATCGGGCCACACTGCGGATTGACGTAAGGGAAATTCAGTTTCTGCGACGGCATGTCATGGATGGTTTTGATAGCCCCGCCAAATGCATCCTCGGTCTCGACCTCCACCACATCACCGGGCTGAATGGTCAAAGTCGGCTTGGCATAGGGGCCATAAACGTAGTGAAACGCGCCCTGCTTGGCCAAAGTCAGGTCATGCCGTTTGCCGGGCTTGCCCCGCGCCACAGCTTTCCGGCCCATATAACTGTCTGAAATCCAGTCGCTCATGCAACACTCCCGCTTCGATGCATTGAAGACTTGATCACAGATGTTTGAGATTGGGAAGTGCGGCCCTGCCATGCAGAAAAACCGGCGGTGGTTCTGGGGCACCGCCGGTCCTTTCTCGCTTGCCAGAGCGCCCCCAATGGCAAGCGCGATGTTTTGCGGCCACATCAGGGAACAATCCCACCATGCGTATTGGCGGGTTTGTTTATCCGGGGAAGATGTAGCTTGGTAAAACAGTCAACCAAAGTTGACGATGCATCATTTAGGTAGGCCTGGCCATATTGTCAACCTAAATTAACATAAAATTCCATCCAAAGCGCTTTTTATATGAGTAATTTAATTCATACAGTGAAGTTTTTTGCATTTGACGCCGCGCCATCAAGTTGTTATTTGTCAACCATGCCTGATGATCAGTCGAAACGCGCCATACCATTTGACAATATTCGGGGTCTTTTACAGGACCTTACGTCAGAACTAGATCGCCGCACCGTGGTCTACCGCAAGGGCACACGATATGAAAACGTGCGCCAGTCTGATGTCAGGGTGTTCATCCTCGCCTCCCGCCAGCCCCGCACCGTCTCGGATATAGCCCGCGAAATGGAAGTGACGCGCCAAGCTGTGCACAGCTCGGTCTTGCGGCTCAAGGAATTGCAAGTGCTTGAACTCATCCCCCAGCCCGGCAATGGCCGCGACAAGTTGGTGGCAGTAACGGAAAAGGGTTGGCAAGCGCAAGCCGTCGCCAATGACTCGATCCAGCTGCTCGAAAAAGAATGTGCCGAAATTTTGGGGTCCAAAGGTCTGGACCAGTTTCGCAAACAATTGCTGGCGCTGGTGAGCGCACTGAAAATACGTGACGCAGCTTAAGCCAGGTCAGCTTTCGCGTCATTGCCCCGCAACAAGTCTGAACGCTTCCCGGCGTCGCCAAATCCACCACCACCCGGCAGTTCCACAATCAGCGCGTCGCCCTTGCCGATCACGTGAACGCCTTTGTCCGCCAGCTGCGAGCCAGACGCACGATAGGCCGCACCGGGCTTGCCGGGTTTGCCACCGTTGCGGCCCTGCGCCGGGTGGCGGATGCGATCAAACGTCGCCGCCGAAATAACGAAAGCCGCATCTTCCCGGTTGCGGATTTCAATGCGCTGGCCAAGCCCGCCGCGATACTCACCCTCGCCACCAGAGCCTTTCAGAAACTGCTTTTCCCGGAACCACAGCGGGCATTGCCCTTCGGTGATTTCGACAGGAATGGACCCCACGCCAGACGGGAAAGCCATGGTCGACAAGCCATCCTGCCCCGGCCGGCCACCAATGCCGCCAAGCCCAATGGAAATAACACCAAAAGCTGTTGCGTCTTTTGTCTCCTCAGCCGAAACCCGTCCGTGTGCGGAGAAAAGCGAGAGAATCCAGATCGCACCCGCACTCTCAGCCTGCACCTTGCCGGGCAAGGCCTGGGCAAGGCAACCAAACACACAATCCGCCAATTGCTGCCCCAGCACATGCCGCGCCGTCACCGGCGAAGGCCGGGTGGGATCAACGCAAGACCCGGCTTCCGTGATCATGTCAAACACCGAGAGTGAACCGATGTTGTTGGGCACATGCGGCGCGATAACAGCCTTCAGTGCAAAAACCGAATAGGCGAGCGAATAGGTGCGCGGAGAATTAATGCCATAGAGTGAAGCCGGTGATGTGCCCGTGTAGTCCAGCATCACCTTGCCATTTCGGATGGTGAGTTTGCATTTCACCAGCAGTGGCTGCTCATAACCATCAAGCGGCATCTCATAGGACCAAGACCCGTTTGGCAACTCGGCAATGGCGTCACGTGCGGCTTTTTCAGAGGTGATGAGAATGTGTTTGGCCAAAGGCTCAAGCGACGTCAGCTTGAACTCCTGCATCATGTCCACCAGCCGCTTGGCACCCGTGTCATTGGCCGAAATCAACGACAGCAAATCACCCCGCACTTCCACAGGATAGCGCGAGTTGGCGAGAATGACCGAGATCAAGTCCTCATTCAGAACGCCTTGTCTTCGCATGGGCAAATGCGGCACCAGCGTGCCTTCCTCAAAAGAAGAATTCGCCTTGGCCGACATGCCAACACCGCCCACATCAATGACGTGGCAAGTGGACGCAAAAAAGGCGACCAGCTTTTTGCCAAGGAACACAGGTGTCAGCATCACATAATCAAACAAATGCCCGGTGCCGAGCCACGGATCGTTGGTGATGTAGACATCACCGGGCTTCATCGAAAACGGCGGATAGCGCTCAAAGAAATGCCCAACGGCTGTGGCCATGGTATTCACATGGCCGGGTGTTCCCGTCATGGCTTGGGCAATCATGTGGCCCTCGACATTGTAAACCCCAGCCGAAAGGTCACCCGCCTCGCGCGTGATGGTGCCGAACGCCGTACGCAGAAGCGACTGCGCCTGTTCCTCCACCACAGCCACAAGACGGTTCCACATCACTTGCGTGCGAATGGCATCAAGGGAAGATTTGGTCATAAGGATATCACCTGAAAATCTGAATTGAACCATAAGCTCCTAAACCCCGTCATTCCAAACGCGAAACGAAGCGCAGCGAAGTGAGCGATTTGGAATCCCGCTTTGGCGGCAACCAGTTCAACCTGTTGAGCGAAAGCGGGATTCCAAATCACTCGTTCCGCTTCGCTACACTCATGTTTGGAATGACGGGCATTGGTATTTTTAAGCATCAAGTACACTTCTCAGCAATAAGCGGAATGACGGAGGTAGGACTGAAAAAGCAGCAACCATCACCGCTCCAGCACAATATTGTAAAACCCGTCGATCCGCGCTGTGAAAGCCGACCCCACAATCGTGGACGTCTCATTCTCGGCGATGATCGCGGGCCCCTTGAGTTTTGTTCCCGGCATCAAATCAAACCGCCAATATACGGGCGCCTGCACCTGCTTGCCCAGTGCCGCATCAAACAGCTTGAGTTTGCGCAATATACGCGGCTTGCTCTTGCCCGTTTCCCGCGCCGCTTTTTGCGGCTTTGGAATGGGGCCAGAGACAGTGACTGACCAGGTAATGGCCTCCGCAGGTTGACCCGGAATGGTGAGACCATAAACCTGCGCATACGCTTTTTCAAAAGCTGCCTTTAACATGCCACCGTCCTTATTCGTCAGTGTACGGACGGGTATGGTCACGCGAATCTCGTGGCCCTGCCCCACATAGCGACAGTCAGCAATGATGGAGACCGACGGCTTTGCCTTGCCCAAAGCCCTCGCCACAACCTGTGCCGCATCCTGTGTCATGCGTTTGAGCAAGGCATTCACATGGGCTGCCTTGAACGCATCAAGTCCCTGAATGCTGCTCTTGGTAATTTCAAACGAAATAGGAGCCTGCAAAAACCCGATGGCGGAGCCCACACCCGCACCAACCGGCACAACAATACGGCGAATGCCGGTCTTTTCCGCAAGCCGCGTGGCATGCAAGGGAGCGCCGCCGCCAAAGGCAATCATGGTGCAGGATGCCAGATCACGGCCCAGTTCAATAGCGTGGACCCGTGCCGCATTGGCCATGTTCTCGTCCACAATTTCGGCAACACCCGCCGCAGACCAGAAATCCTTCAAGCCCAGCTTGTCGCCGATATTTTTCTGCAACGCTGCCTTTGCAGCATCCATCTGCAAGGCAATCTTGCCGCCTGCAAAAAACGCCGGGTCAATTTTTCCCAACACTACATTTGCGTCGGTGACTGCGGGTTCTGTGCCGCCACGGCCATAGCACGCGGGACCAGGGTTAGAGCCTGCGCTGTCAGGGCCAACGGTGATGCGCTGCAACTTGTCCACCCGCGCAATGGACCCACCGCCCGCACCGATCTCCACCATTTCAATGACGGGAATGCGAACCGGAATGCCAGAGCCCTTCATGTCCTTATAGGCACGCGCAATCTCGAAGCGATGGGCTCGCTGCGGCTCATAATTCTGCAACAGGCAAATCTTCGCCGTGGTTCCCCCCATGTCGAAAGACACAACATCCCGCAATTTCAACTGTTGTGCCATGCGCGACGCGAGGATAGCCCCACCAGCCGGCCCGGACTCCACCAGACGAATGGGAAAGCGGCACGCCGTTTCCAGCGTCGTCAAACCGCCGCCCGACATCATCATGTAGAGCGGCGCATTCAGCTTCATCGCCGCCAAGCCATCCTGCAAGCGTTGTAGATAGCCCGCCATCAACGGCCGCACATAGGCATTGGCGACTGTGGTGGAGAACCGTTCATACTCGCGAATTTCCGGTGCCACTTCGCTGGATATGCAAATCGTCACATCATCTGGGAGTAGCGGCTGCAACAGCGCCCGCAATCGCCGCTCATGCCCATCATGGGCATAGGCATGCAACAGCCCGATGGCCACAGCCTTTACACCTTCAGCTTTGATCGCCGCAGCCAAGCCCGGAACCGCCCTCTCATCCAGGGGGATCAGCACATCTCCGTTGACGGCCATGCGTTCGGCAATCACCAGGCGCAAATGCCGGGGCACCAGGGGCGAGGCGCGGTTGATATTGAGGTCGTAATGGTCGAAACGCTTTTCGTAGCCTTGCTCAATCACGTCGCGGAAACCATCCGTAGTGATGAAGGCCGTGGCGGCACCTTTGCGTTCGATCAAAGCATTGGTGGCGAGTGTTGTGCCATGAATGAAAACGCTCACATCCGCAGCACCGATGCCCGCTTCTGCAATTAGCTGCGCCGCCCCCTCCAGCACCGCAAGCTCCGGCGCATGGGTGGTAGTCAGCAACTTGCCACTCCAGCGCTTCGCACCCTGCTCCAGCACAAGATCGGTAAAGGTGCCGCCAATATCGGCGGCCAGTTTGAAAGCTATTGCCATGAACAGCAATTGCCCGTGCGAAGGGAGTTTGACAAGTGGCTGGCTGTGCGCTTCAACCATGCCACAATGACAAAGATTACGATTCAGGATGTCGCCCAGCGGGCGGGCGTGAGTGTGGCCACCATAGACCGGGTGTTGAACCGCCGTCCTGGCGTGCGCGGCCAGACAGTTGAAAAAGTCGAGTCCGCCATACGGGAACTGAACTACCAGCCGGATCGCATCGCTGCACGGCTGGCGCGTGGCCGCGAATACCGCTTCTGGTTCATTTTGCCAAACACGGCAGGTGAATTTATGCAATCGATTGTGCAGGAGGTGGAAGACTCCGCCCAGCGCATGAGTGCAGAACGCGTGGCCATCATGGTAAAGCGCGTCGACGTGTTTGACGGCGAACTATTGGCCCATACACTCGACTCGCTGGGCGAGGACGTGGACGGCGTAGCTGTGGTGGCACTGGACCACCCTGCTGTTCGCGAATCCATCAACGCCCTTGTGGCCCGTGGCATGACTGTTGTGACCCTTGTCTCCGATGTACCTGGATCAAAGCGAACACACTTCGCAGGCATTGATAACTCCTCCGCCGGACGCACTGCAGCTGGCTTGATGGGCCGCTTCCTGAAAGGTCAAAAAGGCACCGTGGGATTATTTGCAGGCTCCCTCAGCCTGCGCGATCACATCGAACGCCAATTCGGCTTCGAACAGGTCATGGCCCATGAGTTCCCGCAATTCGACATCCTGCCAGTGCGCGAGTCACGCGACGATGTTGAGAAAACCGAAAGCCTCACGTTGCAAATCCTGAAAGAACATCCTGATCTGATCGGCATTTATAACGTCGGCGGCGGCACCAAGGGCATTGTCGCGGGGCTTGATGCGTCAGGCCGCGCCAAAGACATCGTCTTCATCGCCCATGAAATCACCGAAGGCTCACGCCGCGCGCTGATCCGTGGCTCCATTGATGCTATCATCAACCAGGACGCGGGCCACGAGGTGCGCTCAGCCGTCCGCGTATTGATCGCCAAGGCCGATCATTCACCACTGGTTGAAGCCCAGGAGCGCATCCGCATCGATATTTTCATGCGCGACAATCTTCCGTGACACGGACGACAAAATCCATCCACATCATCAACTGCCATGCCGAAGGCGAAGTGGGAGATGTGATTGTGGGCGGTGTCGCCCCACCGCCCGGCGACACGATCTGGGAGCAGTCCCGCTTTATCGCCAATGATGGTCGACTGCGCAATTTCGTGCTGAACGAACCACGTGGCGGTGTCTTCCGTCACGTCAATCTGCTGGTGCCGCCCAAGAACCCAAAAGCCCGGATGGGCTTCATCATCATGGAACCAGAAGACACGCCGCCCATGTCCGGCTCCAACTGCATCTGTGTCGCAACCGTGCTGCTGGACCAAGGCATCATCCCCATGACGGAGCCAGTCACGCACCTCACACTGGAAGCGCCAGCAGGCCTGATTGAAATCTCGGCCACCTGCCGCAATGGCAAGGCGACAAGCATCACCCTCACCAATGTGCCAGCCTTCGCCCAGCACTTGGGCGCAACGCTTGATGTGCCCGGGCTTGGCAAAGTCAAAGTTGATACCGCTTTCGGCGGCGACAGTTTCGTGATGGCTGACGTTGCCGACTTCGGCCTCACCATCACACCCCAAAACGCCCATCTCATCGCAAGCCTCGGCCGCACACTGGTGAAAGCCGCCAACCAGCAACTCCCCTTCCATCACCCCACCTTGCCCGATTGGAAACACTATTCCTTCTGCTTCATGCGCGAAGCTTTGACCCGCGAGGACGGCGTACTGACATCACGCAACACTTGCGTTATCAATCCCGGCAAACTGGATCGCTCACCCACAGGCACAGGCTGTTCAGCCCTGATGGCCGTGTTGCATGCAAAAGGCCTGATGCAGCTTGGCGAGACTTACGTTGGCCGCAGTGTCATCGATTCAAAATTCGAAGGCCGCATAGTCGGCGAAACCACCATCGGCAATCACAAAGCCATCATTCCGCAAATAACAGGGCGTGCCTGGATCAGCGGTCACACCACACTGATGCTCGATCCCGATGATCCGTACCCGGACGGTTACAAGGTGAGCGACACCTGGCCGAATGGGTGAAGACCCTCACCGTCTCGCGTTCCGCGAGCCTCCTCTCCCGCAAGCGGGAGAAGTGTAAATTCTTCACCTCTCCCGCGTGCGGGAGGGGCGGCGCGTAGCGCCGGGGAGGGCCTTCTTCAACCAAGGTCACGCATCAAAGCCAAAAACTGCTCCACATGTTCTTCCGGCGTCGCAAACGACAGCACAAACCGGCAGTGCACGTCATCGTCCGCCAATCCATCCATTGGCCATTCATAGAAATGCGCACCCGCCGCCTGCACAGCGTCAAATGTGCTGCGATGCATGATCGCAAATACTTCATTGGCTTGAACCGGATTGCTCAGGCGCACGCGATTGGACGTCCCCAGGCCCTTCGCCAGAACCTGCGCCAAACCATTGGCACGCTTCGCATTGGGTAACCAAACATCATCGCGCAGATAGGCCAGCATCTGGGCCGAGAGATAGCGCCCTTTGCTGACAAGTTGCGCCGCCCGCTTGCGCCGATACAGAAAATCATCTGCAAGCCCCGTGTCAAAGAACACCACGGCTTCCAGAATCATGCCACCGTTTTTTGTGCCGCCGAAGGACAACACGTCAACGCCGGCCTTCCACGTCATTTCGGCAGGGCTGCACCCCAAGGCCACCAGCGCATTGGCAAAGCGCGCACCATCCATATGCACATTGAGGCCAAGGCCCTTGGCAACTGCGGTAAGCGCCTTGATCTCGTCAACGCTGTAGATTGTACCAAGTTCAGTCGCCTGTGTGAGTGAAAGTACCGTGGGCTTTGCCCCATGTTCGCCATGCAGAAACTGGCTGATCTTGTTACGCAGCGCCGCAGGCTGCAATTTGTTGCCTTCACCTGCAATCGTGATCAACTTTGCTCCGCCCGTGATAAGTTCGGGCGCGTTGCATTCATCTGTGTTGATGTGACTGTCTACATGACAAAATATACCACCAAATGGTGGAGACATGGCCGAGAGCGCCAGCGAATTTGCTCCCGTGCCATTGACCACAAGGAACGACTTCACCTCAGTTTCAAAAACCGCTGAAAGCCGCGCATCCACACGCTTTGAATCGTCATCATGGCAATAGGACACGTCGGTCAAGCGCGCATTCGCCTCCACCATGGCCTGCATGATGCGTGGATCAACACCGTACACATTGTCGGATGCGAAATTCATGATTGTTTGCTCCCCTGTTCAAAATACAAGACGCCAAGTCCACAGGTAATGATCATGGCAAAGCCGATCCAGGCAAGTGAATTGGGATATTCCCCGAAAAATAACGCACCAAAGGCAACGGCGATCAAAGTGAAGGAGTAATAAAACGGTGCCACTGCCCGTGCTGTAGCATGACGAAATGCCATGTAAACGAAGAAGTGCCCAAGCATCACAAAAAAGCCGGCTCCAGCAGAATAAGCCCACACCATGGTACTCGCAGGCTGCCAACTCTCAAAAATCTGGTTGTTGATGAACGATGCAATCAAAACCGCAATGATGACGTTGAACGTCACCACAAGCCCTGGCACATTTTGCGGGGCTTTGCGCGACAACAGGTCTCGCGTGGCCGAAGCCAAAGCCGTTCCAAAGCCAAGAAGCGCAAAGGGCGAAGCCCCCTCCCGACCGGGCTGCGCCACAACCAATGCGCCAGCAAGTCCAAGCCCTATCAGCAGCCAACGCCACGGCCCGACCGTCTCACCCCAGATCACGCTCGCCCCCGCCAGCACGATCAGAGGTGCGACCTGATAGATCGCCGTTACATCGGCCAACGGCACATGCGCCAGTGCCAGAATGAAACAGGTGACGGCCACAACTTCGGCCAGCGACCGCAATATGGTCCATGTGTCGAGCGCTTTGGGCAAGTCCTTCAGTTGACCCATCACTGCCAGAAGGCCGAGACACCAAATCGCAGCAGACACACCGCGCAGCACGAGGGACTGCATCGGCGGCACTTCAAGCAACATGAGTTTGAGGAAACTGTCGCAGCTTACAAAAGTGATACCCGCCAGCACCATGTAAATGATGCCGCGAAGAGTGGACGAAGACTGCATAGGGACCGCCAGAATGACAACTGCCGCTGTCTTATCCCGGGCTCCGGATTTTAGCCAGTGGTCGCATCCCCCTCATTCAGCGGGCCAGGGTTGTTGCTTTGGCAACACCTGAACATTTCCGGTGGTGCTTTGTGGCTTGACCAGCAACAATCCGAGCAGCATCAAACCAAATGCCGCCATCATGCTAAGCGGCCAACTTTCACCCAGAACCATGACAGCCCAGCCGATTCCAAACAGGGCATTGAAATAGGAAATCTGCCCGGAAAAAACCGAACCTGCCAACGCTATCAGCCTGAAGTAGAGCAGATTGGCCACCAGCGTTGCACACATGATACCAACTGCCGCCAGTTCAGTGCGGCCCGGCGGAAACTGCACCGGCATGAAATCATCTGTTGCCCATGCGAGGGCAAACAGCATGGGAACAGAAAAAACCATGACGCCGAGAACTGCATAGAGCGGATCAACATCAGGCGGCCGTTTGGCCGCCATGTAGATGCTTTCCGCTGCATAGGACAAGGGCACAAGCAGCCCTGCACACATCAACAGTGGCGACACCAGGGACTGCCCTACGCTACCGAAAAAGCCTGGGGACACCACAAGCAGAAAAGCACCACACAATCCGATGAGCAAACCCGAGCAGCGAAGCAAGCCCGGCTTTTCGAGACCAATGCAACCTGCCACAGCAAAAATGATGAGCCCTTCAAGCACGGTGAAAGCTGAGACAACAGCCGCATCAAGCCGTGCCGACAACCAGTAGATTAACACCTGGTTGAAAACAGCATAGAGAATGGCCCAGTTGAAAAAAAACCGCATCTCATCCCGCGTTGGCCAGCGCAGCTTGCCCTGTTGTAGGCAAAGCAACGTGCAGGCAACAGCGCCAAGACTGTTGACAAACAACGACAGGCCAACGGGGTGCGCGTCAATACCACCCGCCACTTTCGACAGCATGGGGACCGCCCCCCACAAAGCGCCGCAAGACAGCAGCAATGCGATACAGATGATTGTGCGCCGGTCCAGTCTGGGCCATTCAGTTCGATTTTGGATGTGCATGTCAGGCAAGCCGCCGCGGCTTGTCCGTCTTTGCCACGGGCGCAGACCTGGGTCGCCGCCTGTCTGCAAGCTCTGTTACATCAGCAGCTTTTGCTGCTACAGGCGCCGGCTTCAACTCCATGAAAGGATGAGCCAGCGTCTCAACTGTGAATTGATCCGTAGACGGATCAAATACTACACGGCATGCCTTGCCGCGTATTTCGAAATGATTTTTCATGGCCGCACTCTCGGTCTGCGGCAAGCGCTGCTGGCCAAAGCGGCCAGGTCTTGCCAGGATGTGGCCCCCACATCGTTAGTTAAAGTCAAGCGCCGCGACAGTCGTCATTCAAATGGATGACAAACGAAATTATATCACGGGTGGCAGCAGGCTGGTCACAAGTCCAGCAAGTGCCGTTTGGTCCTGCACATCCATTTTCGAGAAGATGTGCTTCAAATGAGTGCGCACCGTATTCATGGCCACGCCTTGGGCAATGGCAATACGCTGCGGGCCCTTGCCGCTGGCGATTAGCAAAGCCACGCGGGCTTCAGCCTGCGTAAGGTTGAACATGCCGCGCAGCACGTCCACTGCCATGGCGTTCGATGCTCCGCTGTGCGTAACAAAGACAGCACAATGTCCAGACCGACCAGCAAGTGGCAACACATAGGCGGCAATCATCTCACCGGCCATGCTCACCAGCGGCACACCATGGCCTGCAGGTTCTCCGGCAAGCGCATGACCAATAGCTGTCTCGAGGGCACAGACCCGGTCACTCTGACCGCGATGTGCGTGGAGTGAACCCCCAACAGAAAACACCGACTGCCCGTCTGACAGCAAAGCATCACCCAAGGCATTCGTAAACACAACACGATGTCCGGGCCCGACAATGAACACGGCCACCGAAAGTGTATCCAGCACCTGCCGGTACAGTGACAAGGCCAGCACGCTGTTGTTGCTGAGATCGTTGATCGTCATGGCGCGCCGGATGTGCGGCGAAAGCTGCTCTGCCAACTGGCGGTTTTCAGCGGTCACCGGCTCCCGGTTGGCTGCCGTTGGCATGGTGAGAATGCCAAGCATGTCTTTGCGCTTGATCGAGTTGACGCCCAAAACATCCCGCAAGCCCTGCGGCTTCAACCAGTCGCGATAAAAACCTGTTTTCCGGAATTCAGTTTCCTGCATGCGTGAGAGTTGCGACCAGGACACATCCTGCGGCAGATCCAGAACCGCCTGACCATCAGGCACTGACCCCATCATCGTCCAAAGCTGTAAGGCCATGTCGTCTTCCAATGAACTGCAGTGGAAGAGTGTCGCCGCTGGTTTTTCAGTTATACCAGACGTCAAGGACGTCACACCAATTCCCACATAGGCGGCGTCAACAGCATCCCGTATCAGGCCCAAGGCTTCCGGCCACTGGGCAGGGTCTGCCGCACTGTCATAGATCGATCCAACGAGTGTTTCATAGTCCTGTGTCATGCACAGCAGTGAAGCACCTCGTGGCACGCAGTACTGTGAGGCGCCTCACATTTCCCACATTGCAGCGAAGCCGCTTGAGAGAAAGCTGCGATTTGGAAGAAGCAACCTTTCATCTCATTGGATGGGCCATTGGAAGAATGTCAATTGACCGGCGGCATCAACCCATTCACCAATGCGCTGAGAGCTGTTTGATCTGAGGCCCCCGTCTTGGCATAAGCATGCTGCAGATGTGAGCGCACCGTGTTGACGGAAATACCAAGCGACTCCGTAATGGCCAGCGGACCATCGCCCTTTGCAATAAGTGTCGCGATACGGGCTTCCGAAACCGTGAGGTCATACATCGTCCGAAGAATCTCAATGGCCATGGGCTGCTGCTCGCCGCGCCGCGCGATAAACACGGCACAATGGCCGCCCCCAATGGCTCCGCGGACATCTTTTCCTGCTATCGGCAGCACGTATGCTGCCAGCCGCCCACCATCATCATCGACGATTGGAACGCCGATACCCGAAATACCGATGGCCACATCGCCTTTCAAGGCACGGTCAATTGCATCATCAAGAGCTGATGCCAGGCCTGTCACGCGCTTGGCTTGCAAACTGCCATGTGAGAGGCAGATTGCCCCACCATCTGCCAGCATCGCATCACCCGACGCATTGGTAAAAACCATGCGCCGCCCCAAACCAATTACGAAAACCGCGACTGACAGGGTGTCTAACACTTGACGGTAAAGCGTGACTGCCAACTTGCCTTTGTCGGTCAGGTCATTGATCATCATGGCGCGGCGCACATGCGGCGTCAGCTTTTCAATCAACCTGATCTCCGCATCACCATAGGGATCCCTTATGTGATAGGAAGGGATAGATAGCAAGCCAGTCATCGTGGCACGGTGCAAATAGGGCGTGTTGATGGTGTCGCGCAGCCCTTGCGGCTGAACCCAGGATTTGTAAAAATCAGAGGATTGAAAATCTGCCTCTTTCGACCGTGTAAGCTGTGTCCATGCCTCATCAACACCAGTGTCGACCATTCCTCCGCCCTCGGGAATGCTGCTTAAAATCATCTCGAGTTTGAGCAACCACTCCTCGTCCCACGGACTATTGCGCCGTATCATGGACGGCGGCTTGCCATAGGCGATATCCGAAGTGTCAACAAACCCTATAAGCGCATAAGCGCCGCCAACAGAATCGCGCAGGGCACAAAGAGTGTCGGACCACAATTCAGGATTCGCAGCACAGTCATAAATTAATCCGACCAACACATCAAAATCGTGCATCGACACCCCGGCATGGTTTGTGCGCGTCCCGCATAACAGGTATTACCCATCTTGCAGAGACCTATACAATCGAAAGTGAAAAGACTGCAACTGCGACATTGCGTGCCGAAAGAAACCGACCGAATTATTTATGATGGCAACGTGACAGGCACACGAATGTAGTGAATTCCATTGCTGTCGGCAGGCGGCATTTTCCCGGCCCGCATGTTGACCTGGATTGACGGCAACAGCAGCAATGGTGCCGAAAGTGTTTTATCCCGCGCCTCGCGCATCTCCACGAATTGATCTTCGCTGATGTTTTCATTGGCGTGGATATTGCGTTGCAATTCCTCGCTGACTGTCGTCTCCCAATGAAATTCTTTCCGTCCTTCAGAGGGTAAATAGTCGTGGCACATAAACAGCCGAGTTTCAGGAGGCAGTGACAATACTTTGCGGATGGACCGGTAAAGCGTGCGTGCATCACCGCCCGGAAAATCCGCCCGGGCCGAGCCATAATCCGGCATGAACAAAGTATCACCCACAAACACCGCATCACCGATTTTGTATGACACACAGGCGGGCGTATGGCCTGGTGTTGCAATTACTTCACAGGTCAGTTCTCCAATTTTAAAGAGTTCACCGTCGTGGACAAGGCGATCAAATTCAGCCCCCTTCCCCGAAACATCAAGTGCATTGAATATTGGCCTGAAAATCTGCTGCACCATGGTGATATTTTCGCTGATGACGACTGGCGCACCCGTTTTCAGTTTAATGTAAGGCGCACCGGACAAATGATCGGCATGCACGTGGGTTTCCAGAATCCAATCAATTGTCAGGCCTTCATCTCGCGTCTGGTGTAACACAGCTTCCGCTGATGCGACGGAGGCTTTGCCTGACGCGTGGTCATAGTCAAACACCGGATCAATGACAGCCGCCCGTTTCGTGACTGGGTCGGAGACAATGTAAGTGTAAGTGTTGCTGGATTTGTCAAAGAATGGGTAAATGACTGGACTGCCCATGGTGCTCTCCTGAGCGGAACGTCTAAAGGGAGTACTCAATCTAAAGCGAGACGGAACATTGCACCACCACCAATTCAAACTGACGAAATAATATTTCGAATTTCTGCTATTTTTAATTCTTAACTTGCGCAAACTCACACTTCCTGCTTTTAAAAGGGACAGTAATGTTGACCTATATGCCGATTCCCAGAGTCGGCTATTCGCGTCGAAGGAGAGCCGCCATGAACGAGCAAGTGCAAGCCCACCAGTTCCGCGCCGAAGGCACGCCTGAAGCCCATGGTCTGTATGATCCGCGCCGGGAACATGACGCCTGTGGCATTGGTCTTCTTGCTAACATCAACAACATCAAAAGCCACCGTGTGGTCAAGGATGCTCTAAGCATTCTGAAAAATCTCGAACACCGTGGAGCCGTAGGAGCTGACCCCAAGGCGGGCGACGGCGCTGGCATCATGATCCAGATTCCGCATGAGCTGTTTGCCGATGAGGCCAAGCGCTCAGGCTTTGATCTGCCTGCAGCGGGTCAATATGGCGTGGGCTATCTGTTCATGCCGCGTGAAACGATATATCGCCAGGACATCGAGCGCATCTGGTGGGAAACCGCGCGCGAGGAAGGCCTGAAAGTTCTGGGCTGGCGTGATGTGCCAGTGGACAAGTCTGTGCTGGGCTATTCTGTAAAGGGCACCGAGCCCGTGCACCGTCAGGTCTTCATCGGCAAGGGCCCCACCATTCGCAACGAGGCGCATCTTGAGCGCAAGCTGTTCGTTTGCCGCAAAGTCGTGTCGAACCGGATCATTGAAGTGTTGGGTGGCAAGGCCCGCACCTATTACCCAGTGTCAGTTTCGGCTCGCACCATCGTCTACAAGGGCCTCGTACTCGGCGCTGAGCTTGACCATTATTATCTCGACTTGAAGGACGAGCGCGTGATCTCCGCCCTCGCCCTTGTGCATCAACGCTTCTCCACCAACACTTTCCCATCTTGGCCACTGGCACACCCTTATCGCTTTGTCTGTCACAACGGTGAAATCAACACCGTGCGCGGCAACTTCAACTGGATGGCCGCCCGCCAGTCTACCATGAAGTCAGAAGTGTTGGGTGAAGACCTGTCAAAGCTTTGGCCTATTTCCTACGAAGGCCAGTCTGACACTGCGATTTTCGACAACGCCCTGGAACTCTTGACCATGGGCGGCTACTCCCTGCCCCATGCCATGATGATGATGATCCCTGAAGCCTGGGCCGGAAACCCGCTGATGGATGAAGACCGTCGTGCCTTCTACGAGCACCACGCCGCCATGATGGAACCCTGGGACGGCCCTGCCGCCATGGTGTTCACTGACGGCAAAGTGATTGGTGCCACGCTGGACCGAAACGGCCTGCGCCCCGCCCGCTATCTTACCACCGATGATGGCTTCGTATTGCTCGCGTCCGAAATGGGCTGCCTGCCGATTGACGACGCCAATGTCACCCACAAGTGGCGCTTGCAGCCGGGCAAGATGTTGCTCATCGACCTTGAGCAAAAGCGCATTATTTCAGACGATGAATTGAAAAAGTATCTCTCGACGCAGCACCCCTACAAGGACTGGCTGAAGAAGACGCAAGTTGTTCTGCGCGACATGCCAAAGGCCAAAACCACGCGGCCTAAGCCCACAACACCCTTGCTGGATCGTCAGCAGGCGTTTGGCTATACGCAGGAAGACCTGAAAGTGCTGATGGCCCCCATGGCCTCC
>JANPCL010000223.1:0-19797 GCA_031430915.1 Hyphomicrobiales bacterium
CCCGCAAAAAGGGCGGGAGAAGGCGAGAATCATTTAGGCCTTCTCCCGTTTCTTCCAACGGGAGAAGGTGGCCGAAGGCCGGATGAGGGGTCGCGCGCTCAAAACTTCAAACAACCTTGACTGTTCCCCGCCCCAACTCCTCAACCAGCTTCTGCACCAGCACCGCCGAAACTTCCTTCACCTCTCCTGCCTTCAAATCCCCCAGCACAAATGGCCCATACTGCACGCGGATCAAGCGATTCACCATGCAGCCGAAATATTCAAACAATTTCCGGATCTCGCGGTTCTTGCCTTCGCGCAACGTCACGCGGTACCAGGAGTTGGTACGGCCACCCAGGTCAGCCTCTTCCACAAATTCAGCGCCGCGATAATTGATGCCCTCAATCGTCACACCGGCACCCAATTCGGCAACCTGCTTTTCAGTCAACCGCCCGCGCACCCTCACACGATACACGCGCGGTAAAGCCGAGGCTGGGCTCATCATGGTTTGAGCCAAAGGCCCATCCGACGACAATACCAGCAAACCCTCAGAGTTCACATCAAGCCGCCCTACACTCATGACGCGGGGGCGGTCCTTGCCCCACATCGGAGGGTTCAGCGCATCAAGATCAAACACAGTGCGCCGCCCTTGTGGGTCCCTATTGGTCACCAGTACATCGATGGGCTTGTTCATCAGAAACAACCGCGGCACAGCCCGCGTATCAGGTGCAACGGGCTTGCCGTCCAGCAGCACAAGATGATGCGCTTCTACCGGAACCGTAGCCGTGGCAACGGCGCCATTGACTGTTACACGGCCCTGCTCAACCATGCGCTCCGCCTCACGGCGCGAACCGACACCGGCCTTCTGCAAAAAAACATTGAGGCGCATCAGCCGCCCGTCACTGGCGGAAAGAACGCCACTTCGGTTGCGTCCTTCAAAGAAAAATCCAACCCGACGTGGTTTTGGTTTACTGCCGCGCGCACCTGTTTCAAATTCGAAAACGCCGCCGCACAGCCGTTGTCGGTCTTCATCAAATGCGCCAGCAAATCGCCCACCGTCACTACATCCGGCGGCACCACAACCTCTTCAGACCCGCGCCCGATCAATTGCTTGAACTTCGCAAAATACAAAACTTTCATTCTTCATCCACAACATGGCGCAAACCTGCGCGAAAATAATCATAACCCGTATAAAGCGTCAAAGCCGCAGCAATCCACAGGCCGATTACGCCCACATAAGTCACGCCCGGAATAAGCGTATCTCCAGCGGGCCCCGCAATCAGAAATCCAATTGCCACCAGTTGCACCGTGGTTTTCCATTTTGCAATCTGTGTCACGGGAACTGATACCCGCAGCTGCCCTAGAAATTCCCGCAGTCCCGACACCAGCACTTCACGCGCTAAAATGATGATGGCAGCCCAAACATGGCCACCTCGCAAAATCTGGTCACCGCACAACACCAGCAATATCACTGCAACCAAAACCTTGTCGGCAATCGGGTCGAGCATTTTACCAAGCGCCGATTGCTGCTGCCACTTGCGGGCCAGATAGCCATCAAAGAAATCCGTAATGGCGGCGACAACATAGATGCCAAGCGCCACCCAGCGTGCGGCCTCAACACCCAAGCCGGTGACTGTATGGGCTTTGTCCGTCCACAGCAACAAACCCGCCACCAGTGGCACCGCCAAAATCCGGCCGTAGGTCAGGATGTTCGGAAGATTCCAAACTTTTGAAACGGGGGCCACGGGGGCTTGTTGTCCTGTACTTGCCATCGTCTTGCCTTAGCGCGCATCCGGGTGGAAATGATCATAAATTGCCTGCGCCAACTGTTTGCTGACACCTTGCACTGCAGCCAAATCGCCGACCCCTGCACGAGCTATGGCTTTGGCCGATCCAAAGCTCTGGAGCAAGGCCTTCTTGCGCGTAGGCCCAATTCCCGTAATTTCATCCAGCGGATTAAGCCCGATCGCCTTCGAACGCTTGGCCCGGTGCGTGCCAATGGCAAAGCGATGCGCCTCATCCCGCAAGCGCTGAATATAATACAAAACCGGGTCTCGCGCCTCCAGCATAAACGAAGGTTTCCCAGTCACATAGAAATGCTCACGCCCCGCATCCCGGTCCGGCCCCTTGGCCACGCCGACGAGTGCAACATTATCAACGCCCAATTCATCCAGAACACCTCTGACTGCCGATAGCTGCCCCGCACCACCGTCAATCAACAACAGGTCTGGCCACTGCTGAACCGCACCCTCATCCCTGTTTTCATCCTCTGCCAGCAACCGGGTAAAGCGCCTGGTCAACATTTCCCGCATCATGCCAAAATCATCTCCCGCAACATCAGGCGTCTTGATGTTGTACTTGCGATACTGCGATTTCATGAAGCCCTCCGGCCCCGCTACCACCATGCCGCCAACGGCATAGGCACCTTGAATGTGCGAGTTGTCATAAATCTCGATGCGCGTTGGCGGCTCTTCCAGGTCAAACGCCTTGGCCACCCCATCCAGCAATTTTGACTGCGACGCCGTTTCAGCCAGTTTCCGCCCCGCCGACTCCCGCGCATTATTCAACGCCTGCTCCGTCAAACCCCTCTTCTCGCCCCGCTGCGGTGTCGCCACCTCAACCTTGTATCCCGCATGGCCGGTAAACGCTTCCGCATAAAGCTCCTGCTCCTCGATATCATGCGACAGCAAAATCAGTTTCGGAATGGGCCGGTCATCATAAAACTGGCCGATGAAGCTTCCCAGAATTTCAGACAACTCCGTGCTCTTGTCCACCTTGGGGTAATAGGTATGGTTGCCCCAGTTCTGCCCTGAGCGGAAGAAGAACACCTGTACACACGTGATGCCACCCTCCTCCGCCAAGGCAAACACATCCGCCTCGTCTACTCCTTGCGGATTGATACCTTGCGTCTGCGTCACAAAACTCATGGCCTGAATCCGGTCACGAAACCGTGCCGCAGTTTCAAACTCCAAAGCCTCCGCCGCCGCCTCCATCTTGGCTGCAAGCTCCGCCTTCACCGGCCCGCCGCCTTTTTCAAGAAACACTTCAGCCTCACCAACCAAAGCATTGTAATCAATTTCAGAAATATAGTTCACGCAAGGCGCCGCACAGCGCTTTATCTGGTGCAGCAAACACGGCCGCGAACGATTGGAAAAATAGCTGTCCGAACAGGTGCGCAACAAGAACGCTTTCTGCAAAGTATTGATCGCCTGATTGACTGCACCCGCCGATGCAAACGGCCCATAGTAACTCCCCTTGCGATTACGCGCGCCGCGATGTTTCGCCAGTTGTGGCGACGCATGCTCCTTCGCAATCAGAATGTAAGGAAAACTTTTGTCATCCCGCAAAATCACATTGAAGCGCGGCTTCAGTTTCTTGATTAGATTGGACTCAAGCAAAAGTGCCTCAGCCTCAGTCGCCGTCACCACAAATTCCATGTTGCAAGTGATAGATATCATCAAGGCAATACGATTGTTATGACCCTGCCCCCGCGCATAATTTGAAACCCGGTTTTTAAGGTTCTTGGCTTTGCCCACATAGATCACAGCCCCATCACTATCATACATGCGATAGACACCGGGCTTGCCCGGCAGGCGGGTGACAAAATCCCGGATGAGATCAGCCCCCTCAAGCAACGGTTTTGACTCAGGTGATTGTGAATGCGGCAGAGATTCGGACATGGGCTGAATTTAAGGGCTTTCGAGCGCCAAACAATGGCAGCAGCGTCAAAGAATTTTGGCTCTTCCCGTTACCAGCAAAACCCTGTTAGCTTCACCTTAATCCAAACAGGGAGTATTTCAGAATGAAGTTGAGATCACTGGTCAAAACCGGGGCCGCCGCCGCCATGCTCATGGCTTCCACATCCTTCGCCATGGCCGAAAAAATCGTCGTCTCGAACTGGGATGGCTATATGCCAAAGGACATCGGCGAGAAGTTCAAAGCTGCCACCGGCATTGATCTCGAAGTCGCCGTTCACGCCACCAATGAAGAAATCATGGGCAAGGTCACAGCCTCTGGCGGCGAAGGATTTGACGTACTTTTCGTTTCCTCCCCCTTTGCCGAAGCCTTGAACAAATTGGGCCTGCTCGCCCCCATCGATGGCGCGAAAATCGCCAACCTGAAAAACCTCTACCCCGAAGCCACCAAACTCAGCCACGATCCCGGCAACACCTTTTCGGTGCCCTATGCCTGGGGCACCACGGGCCTCTGCTACCGCTCTGACCTTGTCAAAGGCACACCCGACAGCTGGGCCAACCTCCTCACCCCCGCTGCTGACGTAACAGGCAAAACCACCATGCTCGCCACCGACCGCTGGTTGATGTCGGCAGGTTTCCTCGCCAATGGCATGTCCGTCAACACGGTCGATCAAGCCAGCCTCGACAAGGTGCGTGATCAGTTGTCCGCTACCAAGAAAACCATGCTCGCCTATGACGACACTACATTCTATTCCAAGCTTGTGTCGGGCGAAGCCGTGTTGGTGCAAGCCTGGGACGGCTGGTGCAACTACGGCATCGCCCAGAACCCCGCCATCAAATATGTGATCCCCAAGGAAGGCTCTGATCTCTGGGTCGACACCATGGTGATCACAAAAGCCGCGAAGAACCCGGAAGGTGCCGCCAAGTTCATCGACTTCCTCATGTCAGCTGACAACGGCAAATGGGTGGTGGAAAACATCATGTATAAGACGCCCAACAAAGCGGGGATGGACGCCATCGACAAGACCATGCTGACGACGTATCCCAACATGGCCTACGCCCCTGCGGACTTGTTGAAGTATGAGCAACTGCGCGATCTCGGCGAAGGCATGAAGGCGTTCTCCAAAACCGTGTCGGAGATCATGGCGGCGAAGTAACTGGGCTGTGTCCCCTCATCCGGCCTTCGGCCACCTTCTCCCGCCAAGAGGGGCGGGAGAAGGCCAAAACAATTGCCTTCTCCCATTTCTTCCAATGGGAGAAGGTGCCCAAAAGGCGGATGAGGGGCCGCGCGTGACCCCGTGACCCTCCCACCCCGCATCACATGGGCCCTCATGGCACCCGGCCTTGTCTGGCTGCTGGTCCTTATGGTCAATCCTTTCCTTTTGATCTTCGTGCTCGCCTTCTTCGAACGCGGCACATATGGCGGCATTGATTGGAACATTGTCACCCTCGAAAATATCCGCCGCGCTTTTGACCCTCTCTATGCAACGATCCTGTGGGACTCGTTCCGCATCGCCAGTCTCGCGACCTTCATCGCACTCCTCATTGGCTATCCCGCCGCCTACGCGATTTCGAAATCACCGCCCCACCTGCAAACCACATTGCTGTTCCTCGCCATCCTGCCGTTCTGGACCAACTACCTCATCCGCACCTATGCCTGGATCGTTCTGCTCAACCCGGCAGGTCTCATCAACACCAGCCTGAAAGCCTTGGGCCTGTCTCCCCTCCCGCTGCTCTACAACGAGTTCGCTGTCATCCTCGGCCTCGTCTACAGTTACACGCCCTTCGTCATCCTCGCGGTCTATTCCGCCCTGCAACGCCTGGACCCCACCTATGCCGAAGCCTCGCGAGACCTTGGTGCCACCGCTTTCCAAACCTTCTGGCGCGTCACCCTGCCGCTCACTGCACCGGGTGTTGCTGCGGGTGCCGTCTTCGTCTTCGTCCTTTCGATCGGCAATTTCATCACGCCGGACTTGCTCGGCGGCGGCAAATTCCAGATGGCAGGCAACCTGATTTACGACCAGTTCCTGACGGCGCGAGACTGGCCATTCGGTGCCACCCTCTCTGCCATCCTGATGGCTCTCATGCTCATCCTGCTTTTCGTGCAAGCGCTCTTCGCCAAGCGCGCGATGGGAGATGTGACATGACCCGCACCCTCAAATTCCACCTCTCCCTGACCTATGCTTTCCTCTATCTCCCCATCGTCGTGCTGATGGTCCTCTCCCTCAACAAGGCAGGACTGCCCACGGCCTGGGGCGGCTTCACCTTGGAGTGGTACAGCAAGTTGCTGGCCAATCCGAAAATCCAGGCCTCAGCCCTCAATTCGGTTTTAGTAGCCACCATAGCCACTGCTATCGCAACGGTGATCGGCACTTTGCTCGCCCTCGGCGTCGAACGCGCAAAACCCTCTGCTGTCAGAGAAGCGCTACTTTTCGCCCCCATGATCATCCCTGATATCGTATTGGCCATCGCGCTCCTGAGCTTTTTCACGTTGATGAAGTTTTCATTGGGCCTCCACTCCATCATCATGGCCCATGTCGTCTTCAACATCGCCTTCGTCGCAGCCGTGGTCCGAGCGCGTCTGAAAAGTTTTGATTGGTCTCTGACCGAAGCCTCACGCGATCTGGGTGCAGGCGCCATCACCACGTTTCGCCACATTACCCTGCCCCTCATCCTGCCCGCCGTCATCGCAGCCGCCCTGTTATCTTTCACACTGTCAGTTGATGAATTCATCATCGCCTATTTCACCGCAGGTGCCGGCCAATCCTCCACCACGCTGCCCATGCAAATCTACGCCATGATCCGCTTTGGCGTGACCCCCGAAATCAACGCCCTCGCCACCCTCGTCATGTTCGTTAGCTTCGTCGCCTTGTTCGCGGCGCAACGCTTGAACAAGGGCAAAATTCCCGGCATGTAATTGCACCCATCGAGGAGATCACAATGGCAAAACCCGTCCCAAAAAAATCCAAACCAAAAAAAGTCATCGCCTTGTTTCCAGAAGCCGCCTACGGCCCCGCCTTGAATTCCGTTGGTATTGGCCAGGCGCTGGAAAAACTCGGCCATAAGGTCGTCTTTCTCTCAGACCCCGGCTTCCTCGATGTCTACAAAGGCTACGGTTTTGAAGCCCATCCCGTGAACCTGTCAGAACCCATGCCGCCTGAAGAAATGGCAAAATTCTGGGTTGATTTCATCAACGGCCACATCCCAAATTTTCGCAAAAGCCCCTACGACCAGATCGACAATTACGTGAAAGGCTGTTGGGAAATGATTGTTGAGACCGCCAAATGGGCCGAGAAGGATTTGCCTGCGGTACTCGAAAAAGTGAAACCCGATGTGGTTTGCGTCGACAACGTCATCCTGTTTCCCGCCATCAAGCGCTACGCCAAGCTGAACAAAAAGCCCTGGGTGCGCGTCATCTCCTGTTCCGAAAACGAAATCGAAGACCCGGACATTCCACCCCACCTCTCCGGCTGCGGCGTGAACGACAGAAAGGGCCACAAGGCCTATCGCAAACACTTCAACGCAATGATCAAGCCGATCCACGACAACTTCAACACATTCCTGAAATCCACGGGCGAAAAGAAATATCCGCTCGGCCAATTCTTTGAAGCCAGCCCCCATATGAACATCCTGCTCTATCCTTCAGCCGTGAAGTTCAAACGCAAACACAAACTTTCGCCGAAACAGTTCCAATATCTTGAAGGCTGTGTGCGCAAGGACGTGAAGTACAAAGTCCCCACTTTCAAAGTCAACGACGACAAGCCCTTGCTCTACGTCAGCTTCGGCTCATTGGGTTCCGGCGACACCGACCTGCTGAAACGCCTGATCACCTCCATCGGCAAAATGCCGGTGCGCGCCCTCGTCAATGTTGGCGACTATATTGATCAGTACACGGATATCCCCGACAACGTCATCATCGACAAGTGGTTCCCGCAACCCTCCGTCATTCCGAAGGTCGATGCCGTCATCCATCACGGTGGCAACAACTCCTTCACCGAATGCCTCTACTTCGGAAAACCCGCCATCATCATGCCCTACGTCTGGGACGGCCACGACAACGCCACCCGCGTTCAGGAAACCGGCCACGGTTTCAAACTGGACCGCTACGACTGGACCGACGAGGATATGCAGGTCAAGATCATGGCCATGCTCACCGACAAAAAGATGAAAGCCAAACTCAAGAAGACCAGCGCATCCATGCGCGCCAAACACGGGCCAACCAAAGCCGCCAAGGTGATTGACGGCCTGTTGAAACGCAAGTTCATCTGATGCCCACAAACCTGAACTCCACCGCCCCCCACATCGAAGCTCCCCACACCTATGCCGGGCCCTTGAAAGACTGGGGCCATCAACCCAACCCGATTGCAGGCAATTCAAAGTCCGATGGTGTGTTGCTCTACAAAGGTCCTGACAATCAGCCAGAATGCGGCCTCTGGCAAGTCACGCCCGGTACTTGGCCGCTTACCATCCCGCGCGATGAACTCTGCCATTTCGTAGCAGGCCGCGCCACCTACACCCACGAGTCAGGCGAAGTCATCGAAGCCATCCCCGGCACTGTCGTCCACTTCAAGGCAGGTTGGACTGGCACATGTACCGTCCACGAAACCCTGCGCAATGTTTACATGCTGAGTTGAGAAAATGCTGAAACTGAATTCCTCCGCCCCCCACATCCAAAACCCCGAAACCTACGAAGGCCCCTTCAAGGATTGGGGCGCAATCCCAACCATGATTGAGGGGGAAAGCCGTACCTCCGGCCTCGTTCTCCACAAAGGCCCCAACGGCGAAAGTGAAACCGGCATCTGGATCGCCACCCCCGGCTACTGGAACTGCCACGTCACCTCGGACGAATTCTGCCACTTCCTGCTGGGCCGTTGCACCTACACCCACGAGCAAGGTGAAGTCATAGAAATCGTCCCCAACACCGCCGCCTTCTTCCCCAAAGACTGGAAAGGCACCTGCCGCATCCATGAGACGATCCGCAAGGTGTACATGATCCGCTAACGCCCGCGCTCGATCTCCACTCCCACACTGCGGGCATTGGGAATGATATCCGGCTTCTCGACCCGCACCCGCGCCGCCAGCACGCGTTTGTCCTTCAAACAGGATTGCGCAATTTTCTCGCACAACGTTTCAACCAGATTGATGTGCCCCTCATCAAGAATGCCTTCAACCTTCTTGGCGATGATTTCGTAGGACACCACATGGCTGATGTCGTCGTCCATCGGCACATCACTTTCCTGCACCGACAAATCGATGTTGACGATAATGCGTTGCGCCTTTTCTTTTTCGTGATCATAGATGCCGATCAGCGCCATACATTCGAGATCGCGCACAAAAACATGCCGCACCCGCGCCTTGGCGGAGGCCACGTGATGGGAGATCATGGGCTTTTTCGTCATTCCGTCACCTCAACAACGTCAGGCGTTTGCCACACCAGATGCTGCCCACCATCTAAAGCGATCATCTGCCCCGTCAAGGCAGGCTGCGACAGAATAAACTGCGCCGCCGCCGAAATTTCAGCGGGTGATGTGCCGCGCTTCAGCAGTGTCAACTCCCCCTGCCGCTGAAACGCCGCATCATCCATCCGCGCTGATGGTAGCGCCGGCCCCGGCCCAATCGCATTCACACGAATATGCGGCGCCAAAGCCTGCGCCAAAGTCCGTGTTGCCGTCCACAACCCTGCTTTCGAGATCGTATATGAGAAAAACTGCGGATTGAGCTTCCACACCCGCTGGTCAATCAGGTTGATCACATTACCTGATTCACCAACTGGCAATTGCCGCGCAAAGGCCTGCGCCAACATCACGGGAGCCCGCAAATTCGCATTCAAGTGCTGATCCCAGCTGTCCCGTGAAATCCAACCTACTTCATCATCTTCAAACACCGACGCATTGTTGATCAGCACATTCAGCGAACCCAATGCCGCAACGGCCTCACCCACAATACGATCAGGCGTTTCAAAAAGCGAAAGATCACCTTGCACCACAACGGCCTTACGGCCCTTGCTCGTGATTTCCGCTGCCACATCATCAGCCGCATTGCGCGATACATTGCAATGCACCGCGATGTCATAGCCAACCCCTGCCAAATCCAGCGCCAACTGACGGCCAATGCGTTTGGCAGCACCTGTAATGAGAGCAGTCTTCAGCATCTCAAGCCTTTGGCCCCAAAATCACATAATGCTTCTTGAGTTTTTTCACCGTCTCCCAAGTCCCCTTGAAGCCCGCAGGAATTATGAATGCATCCCCTTTCTTGAAACGCCAACCCTTGCGCGATCCCTCTTTCTTCAATTCACATTCACCGGAGATAATGTGGCAAAACTCCCACTCGTCATATGACACCTTCACCTTGCCCGGCGTGGATTCCCAGATGCCACAAAACAACCGCTCCTCCTCACCCTCAAAGTGATTCCAGGTCTGCGTCAATCGCTTGCCCGACAACAACCGTGCCGGATCAGGAGAACCCTTCTCCACCTTCGGCGCACCACGACCCTCGGTTTTCATGTGAATGATGTCTGGTATCATTTCGCTTCCCCTCACTCTCTATAACGGCCCACACGCGCCAGAAGATCATCCTTGGTTGGCGCGAAGTCACCCGACACCCACCAGTCCTCAAGCGCCGACAACACCTGCCCGACCTCTGGACCCGCCACAAAACCAGCCGACAAAATATCAGCACCTTTCAGGGGAAACACGGGCACAGTCCAATGCGCCGGCAAAGCCAACAAATTCGACCAGCGCACATCATCCATCTTCGCCCGCGACTTGGCCCAACTCAAATGCACCGCGTCGCGCCACACTGCAACACCGACATGATAGAGCAACCGCCGTCGTTCAGTCTCCATCAGCGCAGGTGAAACCTCAGGAACCGACGATAGGGATTGCAACCGCACCGCATCAGCATTCGACAGACGCAAGCGCTCCTTCAGTGTTGCTGGCTCCCTCGCCAGCACAAACAATCGCACGACAGCATCAATCGGCAAACGACACAGCACTCGCCATTCATCCGTATGCGGAAGAACCACTTTAAAAATCCCCGCCTCCGCCATCACCTTCAGAATTTTCACAGCATGGGGAGCCACCAATAGCTTGAGCAGCTCTTGCCGCACACGCTCAGCCGAAAGCGTTCTCAACCCGGCTCTCAGGCGCACGCAGGCCTTGAACCCCGCCTCATCCGGCTTGCCTTTGCCGTAGAAAGCTTGAAACCGGAAGAAGCGCAAAATGCGCAGATAGTCTTCCTCAATACGTTGCGAGGGTCGTCCGACAAACCTCACCTTACGCTTCAGTATATCCGCGTAACCATCTGTAAAATCGTATATTTCCCCCAGCGCGTCGCAATACATCGCATTGATGGTAAAGTCCCGCCGTGCCGCATCCTCCGCCCAGTCCTCAGTGAAAGCCACCACTGCTCGCCGCCCATCCGTCTCGATATCAAGCCGCAACGTCGTCACTTCAAACGCCGCGCCATCATGCGTCACCGTCACCGTGCCATGCTCAATCCCCGTGGGATGGACTCCAAACCCTGCGGCCTTCGCCAATCTCAAAACCTTGTCAGGCACAAGCGTTGTCGCGAGATCGACATCCGCGACAGGCGCACCAAGAAGCGCATTGCGCACTGCCCCACCGGCCACCCGCGTCACACCGCCATTATTCAGTACACGGAGCACATGCTGCAACCGCGGCTCGTTCAACCACGCCTCTCCCACAAGCGACGGCAACTCACGCTTCGGCATGCTGAAACCGATCACTCAAATTCTTGATCATCCCCGCCGTCGCCCCCCAAATGTAACGTTGCCCATGGGGATACACATAGTATGACCGCGTCATGCCCTTCCACTCGCGCGACTCTGTCACGCGATTGCGCGCATCAAGCAGAAACGCCAAGGGCACGTCAAAAATCTCATCCACCTCATCAGCCTGCGGCGTCAGCACAAACCCCGGTAAAATCCGCGCCACCACTGGCACTACAAAATACCCGGTCACCGTCAGATAGCCATCAAGATAACCAAGATGCTCCACAAACCGGGACTCTAATCCCGTCTCCTCAAAAGCCTCCCGCAACGCGGCCTCAAGCGGAGTCTCTCCCGCATCCAAACGCCCGCCTGGGAAAGCAATCTGCCCTGCATGGTTGGTCAAGCCTCCGTGGCGCTGCGTCAACAAAACCGAAGCCCCCGCCGTCTCCAGCACCCCTACCAAAACAGCAGCGGGTTTCGGCACCACACCATCGGGAATCATCCGCGCCTTGGCATTCATGTCATCGTCACTGCGGTTCCACGTGGTGGGCGCGTCAGGCCGGAGCACACTCGTCGCCCGTTTGCAAAACTCATCAAGAGTCATCGCTGCCCCTCATCCGCCCTTCGGGCACCTTCTCCCGCCGAAAGAGGCGGGAGAAGGCAATGGTGCAGCCACCTCGCACATTCATCAGCGAAGGAGATCGCGCAACGAGTGCCTTCTCCCGCGCCTCTCGGCGGGAGAAGGTGGCCGAAGGCCGGATGAGGGGAAACACGCACCTTCCTCACACCCCAATCTCCTGAGCCCGCTTCATCGGAAAGAAAGTGCCCGACGACCACACCCCAAACCACTCTCCCTCAACCACCCCCAGCGCCACCAGATCATAAAACAACGCCCGCACAACCAGTGCCTCCAGCCCCGCCCGCACATGCACGTAAGGCTTCAACCCCGCAGTCCCTGCCTCATCCGCAAAGCGCAAGCCATGCTCTGCATTCACCACAACGTGATCATCAACATTGGTCTCAAATGCAATCACCTGCGTGAGCCCCGTCCCTTCAACTGACATCCGTACAGCCACAAATGGCGCATCATCAACCCGAATGCCGCACTTCTCCACCGGCGTGACCAGAAAATAGTCATCCCCATCCAGCCGCAAAACCCGCGAGAACAGGGTGTACAACGGCTTCCGTCCAATCGGCGAGTTCATGTAAAACCATGTGCCATCGCCAGCAATGCGCATGTCAATATCGCCGCAAAACGGCGGGTTCCACAGGTGCACGGGCGGCAGCGAGCCACCCGCTTTCTGAATATCTTTTAACCCGGCCAAAGGGTTGCTTGCGTCACGGGCCTCCGCCATCATCCTGTCCAAAGATTAGAATCGTTTTGTGACGCCTCTTTTGCGCCATGCTGCGTATTCACAATAGTGCGAAATCAGACAGGAAACATAGTGGAAGCCATGGCCAGCAGCAACGTCGCCTCAACCTCAGTGCAGGAACTCGAAAACATCTCCGCCAAATTGGTGGCGGCTCGCGAAAGTTTGAAAAACGTCGTCTACGGCCAAGACCAGGTGATCGACCTCAGCCTTGTCGCCATTCTTGCAGGCGGCCACGCCCTGCTCGTAGGCGCACCGGGCCTTGCGAAGACCCGCCTTGCATCTGCCCTCGGCAAAGTCCTCGGCCTTGATGACAAGCGCGTGCAGTTTACCCCAGACCTGATGCCAGCAGATATCCTTGGCTCTGAAGTACTCGACGAAGACGAGAAGGGCCGCAAGTCCTTCCGTTTTGTGCCCGGCCCCGTATTCTGCCAATTGCTGATGGCAGACGAAATCAACCGTGCTTCGCCCCGCACCCAGTCAGCCCTCTTGCAGGCCATGCAGGAACATCACGTCACCATCGCAGGTGCCCGCCATGACTTGCCCGGTCCCTTCCACGTGTTGGCAACGCAAAACCCGATTGAGCAGGAAGGCACCTATCCCCTGCCTGAAGCCCAACTCGACCGCTTCCTCGTACAAATTGACATCACCTACCCACCCCTCGAAGCCGAGCGTCGCATGCTGTTCTCCACCACCGGCAACGACGAAGCCCCCGCCAAAACCGTAATGAACACCGCAGACCTCATTTCTGCCCAGCGCCTCGTCCGCACCATTCCCGTCGGCGAACAGGTTGTGGAAGCCATCCTGCGCGTCGTCCGCGCCGCAAGACCCGGCCCCGATGCTGACGCCACCATCAACGACGCTATTGCCTGGGGGCCATCGCCCCGCGCCAGCCAGGCCCTTATGCTGGGTGCCCGCGCCAAAGCCCTGCTCGACGGCCGCCTCTCCCCGTCTCTCGATGACGTTGCCGATCTGCTCGACCCCGTCTTCAAGCACCGCATGGCCCTCAGCTTCCAGGCCCGCGCCGATGGCAAATCCATGGCCCAGATGATCACCCACTTGAAGTCGAAACTCGGCTGATTTCGATGTCGGTGTCACAAAACCAGATTTACGGCCTCAGTCAAAAAGGCGAAGCGCTCTCCCACGCGCTGCCGCCTTTGCTTGTGCGTGCTGAAAAAGTCTCGGCCTCCATAATCTTGGGCGTTCACGGCAGAAAAGCTGCAGGCCCCGGCGAAAGCTTCTGGCAATACCGTGCCTATGGCTTTGGTGACTCAACACAGCGCGTGGACTGGCACCGTTCCGCAAGGTCCGACAAGGTCTACATCCGCGAGAACGAATGGGAAAACGCCAACACGCTCTGGGTCTGGGCCAACACAGGCCCGCGCATGGACTACAAATCCCATCTCTCTCAAAACACAAAACTCGACCGCGCCCAACTCCTCGCACTCGCCATGGCGTCTCTCGCCATGCGCGGCCATGAACGCATCGGTGCACTGGGCTCACCCCGCGCCGCCGCCAATGGCCGTATGGCCCTGATGCGCGTCGCTGAATGGGTAGCCGAAAAACGCGACACCCCGATCCCGCAAGCCGCTGCCCGCCAGAAACGCGCCGCTGTCATATTGGTCTCAGACTTCCTCGACCCCATCCCCGAACAACGCCGCAGCTGGACTATGCTGGCCGAAGCCGGCCTCAAAGGCCATATCGTGCAAATCGCGGATCCCGCAGAAGAGACCCTTCCTTTCGACGGAAGAAACGAATTCCTCGGCCTTGACACCTCGACAACTTACCTTGCCAGAAAGACTGAAAACCTGCGCGAACGTTACGTCGCAGCCTACGCCAACCACCGCCAACAACTGCGCGATCTCGCCCGGTCATTGGGCTGGACCATCACCGTGCATAGAACTGACGAAGCCGCCACCCGCTGCCTGCTGCCACTCTACGCCCACGTCAGCGGCAACGCCCGTTTCAATGCGGCCTCAGCATGAACGCTTTTCTCAACGCCTTGCAATTTGGCACTCCCCTCGCACTCCTCGGCCTCATCTCTCTGCCATTGATCTGGTGGCTGCTCCGCTTCACGCCACCCAAGCCCAAGCAAATCATATTCCCGCCGATCAACATTCTGTTGGGCCTGCCGACACAGGAAGAAACGCCAGACAAAACCCCTTGGTGGCTTTTGCTTTTGCGCCTCGGTCTCGCAGCTCTCCTTATCTTCGCCGTATCCCAACCCTTTCTGCAACCAAAGGGCACTGATATTCTCCCCAACGGCCACCGCCTTGTCATCATCGACAACGGCTGGACCGCCGCTGCCACCTGGCCCGAACGCCGGGACTTTCTGCTGAACATTCTGGAACAAGCCAAGGCTGATGGTGTTCCCGTCACCCTCGCTGAAACCGCCCCTGCCACAAGCGCGCTTTCACAGGTAAAATCGCCAGCAAGAGACGCAATCGACAAAGCCCGCCTGCTGAAACCCGCAGCCCTGCCGGCAGACCGCATGGCCCTGATCGAAAAACTGAAAGCCGCAGATACCAAAGACGTAGCTTCCATCATCTGGCTTTCCGACGGCGCAGACGGAAATTCCGCAGCCGCCTTCGCAGCGGCCCTGAACACCATCGCCCCCACCCGTATCTTCGCCCCCGAAGCAAAGTCGCTACCCCTCGCCCTCAAGCCCCTCACCTTTGAAGGCAACGACATCAAGGTGACGGCGCTGCGTAACCCCGCCTCATCCACAACTGCTACAGTGAAAGCCATCGCCACCAACGGCCGCACCCTCATCGAAGCCCCGGTTGATTTCGGCACAGCCACCGAGAAGCAAGTGTCGATCAATCTGCCCACAGCCCTCCGCAATGAAATCAGCGCTATCGCAATTGAAGGACAAGACCATGCCGGAGCCCGCCAACTCTTCGACGACCGTTGGCGTCGCCGCTCCATCGCCCTGTTGAGCGGAGACAGCAATCAATCCGCCCAACTCTTGCTCGCCCCCCTGCACTACATCAAGCGCGGCCTCGAACCTTATGCCGAACTTCAGGAACCCCAATCCGAAGCAGACCTCGCAGCCCTCATTGACGCGGGCCTCTCGATGCTCGTCCTCGCTGACGTTGGCGCAATCGGCGAAGAGCAAACCACCAAACTCAATCAATGGGTCGAGCGCGGCGGGATTCTCCTGCGCTTCGCAGGCCCACGCCTTGCCGCTGCCCAAGATGCACTTCTCCCCGTCACCTTGCGTCAAGGTGATCGCGCGCTTGGTTCCTCCCTCAGCTGGGAAACACCGCAAGGCCTGGCAGCATTCCCCGACACCTCACCGTTTGCTGGCCTCACCCCAGACCCCACCATCAAAGTGAGCCGACAGGTCTTGGCCGAACCTTCACCTGATTTGTCCGACCGCACCTGGGCCAGCCTTGAAGATGGCACACCACTCGTCACAGCCGAAAAGCGCGGCAAAGGCTTGATCGTTTTGTTCCATGTCACAGCCAACGCCAACTGGTCGAACCTCCCGCTCTCCGGCCTCTTCCTCGGCATGCTGCAACGCGTGGCGGGCCTCGACGCAGGCACCACGCAAACCGTCACTCAATCCGCCGAAGCCAACTACGTGCCCCGCGTTCTCCTCGGCGGCGACGGTGTGCTGCAACAACCCGATGGTTCTATCCAGCCCATCTCTTCCACCGCCATGGACGCCGCCAAAGCCAGCCTCGCAACTCCCCCTGGGCTCTACGTCCGTCAAGGCCGCGAACGCGCCATCAACCTCGCACTCGACGCCACATCGCTCACAGCAATGCCAACAACGCTTTCCACATTACCTTACGCCGAAGCCCCCAAGCGCGATCTCACACCACTCCTCTTCATCGCCGCAGCACTCTTCTTCCTGTTGGACACTCTCGCCACCATCATGTTGGGCGGTGGCTGGAGACGCGCTGCTACCGTCACCACATTATTCCTTGCCTTTGCAATATTAACGCCACCACTGCCAGCCCAGGCCCAATCCGAAAAAGAAATCTCCCAAGCCGACATGCAAGGAGCCCTGCAAACCCGCCTGGCCTATATCAAAACCGGAGACAGCGAACTCGACGACACCAGTGCCGCAGGCCTGCGTGGTCTCACCCTCGTGATGACCGACCGCACCTCCGCCACCCTGGCTGATCCCGTTGGCCTCGACATCGACCGTGATGAACTGGTCTTCTACCCCATCCTCTACTGGCCGGTCCCCGACAACGCCCAACCCCTGTCCGACGCCACCCGTGCCAAACTCGCCGCCTACATGAAAAATGGCGGCACTATTTTCTTCGACACAAGAGACGGGGGCCTTGATGCTGAATTGACAGGTGGCGGCAACGCCAGTCTGCAAACGCTTCTAACGAAACTCGATCTCCCGCCGCTTGAACCCGTCCCCGAAAAACACGTGCTCACCCGCAGCTTTTATCTGCTCGACAGCTTCCCCGGTCGCTATGACGGCCCCGCCCCATGGGTTGAAACACCGGGAGCCTCAGAAGGGGCTGCCGCTGCAGACGGCGTCTCCTCCATCATCATCGGTGCCAATGATTACGCTGCCGCCTGGGCCATCAACGACAATGGCGACGCACGCAACGCCCTTGTGGGCTCCGCTGATCGGCAACGTGAATTCGCCTTCCGCACCGGCATCAACATCGTGATGTACGCGCTGACAGGAAACTATAAGGCCGACCAGGTCCACATCCCCGCGCTGCTTGAAAGGCTGGGCCAATGAACGGCTGGAACCTCACACTTGCCCCCTTCATCGGCTGGCCTGCCTTCTGGGCCGCCTGCGCCATCGCTGCAGCCCTCGCCGCCGCCCTCATCTATCTCAACCGCCGCGGCTGGCCCTTGCGCATAGCAGGCCTCGCCATCCTTCTCGCCGCCCTCGCAAACCCCATTTTGAACGCCGATGAGCGCGAACAACTCTCCGATATTGTTGCTGTCATCGTAGACGACAGCGCCAGCCAGAACATCGGCAATCGCCGCCAGCAAAGTGACGAAGCCTTAAAGCAGGTGCAGGATCGCATCGCCACCCTTGGCAACACTGAAATGCGACTGGGCCGCACAACAACCGGAACCACGCCTGATACCGACGGCACCAGGGTCTTCGCCGCCCTTGCGAAAACCATGGAGTCAATTCCACCCGAACGTTACGCCGGAGCCATCATCATTACCGACGGCCAGATCCACGACGTCCCGAAAACACTGCCACCCGACCTCGCCACAGCGCCACTCCATGCCTTCCTCACCGGTTCGAAAAAAGAAACCGACCGCCGTGTGATCATCGAGCAAGCCCCACGCTTTGTTATCGCCGGGCAGGAACAACCAATTACCTTCCGCATCGAAGACACGCCCGCCACAAGCGAGAACATCGACGTCACCATCCGCTTGCCCGACGGCAAAGAGGAAACTCTCCAACTCCCCGCCAATCAATCCCACACCTTCAATCTGAAAATTGAACGCGCCGGACAAAACGTGGTGGAGATAGTAGCGGAACCCCGTGAAAACGAAGTCGCCCTCAGCAACAACCGCTCCGTCGCCGTCATCAAAGGCATCCGTGATCGCCTCCGCGTCCTTCTCGTTTCAGGCGAGCCCCACCCCGGCGAACGCACCTGGCGCGATCTGTTGAAATCCGACGCCTCTGTCGATCTCGTCCACTTCACCATTCTGCGCCCACCTGAAAAGCAGGACGGCACGCTGACACGCGAACTCTCCCTCATCGCTTTTCCGACCCGCGAATTGTTCATCGACAAGATCAAGAGCTTCGACCTTGTGATTTTTGACCGCTACCGCATGCAGTCCATTCTGCCGGAAGCCTATCTCGCCAACGTCGTGCAATATGTGCAGCAGGGCGGTGCCGTGTTGATCTCCTCCGGCCCTGACCTCACAGCCGTGGATGGCCTCTACGCCTCACCCCTCAACGAAATCATGACCGCAAGCCCCACGGGCGACGTGACGGAGCAAGCCTTCCGCCCCAACGTCACCGCACCGGGCCTGCGCCACCCCGTCAGCAAAAACCTGCCAGGATCAAACGCTGACGGCACAGAAACCTGGGGCCGCTGGTTCCGCCTCATCGACGCTACACCCACAGCCGATTCACAAACCCTGCTGGACGGCCCGGACGGCAAACCCTTGCTCGTGCTCGGTCACGTCGGCGAAGGCCGCGTTGCCCAATTCCTCTCCGATCAAGGCTGGCTCTGGGCAAGAGGCTATGACGGCGGTGGCCCACAAATGGAACTGCTCCGCCGCCTCGCACATTGGCTAATGAAAGAACCCGACCTTGAAGAAGAAGCCCTGATCATTCGGGGCGAAGGCCAGACCGTAACCGTCGAACGCCGCACCATGGCCGACGTGGCGGCACCCATCACCCTCACAACCCCCGACGGCAAAGACCAAACCCTTACCCCCACTGAAGCCGTGCCCGGCATCTTCACCTCACGCATTCAAAACGCCCAACAAGGCATTTACAAAGCCACCGACGGCACCCTCACTACCGTTGCCGCCATCGGCAACAGCGACGACAAAGAGCAAGGCAACGTCATAGCCACAGCCGACGTTCTGGCCCCCGTGACCTCAGCCACCAGAAGTGGTGCGTTCTGGATAGAACAAGGCCTCCCCCGCCTCACCAAAGTCCAACAAGGGAGCCTGATGTCCGGCGGCAGCTGGGCCGCACTCCGGGACAACAAAATCTACAAAACCACAGCGATCAGAGAGATCAACCTCTTCTCAACCCTCGCAAGCCTTGCCCTCTTGCTGCTGGCAATGGCCAGCATGTGGTTTAGAGAAGGAAGATGACATTCACCCCCAGCCCACGGCGTGGAGGCAGGGCTATCGCATATGGCCGCCAAAGAGACCTCATCCGCCTCGCATACGCTCGGCACCTTCCCCAGAGGGGAAGGGATCCGCTGTGAGATATCGACCATTTGCTCAGATTTTGTGGGCATTGTGGGAGGTCGTCCTACGAGTCGCTTCCCCTCGGGGGAAGGTGCCGAGCGTATGCGAGGCGGATGAGGTCTCTTTGGCGGCCATATGCGAT
>JANPCL010000224.1:0-5553 GCA_031430915.1 Hyphomicrobiales bacterium
TGTGACTCGGTTAGGAAGCAGTCATTCAATTTTTGAGGAACGCTCATCATGGCCAAGGCTGCAGTCAAGAAACAGAAAATCGCATTGCTCACGGCGGGTGGTCTGGCCCCGTGCCTGTCGGCGTCGGTTGGCTTCCTCATCGACATGTATTCGAAGAAATTGCCGAAGGCCGACATCATTGGCTATCGCAACGGCTATATGGGCCTGCTCAAGGGCTGGTCGATTCCGGTGACAGCAGTGGTGCGGAAATCAGCACTGGTGCTGACGCAACACGGCGGTTCACCCATCGGCAATTCGCGGGTCAAGCTAACCAACGTTAAGGATTGCATCAAGCGCGGGCTGGTGGTTGAGGGCCAAAACCCGTTGCATGTGGCGGCAGAGCAATTGGTGAAAGACGGCATTACCATTCTGCACACCATTGGCGGTGACGACACCAACACCACGGCGGCGGACCTTGCGGCCTACCTTGCTTCCAACAACTATAATCTGACAGTTGTGGGCCTGCCCAAAACCATCGACAATGACGTGATCCCGATTGCACAGACACTGGGCGCTGCAACAGCGGCAGAGCAGGGTGCCATCTTCTGGGAAAATTCGGTGAACGAGCAGAGCACCAACCCGCGCATGTTGTTGATCCACGAAGTGATGGGCCGCAACTGCGGTTGGCTCACCGCTGCGACGGCGGAAACCTATCGCAAGCGTTTGAAGAAGCAGAAGTTCGTGCCGGGCTTTGGCCTGCCCATGGCTTACAAGGATATCGATGCTGTCTATTTGCCGGAGCTTTCGATTGACCTCGACGCGGAAGCCGCGCGTCTGAAAAAGGTGATGGATGAAGAAGACTGCGTCACCATCTTTTTGAGTGAAGGGGCAGGGGTGGAGGACATTGTTGCTGAAATGCGGGCGCGGGGCGAAGAGCCAGAACGCGACGCCTTCGGCCACGTGAAAATCGACAAGATCAATCCGGGTGCGTGGTTTGCCAAACGCTTTGCCGACATGGTGGGGGCGGAGAAGACGCTGGTGCAGAAGTCAGGATACTTCGCGCGCTCGGCAAAGGCGAATAAAGAAGATTTGGCGCTGATCAAGAAAATGTGCGTGGAGGCGGTGAAGAGCGGACTTAAAGGGGTGAGCGGCGTTATCGGCCATGACGAAGAGAAGAAGGGCAAACCAATGCGCGCGATTGAGTTCCCGAGGATCAAGGGCGGCAAGAATTTCGATGTGAGGACGAAGTGGTTTGACGGATTGTTGAAGGAGATTGGTCAGCCGAAGGGGAAGACCGTGATGGTGGGGCATTGAACTCGCCGCGCATGCTTCGAGGCCCGCAAGGGGCGGGCACCTCAGCATGAGGGGAGTCTGTAGCAACTATTTCAAAAGTTGCGGACACCACACACTCCCCTCACCCTGAGGTGCGAGCCCTCTTGCGAGCCTCGAAGGGTGCGCCACGGGCTCAATCCTGCTACTGCAACAAAATGAGCGGTGCGTGGGTTTACATCCTGAAATGTTCTGATGGCAGTTACTACACTGGCCTCACACGGAACGAGTTGCCTGAGGCGCGGGAACAGCAGCACAATGATGCGGCTTTTCCTGATGCATATACGTCTACACGTCTTCCGGTTAAGTTGGTCTATGGAGAATATTTTGAGTTGGTAACCGATGCGATCAATGCGGAGCGCAAGATCAAGGGGTGGAGCCGTGCAAAGAAAGAGGCTTTGATTGCGGGGGACTGGGGGCTGGTGCAAGTCTTGTCAAAGCGCCGGGGCAGAAAGGCCAAAGTCTGAATATGTGGCGCACCCTTCGAGGCTCGCGAAAGGCTCGCACCTCAGGGTGAGGGAGAACAAAATCCCCACCCCGGCCCCTTCCCGTGTAGAGCGGGAAGGTTTGATTTACTTCCGCGCCAGTTTCAGCTCGGCCACGTTGTCCTTGTAGCTTTCCTTGGGATCGATCCCCAACAGCATCTTGATACCTGCCATGATGCTTGATCCATCAACCCATACTTGGGCGTCTTTGGGGTCGAAGCGGAGGAGGGCGAGTTTTGGGTCGGTCTTGCCGCCTTCATACCACGCGGCCACAAAGGGGTTCCAGAGTTTGTCGATCATCTTCTTGTCATTGTCGAGGCGCAGCGTGCCGTGCACGGTGGCGAAGAGATCGTTGCCTTTCGATACGAATGTGGAGATGGCCTTGTGGTTGCCTTTGAGGTTTTTCACGAGGTCGGATTCATTCGATCCGAAAAACCAGATGGGTCCTTTGTCGCCATGAAACTGGGCCGTCATGGGGCGCATGTGGCTGTCATCTGTGCCGACGAGGCCGAGCATCATCGTCATATCGGATTTGAGGGCGCTCCAGAACTTCTGTTCGATGTTTCTGTCATTGGCTGAGGACATGGCGGGATTCCTTTTAATTGAATAGGCAGAACGCATCGCACGCGAGAATGTTCCCGCATTGACGATGCCGCACGCAACCCAGCCCCGCCGTTTTTCGGGTGGCAACGCGTGTCGTGAGTGGGCATAAGCCGCTCACCATGGCACCTCAAGACAATCGCGATACGAAATCAGGTTTCCTCTATGCGGGCGGGGCTTACCTGATCTGGAGTGTGCTGCCGCTTTACATGAAGCTGCTGTCGCACATTCCGGCCTGGGAAATTGTGGCGCATCGCATTCTCTGGTCGCTGCCGATTGCCGCCTTTGTAATGTGGTGGAATGGTTTTGGGGCTGACATTAAAGCAGCACTCAGCAATCCACGCACGCTGGCGCTGGCTTTCCTCACCTCAGCACTCATCAGCTTCAACTGGGGCACCTATGTGTGGGCTGTCACGTCGGGTCATGCGCTCGAGACGGCGCTGGGTTACTACATCAATCCACTGTTTTCAGTTTTCCTCGCTGCAGTGTTGGTGGGAGAAAAAATGAACCGTGTACAGATGTTTGCCATTGGCCTTGCCGCAGTGGCTGTTGGTGTTCTGACCTATGAGAATGGCGGGCTGCCCTGGGTTTCGCTGATCCTTGCCTTCACTTGGGGCTTTTATGCCTATTTCAAGAAGACGTTGGCGATTGGCGCGACCCAAGGGTTTTTTCTTGAAGTTCTGATTCTCTGCATTCCTGCGCTGGCGGTTATGGTGTGGCTTGAGCGGTTGGGCACAAGTCACTTCTTCCACACCGGATGGTGGGATGTGGCCCTGTTGACAGTCTCAGGTCTGTTCACGGCCTTGCCGCTGATGTTCTATGCCAAGGGCGCAAAGGGGCTGCGTCTCACGACGATTGCCCTGATGCAATATTCGGCGCCGACAATGATTTTCCTGATCGCCGTCTTTGTATTCAAGGAACCCTTCAGCCTTTACAAGGGCTTGGCCTTTGTTCTGATCTGGACGGCGCTGGCGATTTACACGTGGTCACTGGTGAAAGGGTACCGGGCGAAATCGACCCTGTGAAAAAACTGTTATAACAGCTTGGCAAGAGCCCAACTCTTAAGCTATGCTAAAACCTCATAGCTCAAAGAGGTTTCCCATGTCGTCCCGCCACGCCCGTGTCCTGATCCTTGGTTCGGGGCCCGCCGGTTACACTGCTGCCATTTATGCCGCTCGCGCCATGTTGAAGCCGCTGATCATTCAGGGCATTCAGCCGGGTGGGCAGCTGACCATTACAACGGATGTCGAAAACTATCCAGGCTTTGCCAAATCCATTCAAGGCCCGTGGCTGATGGAAGAGATGAAAGCCCAGGCCGAGCACATGGGCACGGAGGTAGTATCTGATACCATTGTGTCGGTGGATTTGAAAGCTACTCCGATTTCGCTGATTGGCGACAGTGGCGTGACCTACACTTGTGATGCCCTGATCATTTGCACGGGTGCGCAGGCAAAGTGGCTGGGCTTACCCAATGAGGCGAAGTTCCAGGGCTTTGGTGTATCGGCCTGTGCCACCTGTGATGGCTTCTTCTATCGTGGTCGGAAAGTCATGGTGGTGGGCGGAGGCAATACGGCCGTAGAAGAGGCATTGTTCCTCACCAACTTTGCGTCGGAGGTGACTGTTGTGCATCGTCGCAATGAATTCAAGGCTGAAAAGATTTTGCAGAATCGCTTGCTTAATCATCCCAAGATCAAGGTGATCTGGGATTCAGCGCTGGAAGATGTTCTGGGTACGGAAGAACCCAAGGGTGTGCACACGGCACGGATCAAGAATGTGAAGACCGGGGCTGTCACGGATTTGTCCGTGGACGGAATATTCATCGCCATAGGCCACAAGCCTGCGACGGAATTGTTTGTGGGGCAATTGCCTTTCAAGAATGGCGGCTATCTGGTGACAGCACCATGGTCGACGCAAACAGAAATTCCCGGCGTGTTTGCGGCGGGGGATGTGACGGATGATATCTATCGGCAAGCCGTGACAGCGGCTGGCATGGGGTGCATGGGTGCGCTCGAAGCTGAAAAATATTTACATGCGCAAAATGCGGATCAGAGACAGGCGGCTGAATAGTGATGGACTGGGACAAGCTTCGAATATTTCACGCCGTCGCGGACGCCGGCAGTTTCACGCACGCCGGGCATGAGTTGAACCTGTCGCAATCAGCCGTCAGCCGGCAGATTAGCGCATTGGAGGAAGACCTGCGCGTGCCACTGTTTCATCGGCATGCACGCGGATTGATCCTTACGGAGCAGGGCGAGGTTTTGTATCGCACGGCCCACGATGTGTTCACCAAACTGGCGGCTGCAAAAACCCGTTTGATGGATTCGAAGGAGAAGCCATCGGGTGAGCTTCGCATCACCACGACGGTGGGCTTGGGGTCGGTGTGGCTCACACCGCGCATCAAGGAATTCATGGAGCTGTATCCAGACATTCATGTGCAGTTGCTGCTCGAGGACGAGGAGCTGGATTTGTCGATGCGTGAGGCCGATGTGGCGATACGTTTGCGACGGCCCACCCAGCCCGACTTGATCCAGCGCAAATTGTTTACGGTGCATCACCATGTCTATGCGTCTGTCGACTATGTGCGGCAGCACGGCATTCCCAAGGCTGCGACGGATCTCGACAAGCACAAGATTTTGGTATTTCAGGGTGCGAGCTATCTGACTTATGTCAACATGCTGTTGACGGTGGGGCGTCCGGATAACGATCTTCGGATTCCGGCATTGCGCGTGAATTCGGCCTATGGACTTCGGCGCGCTGTGCAGGCCGGGGCAGGGATTGCCATTCTGTCGGACTATCTGGTGGCGCCGGATATGAACCTTGTGCAAATCGAACTCGAAGTGCAGACGCCAGAGTTTGACACCTATTTTGTCTATCCCGAAGAGTTGAAAGAGACAAAGCGCGTGACGGTGTTCAGGGACTTCATCGTGGCGAAGGCGCGGGAGTGGAGTTTCTGAGGAAGGCCCTCACCTGTCGCGTTCCGCGACATCCTCTCCCGCAAGCGGGAGAAATGAAGACTCTTCACCTCGCCCGCTTGCGGGAGAGGCCGCTGGCATTTGGGAGCAAAATGAGCGGGGGGGGGGGTTTTACTGTTGGGCGCCCAATTTTTATTAGACCAAGGCGTTGGGTTGTTGCATGGGGAACGGGTTGTGAGAGAAATTTG
>JANPCL010000225.1:0-30123 GCA_031430915.1 Hyphomicrobiales bacterium
GCCTCAATCCTGTGATCGAGGTCAGACATATCGGTTCCCTCCCGCTGAACTGGCCATTGTTCCCGCTACTGCCAGCCCGCCCATTGTTCTTGTTTGCAACGGGTCAACTTTGTTATCTGTCAGGAAACGTCCAATATTAACGATTGTCAAGAATTAGACTCATTGCACTGCACCAAGTGCAGAGAACTCGCAGGTTTCAGGTGCCCTTGCCCTGCGGATAGGAAATCACAGAAAGGTAGCGTGCTGGCAGTTTGACCAGAATCTCCGGTCCATGAGGTGAGTCGGCATCAAAGAACAGACTGTCGCCTGGCTTCAAGGCGTAGACCTGGTCGCCGTGCCGGTAGTCTACTTCACCCTCCAGCATATAGAGCAGCTCCAGGCCTTCATGCTGGAAGGCCGGGAACGTGTCGCTCTCGGTCGTCAGCGTAATGAGATAGGGTTCCACGACGACACCTGACGAATTCGAGCCAATGTGTCCCAGCAGATTGTATTGGTGCCCTGCGCGCGTGCCACGCCGTTCAATTTCGATGTGATCTCCCGCCTTCACATGAACAGCTTCACGCCGCTCCTCGTAGCTTTTGAAAAAGCTGGTCACCGGCACTGAAAAGGCATGGCTCAGCACCTGCAGGGTGGTCAACGACGGCGAGGTGTTGCCGTTCTCGATCTTCGACAACATGCCAATGGAAAGCCCGGTCACTGCCGATACATCAGCCACCGTCATGCCCTGCTGGCGGCGAAAATTACGCACTTCGCGGCCAATCGCAGCTTCAAGATTGCGTTCCGAAATTTCACGAACGCGATGTGGGTCTTGGTCGAATGCGGGCTTGCCGCGCGGCAAATCCACAGGCTCTTTGGGCTTGATCATCAGGTTTACCTGTCGAAAACAACAATCCATGTTCACTACAGGGAAACACCGCAATCGACAACAGATTGCACGCGACGTTATAGGGACTGCGCCGCAGTCTCAATCACATGCAGCAAACTCTGCGCCGAGGAACGCGGTCCGTAGATAGTAACTGCGGTGGCTGAACGCCTGATCAGATAACAGCCCATGTGTTCAATCATCGTGCGGCTGGCAAAACCGTCACTTGCCTTCACCAAATCCACATTGCACAACCGCTCGAACAAAAGTGGCAAGTCGAGTGCCGAAACGTCAAAGCGAACCCAGGCATCGGTTTGTTCCGTGATCGAAGCCGCATCACCGAACAGGGATTTCAATTCAGATTCGATATTTTCGTGAGCGGCAAATTCTGCCTCTATCATCCATTGTTCACTTGAAAGCCAGAATGAACTGAACGGCTTTCCTGCTTCTGATGTTGAAGGCCCGGCAAGCGGTAGCTTTACAGACCTCGCCAGTTTGGCAACATCCTTTTCCCGATCGCGACGCGACGCCAAAGATGCCAGCGCAACATCAAAGCGTTCGGCAATTTGGTAAGCGCCAATCGTGATCAGCTTTGGCGCGTCATGGCCCAAAGCAGTCAAGGGTTTCAGAACGCGCTCAGCCACGAAGTCGTTCTCCCTCGGGATCAAAGAAATGCGGACTGACGATTTCAATTTCAACGTCGGTCTTGTTGAGGAAGTTCACAGCCCGCATGCGCTTGCCAATCTTTTGATCCCCTGCCTTCAGATATCCCAGCGCAATGTGCGAACCTATATGCGGCGAATAAACCATCGACGTCAGCCATCCTCCATCATTGGCCACAACAGGGGGCGCACCAATCTCAAGAAAATGACTGCCCGCCGTCAGCGCCTGCTGCGCATTCACGGGCTTCACGCCTACGAGCCGGTAACCATTGGGTTCATTCAGGCCTTCTCGTTGTGACAGGGCCATGCCGATTGAATCCTTCTTCTTCGACACCATCTTGCCCAGCCCCATGTTAAGCGCGGTGGACTGGCCGTTGAGCTCATTACCCGCCACATGCCCCTTCTCGATGCGCATGACACCCAAGGTTTCCGTACCGTATACGACTGCATCAAATTCCTGGCCTGCTTCGACAAGCTTTCGGATCAGCGCGTCGCCATAACGTGTGGGCACAGCAATTTCATAAGCGAGTTCACCGGAAAAACTGATACGGAACAAACGCGCACGAAGCCCACCACACACCGTGATGTTGCCAGCGCCCATGTAGGGAAAAGCAACATCAGAAATGTCCTGGTCTACAATCTTCGAAAGCAACTTGCGGGCATTTGGGCCTGCCACGGAATATTGCGCCCACGCCTCGGTGGTTGAAATTAGCTGCACATCCAAATCGGGATAAAGGCACTGGCGCACAAATTCGAGATGGCGGAACACCGTCACGGCATTTGCCGTTGTGGTGGTCATCACATATTCATGTGTCCCCATGCGCGCCGTGGTGCCATCGTCATAAGCAATTCCGTCTTCGCGCAACATCAGACCATAGCGGCATTTGCCAACGGCGAGCGTCGAGAAGGTGTTGGCATAAACCTTGTCGAGGAAGGCCCCTGCATCCGTGCCTTGAATGTCGATCTTCCCCAGTGTCGTCACATCACAAATACCAACCGATTTGCGCGTCGCCAACACTTCACGATCAACCGACTGCCGCCAATGGGTTTCACCCGTGCGCGGCAGCCATTGCGTGCGCAGCCACATGCCGACTTCGACAAAAATAGCGCCCTGCTCTGTTGCCCATTTGTGGGAGGGCGTGAGACGAAACGGCTTGAACTCCTTGCCACGCGAACGCCCTGCCAATGTGCCCATGGCAACAGGTGTGTAAGGCGGTCGATACACAGTCGTTCCCGTTTCAGGAATCGATCGCCCCGTCAATTCAGCCATGACAGCAAGTCCCACGACATTGCCCGTCTTACCCTGATCCGTGGCCATGCCGAGCGTGGTGTAGCGTTTGAGATGCTCTACCGAAGTGAAATTTTCCTGATGCGCCAACTTGATGTCTTTGACTGTCACATCATTCTGGAAATCAATCCACGCGCGTCCCTTGCCCGCATGCACAAACCACAAGGGCTTGATCGAAACTGGATGATCTTCTGTCTTCGGCAGGAGAGAAGCCTTTGCCTTCAAGCCCAATTCACTCAACACCTCAAGTGCACGTACTTGACCTGATTGAAATGCGCCGTGTGTGGACAAAATGCCATTCGCCGCTCCGGCAGCCACAAGATTAGCCGGTCCACCCTCACCAGGAACAAAAGCTGCAATCTCGTCATTCCACATGGGTTTGGAACGATGATGCGACGTGATGTTGACATTGGGATTCCAGCCACCAGAAACGGCGAGTGCATTTGCGGCGATGGTTTCAGTTTTGCCGTTTGAACGTCGAACAGTGACCGACGTAAGTCCAAGTCGTCCGGACGTGTCGATAATTTCATCACCATCGCGGGCATCAATCACTGCAACAACATTCACAGCCTTGGCCTTCAAGTCTTGCGCGGTTCGCAGGCCATCAGCATTATTGGTGAACACCGCCACCTTGTCGCCAACCGTCACACCCCAACGATTGGCATAAGCCCGCAAGCTTCCCGCGAGCATGATGCCGGGGCGATCATTGTTCTCGAATGCGATGGGTCGCTCTGTGGCACCGCCAGCCAGAATGGCATGACGCGAATAGATGCGCCATAATGTCTGGCGTGGCTTGCCAGGCCTTGGTTCGGCCAGGTGATCGCTCACACGTTCGACTGCACTGTAAATGCCATGGTCGAAGGCACCGATAATGGTGGTGCGCAACATCAGGCGAACATTGGGCAGAGATTCCAATTCGGTCACAACTGTTGAGGCCCAGTCAGTACCTGGCATTCCACCAACGTCAAAAGTCTCGGCATTCAAACGTCCACCAAAGCGGAAGTCTTCATCGGCCAACACCACACGCGCACCTGCACGTCCAGCCGTCAACGCCGCCATCAACCCTGCGGGGCCAGCTCCGATGACCAGCACATCACAATGGATGAAGCCCTTGTCATAACTGTCAGGGTCTTCGAGCTTCGACATCGAACCCAAGCCCGCTGCGCGGCGAATGATCGGCTCGTAAACTTTCTCCCAAAATGCTTTCGGCCACATGAAGGTCTTGTAGTAAAAGCCTGCGGCAAAGAAATTCGACAATCGGTCATTGATCGCCAGCGCATCAAACGCCAGCGACGGCCAACGGTTCTGGCTATTGGCTTCAAGTCCGTCAAACAATTCGGCCACGGTGGCGCGCGTATTAGGCTCCTGCCGCGCACCTGTTCGCAATTCCACAAGCGCATTTGGTTCTTCAGAACCCGCTGCGAGTGGCCCACGCGGGCGATGATACTTGAAGCTGCGGCCCATCAGGCGCACGTTGTTGGCCAGCAGCGCGGACGCCAGTGTATCGCCCGCATGGCCCGTATAGGCCTTGCCATCAAAACTGAAATTCAAAGTCTTGCTGCGGTCGATCAATCCACCCGTAATGCGATTGCCCTGCGTCATGTCGAACGCCCCAGCGCACGAGCCACATCACGCGCCAATTCAACCTTAGTTACCGCATGGGTGACAGTATTGCGTGTCACCACCAGCCAGCTTCGATCACCTTGCTCGTGATACCAAAGTTCACGGTGCTCACCTGCCGGGTTGTTGCGCTGGTAAAGATACTCATGGAACTGCGCTATGGCGTCTGGGGCCATGCCGTCAGGCCGCGCCATCAGACTGGCATCGCCAAGATAGACAAATTCCTGTGCATCGCGTGGGCCGAGGATGGGATGGTTGATAATCATGGGTCAGGTCTCAATGCAGGTTGGGCGTAGCGCCCATGCCTTTTTCGTCGATCATCCGCCCTTTCAGGAAGCGGTCAAAACGATAGGCCGTGGCTGTGGGGTGGGGTTCATCCTTGGTCAGCAGGTGTGCAAAACACCAGCCGCTGGCAGGCGTGGCCTTGAAGCCACCATAGCACCAGCCACCATTAAAATAGAGACCATCAATATGTGTCTTGTCGATAATAGGCGAGCCATCCATCGACATATCCATGATGCCGCCCCAGGCGCGCAACAATCGCGCACGGCCAATCATCGGCATCAGCGCCATGCCACCTTCGGCCACGTCTTCAATCACCGGCAAATTGCCACGCTGGGCATAAGAATTATAGCCATCAATATCGCCGCCGAATACCAGCCCACCTTTGTCAGACTGACAGACATAGAAATGTCCTGCCCCAAACGTCATCACGCCATCAATCAGCGGCTTCAAGCCTTCCGATACAAACGCCTGAAGCACGTGGCTTTCAATCGGCAAGCGCATTCCTGCTTGAGCCATTACTTTGGAGGACGAACCGGCAACTGCCACGCCAATTTTCTTGGCCCCGATGTAACCGCGTGAAGTTTCAACGCCGCGTATGCGACCGTTTTCAATCCGGAAGCCAGTCACTTCACAATTCTGGATCAGATCCACCCCTAGCAAATCAGCGCCTCGGGCATAGCCCCAAGCCACCGCATCATGGCGCACCGTGCCGCCACGCCGCTGCGCCAATGCCCCTTTGATCGGGAAGCGCGCATTGTCGAAATTCAGAAAGGGGTAAATGGTCTTCACCTGATCGCGCGTCAGCAGTTCCGCACCAGCCCCATTCAGGATCATACCATTTCCCCGGCGCGTGAAAGCATCGCGTTGCGCGTCGGTGTGAATCAAATTCATAATTCCGCGCTGGCTCACCATTGCGTTGTAGTTGAAGTCTTGCTCCAACCCCTCCCAAAGCTTCAGCGAAAACTCATAGAACGGCTCATTGCCGTCCAGCAGATAGTTGGAGCGGATGATGGTGGTATTGCGGCCCACGTTACCGCCACCAAGATAGCCCTTTTCCAGAACAGCAATGCGCGCCTGGCCGAACTCGCGCGCCAGATAATAGGCGGTCGCCAGTCCATGCCCACCACCGCCCACGACAATATAGTCGTATTCGGCTTGCGGCACCGGATCGCGCCAGACAGGCTTCCAGCCCTTGTGGCCTCTCAACGCTTCAACAATGACCCTGAGACCCGAATAGCGCAAATTACACTTCCTCTTGATTGCAACCCATATAATCTCCGAAGTCAAAAATTCGTGACCTGATTTTCGCCTTCCGTTTAGCCAAATGCGACACCACTTCATCCGTCATGCCGATTCCATGGGTTTGACCCTGGCTGCAGCCCGATCCACACAGAAAATCCACTAAACGTGAGCAATGCGGTAATTATGCACGCCAGTTTCCTGGTTTCTGGCCCTATGTAACATCCAGCATCCAGCTACGTCATGTTTGTCCGAGCTTCCAAATTGCGGTCCGGCATTGGCATCCAGAAATTGGCTGGACTACACTCATTTTGTCTCAACAACATCAATGGCGCAATTTGTGTGGCTGGGCCGACCAACCCAGTGAATAAATTCGACAGATGTGAACCTGTCGGGTGGGCCAATCATTTCAATAGGTTGCATTGCAGTTGCGAGCGCAGTGGTCTGGACTATTTCCGGATCTTTCTTGTTAAACAGGCTTCCATTGATTTCTGCACATGGGATTGCACAAACAGGAATTCTGAACAATTGGGAATTGCGTGAAAATGCGGGAACGAGAGGCATCGAAACGCCGTCTTCGTCAGTTCTGCGCGCTTTGTTGTATGCTGCTGACTCACAAATATCAGCTCGAAGTAGAAGTCAGCTTGGCAACAAAGTTTGCGATAAAGACACAATCATCTCAACTTGGTTTTGCCGCGATGTGAAATTCATGTGCATTTGGCTGCTTCAAAAAGCCACTGCCAAACATTCAATGTTGTCTGATCTGAGAGCTCAGTTGCCGTTGATTGAGCTCTCCAGACATTTCCGGTGTCCAGTTCAGTCGAGTTGATCTGAGCAAGTATGCTTGGCCCGTTCAGGAACTGTTGTGTGCAAAGCGCCAGGCCGTAACCAGCCTCAGCTGCCCTGAGAGCCATTTCGCGGTCACTGAAGTCAAGGCCCGCCGAACTGTTAGTGTGTGGTATGCCAGCGGCTTCGAACCATTCATTCCAGCCTTCCGGTCTCTCGTCATGGATAAGCTCATGCTTCAGGAGTTGCTCTGGTTTTTGCAAAGTCTTCGTGATGAGGGCGGCAGAAGCCACAGGTACCAGAACGTCTCTGAACAGATCTTGCGTAGGCAAGCTACCTGTCGCAGCGCGGCTTCGCACAATCGCGATGCTCACCTCAAGACTCTCGAAGTCAATGACCTTGCCAGATGTGTCGATCCAAGGTTCGCATCCGGGCACAGTGCGCTTCAAATCGTCCAGCCGCGGCATTAGCCAACGCGATGCGAAATCAGACTCACAGTAAATCACGACACTGCCGGATTTGCGGTAAGGTTCAAGGCGTCGGAATCCACCCTCCAACTGTTCGAGTGACTGCATGACCGTACGCTGGTAGTCGCGGCCAGCATCGGTAAGCCTGTTGGCGCGGCCTTGGCGAATGAAGAGAGGCTGCCCCAAACGTTCTTCCAGCAACCGTATTTCATGGCTGATTGCCGAGGCAGAAAGCCCCAGTTCAGCTGCCGCCTTGCTGAAACTTTCCAGCCGCGCAGCGGCTTCAAAGCCCAGAAGATATTGCAGGGGTGGAATGTTGCGGAAACGTCTCATGTGAATGGCATTCATCCTTATGACGAATGCTTCTCAGTTGCAAGTTGCCGTGAGACAAGCTGCAATGCCTAACGAAGGAGCATTGGATTTTGGATGAGACATCGGAATCAAGCGACAATTTGAACGGAGTCAACTCAGTCGCCGAGTTCCGAAAGCCTGCGGAATTTGAACGCCATGAACGTACGTGGATGATCTGGCCGCATCGCCAGGATCAGTATGGGCACAGGCTTCAGCCCATGCAGGCCGAGTACGTAAAAATCGTGGAGGCCATCTCGCAATTTGAACCTGTCACAGTCGTGGCCCATCCCGACCATGCGGAAACGGCCAGAGTGCGCCTGGGCAATTTGGCCGACGTCATTGTCATGCCTGTTGATGACTTCTGGGCTCGTGATTGCGGTCCATCATTTGTGCGCAACGCTCAAGGCAAGCTGGCAGGCGTTGATTGGCGCTTCAATGCCTGGGGCGGCAAACATTCACCATGGGACAATGATGACCTTCTGGCCTCTCGTATTCTCAAACGTGAAGGTGCTGAAGTTCACAGGTCTTGGCTGACAACCGAGGGTGGCTCTTTCGCACTGGATGGCGAAGGCACGCTGATCATCACGGAAACCAGCATTCTCAACCCTAACCGCAACCCCGGCGTCAACAAGGCCCTGGCCGAGTCTGAATTGAAAGCCATGCTCGGCGTGGAAAAAGTCGTGTGGTTGCCGGGCGATCCCATGGACACGGAAACCGATGGCCACATCGACGGCATGTGCGCCTATGTCCGTCCTGGCGTGGTATTGTTTGAAACCAATCCGGATTCTACTGATCCACATTCCCGTATTTTAAAGGAAAATCTTGCCTGCCTGCGCAGCCAGACGGATGCCAAAGGCCGCACCTTCGAGGTCATCCCACTGGTAGAAGCAGTAGAGGCTGAAGTGACGAGCAATGTTTTTTGCCGTTCCTACATCAATTTCTATATCGCCAATGGCGGTGTGATTGTCCCCGGATATGGCGTTCCTGGGGACAGGAAAGCACTTGCGACAATCCAGTCAGCCTACCCCGACCACAAAGTGGTGATGGTGCAAGTGAATGCCATCGCGGCAGGCGGCGGCGCCATCCACTGCATCACGCAGGAGCAGCCTGCGGTTCTGCGAGGGCAATGACATGATGAGCAGGCGGACACTCATGGGATCACTCCTCGGTTCATTGTCTGGCGGGTTTGTTTCAAGCCATGCAGCGCGATCAAGTGATATGACGTCCGCAAAGGCGGCGGGATACCGCATGCCGCTTGAATCCGATCCCCATGAACGCACCTTCATGCAGTGGCCGGCTGTCAAATCGATCTATGGCAGCCAGGATGACCTTGATGCGGTGCGTGAGAAGATTGCGCTCATCGCCAGCACCATTGCGCAGTTCGAACCTGTTGTGCTGCTGGCCCGCCCTGAACAGGCGGAAGACGCCAAACACTGGGTGAAAGGCAATGTCGAGGTCTGGCCACTTGCCGTGCAGGATTTGTGGTGCAGGGACAGCGGGCCAACGTTCGTCATGAACAAAGCAGGTGAAATGGCTGCCAGTGAACTGGGTTTCAATGGCTGGGGCGAAAAGCAGTCGCATGCCGAAGATGCAAAGATTGCGCAACGCATTGCTGAAAAGCTGGGGCTTCCAGTCTTCGACAATGGCATCAAGGGCGAGGGCGGCGGCGTTGAAGTTGATGGCGCAGGCACCGTGATGGCCCATGCCAGTTGCTGGGTAAATCCAAATCGCAATGCCGGAACGCAGGAAGAAGTCGAGACGCTTCTGCTCGACGCACTAGGTGCTGAGAAGATGATCTGGGCACCGGGTGTAATCGGGGCCGACATCACCGATTTCCACATTGATGCCCTGGCTCGTTATGTGAAACCCGGGCAGGTGCTGATCCAGCTGCCGAAAAAGATCATTGATGGCGATCCATGGTCGGCTTCTGCCTATGAAACTTACGACATACTGAAAAAGGCAACTGACGCTGACGGGCGCAAGCTCGATATTGTTGTCGTACCGGAGCCTACAAAGATCCGCTCTACCGCCGAAGATTTCGTGAACAGCTATGCCAACTATTATGTTTGCAACGGTGCTGTGATCTGCGCCGAGTTTGGCGATGACAAGACGGATGAGGACGCAGCAAAAATTCTGGGACAGCTCTATCCGGGGCGCAAGATCGTCAGTATCAATACGGATGCCATCGGCGAAGCGGGTGGTGGCATCCATTGTTCGACCCAGCAGCAACCAAAGTCGAGGATGTGAGGACCATATGGGACATTTGATTGTCGGCGCAGTGCAGATCGCATGTGGCGAAAACGCCAGCACCAATCTCGACAAACTCGAGATGCATGTGCGAGAGGCAGCACGCCGGGGTGCCAAGTTGATCGTGCTGCAGGAGCTCTTTGAAGGCCCCTATTTCTGCATTGATATTGATGCAAAACACAATGCGTTGGCCAAGCCCTTCAAGGCCAATACGACGGTTGCGCGCTTTGCCAGTCTCGCAAAAGAGTTGGGCGTCGTCCTGCCTGTATCCTTTTTCGAGGAAGATGGCAGCCGCCGCTTTAACTCACTGACCATGATTGACGCCGATGGCCAGGTGCTCGGCCTTTATCGCAAGAGCCACATTCCTGATTCGCCGGGTTATAGCGAGAAGTTTTATTTCGCCAATGGCGACACTGGGTTCGTGGTGCATGATACAGCAGTGGGCAAAGTAGGGGCAGGCATTTGCTGGGATCAATGGTTCCCCGAAGCCGCGCGCTGCATGGTGCTCAAAGGCGCTGAAATCCTGGTCTACCCGACGGCCATCGGCTCAGAGCCTTCCGACCCTGCATGGGATTCGCGCGATCACTGGCAGCGCGTCATGCAGGGCCATGCGGGTGCCAACATCACGCCCCTCATCGCTTCAAACCGCGTTGGCATTGAAACGGGTGCATCAGGTTCCATGGTGTTTTACGGCTCGTCCTTCATCGCTGATCACACAGGCGCCAAGCTCGCCGAGGCGGACCGTGTGAGTGAAGGCGTCATCACGGCAGCACTCGACATGGAAATGATTGCCAAGCACCGCCGCGCCTGGGGCGTATTCCGCGACCGGCGTCACGATCTCTACCAAGACATCACCAAGCAAACGCCAACCCGGCTGATGCCGGCAGCATAACGATAACAGGAGAATGGACATGACTCTGACATCGCTACTGGGCGGCGTCGCCCTGCTCGCCATAAGCTCTTTGCCAGCGGTCGGTGGCGAGGTGCGGCTTTATTCATGGGAAGCCTATTTCGGACCTGACTCGATCAAGGCTTTCGAAACTGAATTCGGCATCACCGTTACCTATGATGTGTTCGACTCCAACGACACCGTAGAAACCAAGATTCTTGCCGGTAACTCTGGCTATGATGTGGTGACGCCAAACCTGTCTCCCCATCTGGCGCGCCAGTTACCGCTGAAGACCTGGGCTGAGCTTGACAAGACGAAGCTTTCCAATATCGGCAACATGGCGCCGGAGTTGATGGCAAAGCTCGCCGAAGTTGATCCGGGCAATGCGCATGCAGTGCCGTGGATGTGGGGCACAACCGGTGTTGGCCACAATGAAGAGAAGATCAAGGCCATCATGCCGGATGCGCCGGTTGACTCCTGGCGCATGGTCCTTGATCCCGAGGTGGCAGCGAAGTTCAAGGATTGCGGCATCTCGGTGCTGGATGATGCAGAGCAGGTACTGGGAAGCGCTCTCATCTACCTCGGTGAAGACCCTGACACTTCTGATCCGGCCGTGCTGGAAAAAGCCGTCGAGGTTGTCAGCAAGGTCCGGCCCTTCATCCGGCAGTTCCATGGTTCCAGCTATATTGCCGGTCTCGCCGCAGGCGACCTCTGCGTGGCCATGGGCTATTCAGGAGACATGTTGGTGGCAACAAACCGTGCCAAGGAAGCAGGCAACAGCTTCACTATCAGCTATCGTTTGCCGAAAGAGGGCAACCTCGTGTGGTTTGATACACTGGCGGTCCCGGTTGATGCACCAAACCCGGACGGTGCATTGGCCTTCATCAACTTTATGATGACGCCCGAAATTGCTGCGAAGGCCGCCAATGATACCGGCTTTGCCACGGCCAACCAGGCTGCCATAGCGCTGGTGAATGAGGCCATTCGCAACAATCCGAATTTCTATCCGAGCCAGGACGCACAGAAGAAGTTCCGCCTTCCCAAGGTGAAGGATGAAAAGACAGAGAAACTTTGGCAGCGGGCGTGGAACCGCGCCAAAGGCATCGAGTAGGCAAGCGTGGGGCGGGGTGGCAGCACGGCCTGGCGCACGGCTGCCATTCCCTTTGTCTGGCTCTTTCTCTTTTTTGCCATTCCGTTTGGACTGATCGTCAAGATAAGTCTTTCGGATCAGGCGCGGGCGAGGCCGCCCTATCTACCCCAACTCGACGTCACCTCGGGCATTGCCGGGATTTGGGCGTTTCTGTCCGGGCTTGATGTTGAAAATTTTGTCACCTTGCTGACGGACAGTTTCTATGTCCGCTCATACTTGTTGTCTTTGCAAACGGCAGTTCTTGCAACGGCGATCACCCTTTTGATTGCCTATCCCATGGCCTACGGATTGGCCCGCACACCGAGGCGCTGGCGTCCGCTGCTGCTCGGGTTGGTGGTACTGCCGTTCTGGATCAGCTTTCTGGTCCGGGTCTATGCCTGGATGGCCATACTCAAGCCCAATGGCTTCCTCGACCTCGCTGGACAAGCGATTGGTTTGAACGCGGGCACGCTTGCGCTGCTCAATACACCCAGCGCCGTCATCATCGGCATTGTCTACTCATACCTGCCCTTCATGATTCTGCCGCTCTATTCTGTTCTCGACAAGATGGATGATACGCTCATTGAAGCCTCGCGCGATCTTGGCGCGTCTGCCTTACGCACATTTTTTTCGATCACGCTGCCGCTGTCGCTTCCTGGAGTCTACGCCGGTTGTTTGCTCGCTTTCATTCCAGTGGTGGGTGAGTTTGTGATTCCTGACCTCTTGGGCGGCAACGACTCCGCTTTGATTGGCAAGACATTATGGACGGAGTTTTTCAACAATCAGGACTGGCCGCTCTCATCGGCAATCGCTGTGGGCATGCTGGCGATGTTGGCTGCTCCCATCTACCTCTTGCAAAGAGCGCAGGCCAAAGCTGACGTGAAGTCGACATCGTCAGGTGGACAAACAGAACGGCAGTGGTCGGTGTTCACCTTGGCACCGTTCATTGTGGGTCTGGCGTTTATCTATTTGCCCATTTTGCTGGTCGTTATTTTCAGTTTCAACGAAAGCCGATTGGTCACCATCTGGGCCGGGTTCTCTTTGAAGTGGTACCGGCTGCTATTTGACAATACGCAACTCCTGGCCAGTGCATGGCTCTCGTTCAGGCTCGCCTTTGTCAGCGCCAGTGCTGCCACAATCCTCGGCGTGCTTGCAGCTCTCACGCTGGTGCGCGGGCGAACCATGCCGGGGCACAGCCTGTTCGGCTTCATGGTGCTTGCGCCCATCATCATTCCTGAGATGGTGATCGGGCTCGCCTTTCTGCTGTTGTTCGTTGCCATTGGTCTGCCGCGCGGTTTTTTCACGTTGTTTCTCGCGCATACAACATTTGGCATGTGCTTCGTTGCAGCAACCGTGCAGGCCCGGTTGTCAGGCTTCGATACCAGCCTCGAGGAAGCATCGCATGATCTCGGCGCAAGTCGGTGGCAAACATTCTGGCGCATCACACTGCCGCTCATCCTGCCAGCAGTTGTGTCAGGCTGGGCTCTTGCATTTGTGTTGTCGTTTGATGACCTGATCATTTCCAGTCTCGTCTCAGGACCTGGTGCAACGACACTTCCAATGCGGATCTACAGTCAGGTTCGGTTGGGCGTAACGCCGGAAGTCAATGCCGCCAGCACGCTCATGGTACTTGCGGCAACAACTGTTTTGGCACTGGGTGTGTGGTCAGGAGGGCGCAATGGCCAAAAGCACAGAGAAACACTCTGAGATTATTTTTCCCATGTAAAAACGATGATCGTGTCACGATCAAAGCAAAAATAATGGTTCGCAAACACCTTCATGCGAATTTTCAAAGGTGAAAAGGCTGCCACTCAACGGAAGATTATTCAATTGGTCGGGTGTTGCAGAATCTGTTGCGGTGGTAATCAGCGGTCGACGCAAGTCGGCACCGCCAAAGCAAAGTGTTGTGATGTGAACCGCTGGCACGTCGATGCGTTCAAGCCGTTGACCTTGTCCGTCAAACTTCAAAAGTGCACCACCTGCCCACTGCGCGGTCCAGATATTGTCGGATGAATCGACCACGACACCGTCGGGCAAGCCGTCGGCATCAGCATGTTGAATCAATGTCCGTCGGTTGCGTGCAGTCAGGCGGTCCTGCGAAATATCAAAAGCAATGGTTTTGCGCCGCGCACTATCATTGAAATACATGGTGTGCCCGTCAAGCGAAAATGCCGGTCCGTTGGAAATCGCAAACCCAGCATCAGCCAATGCCCAGCGCGTGCGCGATGTCACACACCACAAGGCGCCCCGCTCTTCCTGTTCCTTTTCATGTGATGTGCCGACCCACAGTCTGCCCCACCTGTCCACCTTGATGTCGTTGTAGATGATGGCATCGCGCCCGGCTTCCGGGTCGCAATAGAAAATCAGCTCCATGCTGCGCAGATCCAGCAGTGAAAGTCCGCCACGATGTGCGAGCACCAACAGGTTGGGGTCTGTTGTAGCAGCGATGGATCCAATCGGTGGCGCCAGCGCGATTTTGCTGGTTACTGTCTGCCCCGTGATAGGGTCGTGACGAAAAAGTGCCGGGTCGAGCAGGTCAACCCAAAAGTAGCAATGTCTGGCCACATGCCAAATGATGCTTTCACCAAGTCGGTGTTGGGACTTTAAGTAGAGTTCAGCAGAGCGAGTCATACACTTATCAAACGCACAACAGAGGCGGATTGCAAGACGGTTGATTTGTGAATAGCCTCGTCCCATGACTGAAAGCCCAAATCGCTGGAGACGTTTTGCCGATTGGGACGAGCGTCCCTTGCGGCTTGATAAATTTGCGGCAGAGGACTGGAAGCACGGATTTGCCGCCTTCTCGAGCCCGGCTGACCCCAAACCAGGTGCCATATTCGAAGCAGGCCGCGTCATCAGTCTTGATGGGGTGCTGGAAAAAGACTTTGACATGATCGATCGCTTTATTGCGACTTACCATCTCGTCCCTGATGTCGCTGAAGAAGCGATGGCGATGGATTCGCAGCAGATTGCCCGCATGTTGGTCGACATGCATGTGCCGCGCGAAACACTTGTGCGGCTTGCCCATGGCTTGACGCCTGCGAAGCTTGCTGACGTCGTCTCAAGACTCAACGCGCTGGAAATCGCTTTCGCCTATTCCAAGATGCGCGCACGCAAGACTCCCGGCAACCAGGGACACGTGACAAATGCCAAGGATGATCCGCTGCAACTGGCGGCAGATGCGGCAACAGCAGTGGCACTGGGCTTTGACGAAATTGAAACCACAATGCGTGTGGCCCGCAATGCCTGGTCGAACGCCGTGGCCTGCGCTGTGGGTGCTGCTGTCGGGCGTTGGGGCACGTTGTTCCAGTGCTCCAGCGAAGAGGCTGAAGAACTGCAAATCGGCATGGCTGGCTTCACCTCTTATGCTGAAACTGTCTCTGTCTATGGCACCGAGAAAACCTTTGTCGATGGTGATGACACGCCATGGTCAAAGGCCTTTCTGGCTGCGGCCTATGCCTCGCGTGGCATCAAGATGCGATGTACATCAGGTGCCGGTTCGGAGCTTTTGATGGGGTTTCACGAGTCGAAATCACTGCTCTACCTTGAGGCACGCTGCCTTTGCCTGCAACGGGGCATGGGGGTGCAGGGCACGCAAAACGGCGGCATTGATGGCGCGCCCATTACGGCATCCGTTCCCGGCGGCATGCGGGAATTGATGGCGGAGAACCTGTTGGCAGTCTGGCTCGACCTTGAATGCGCTTCGGGCAATGATGCGCGCGCCACGGAGTCTGAAATCAGGGTGGGGGCCAAAATCATGCCATATCTCATTGCCGGCTCTGATCTCATTTGTTCCGGCTTTGGCACCATCCTCAAATACGACAACTCATTCAATCCTTCACTGCTGAATGGCGAAGAATTGGAAGACTACCTTGTCTTGCAGCGCGATTTTGAAGCAGATGGCGGCCTCACACCAATCACCGAAGGGCAGTCCCTCGACGTGCGGAGCCGTGGCATTGAAGCGCTGTCGGCTGTCTATGAGGAACTGGGACTGGCAACTGCCAGCGCAGCCATGAAGGCCAGTGTTCTCGTCGCATCAGGTTCGGACGAAACAAAAAGTTTCATGCCGCGTGAAGTTGCTTTGATAAGCGAAACGATCAAGGCGCGAGGCATCACGGTGATTAATGTCATCAAGGCCTTGGCCAATCGAGGGTTTCGAGAAGAAGCAGAAAATTTGCTCAACGTGGTCAAGCTGCGCGTATCAGGCGACTATCTTCAAACCTCGGCAATGATCCGAAATGGCCGTGTTGTGAGCGCCATCAATGACCCCAATGACTATGGCGGACCGGGAAGTGGTCATCGCCTGTCAGCAGAGCGGCGCAAGGAAATTGTGAACATCCGCGATGTGCTGGACCAAAAAGAAGTTTTGCGCTCCGAATCCCAACACCAAAGGCAAGAAGCAAGTCACATCGATTATCGCGAACTGGGCGAGGCACAGACAAGTGTTGATGCCAGAGATGTCGTCATTGGCATCTCTCCAGCCTTTGGCCTAAAACTCTTTCAAACCACGGGGGGCCACCCCCTTTCGGAGGTGCTGCGGGAAATGCTTGCTGCCATAAGCGCTCGTGGTCTTGTGCCGCGCTTGGTGCGTTTCCGCCACACGGCCGACACTTCGTTTTTGGGACTGTCTGCGGCGCGACTGGCGGGTTCGGGAATTGGCATTGGCATTCAGGCAAAGGGCACAGCCGTCATCCACCAGAAAGACCGGTTGCCACACCACAATCTCGAACTCTTTTCCAACGCTCCCATCACCAGGCTTGAACACTATCGCGGTCTCGCAGCCAATGCGGCGGCCTATGCTCTGTCAGAAATGCCAGAACCCATTGTGGTTCCCACGCGCGGCGAGGCCATGGGCTCACGCTATCATGCCCGCACGGCTATGATCTATGCTATCGAAACCAACATGACCTCAGAGGGTGCGAGCCCCGTTGAAATTGAAGTGACTTTCAAGAGGGGGCCAGGATGACTTATGGCATCAAGGATTACCCACTGGCCGAGATGCACCCGGACCAGGTCAAGGGTGCGCGGGGCAAGAAACTCAGAGACATTACACTCGACGCGTTGCTGGCCGGTGATGTGACGATTGAAGATTTGCGTATTACGCCAAATGCCCTTGAATCGCAGGCCTCGGTTGCGCGCGCCGCCTGGCGCCCGCGCCTCGCCGATAATTTTGAACGTGCTGCCGAACTCGTCGACGTACCGCAGGAGGTCGTCATGCGCAGCTACGAACTGCTGCGACCGGGCCGCGCCAAATCCAGATTGGAACTTTTGGAATTGGCTGCAGAATTTCGAAGGAGCTACAAAGCAGAACGCATCGCAAGATTCATAGAAGAAGCGGCCGACGTTTATGAGAAGCGCGGCTTGTTTTCGAAGCGCTATTGAGACGTCACCCATGTCCTGGAAAACTCATCTTCGTTCGTTGTACTATCTGGGCGCACCAGTGCCCGATGACCCTGTGATCAACGCCAAGGAAACCGCCTTTCTCATTATCGACGTGCAGAATATCTATCTCGAACGGCCTGTTCGGGAAACTTTATCGCCGGATGAAAAAGTTCGATTTGATTTATGGACACCATTTCATGCGCGCATGCATGATTTGGTTATTCCAAACACAGCGAAGATGCTGAGGTTTGCGCGCCGTAATGGCATTGAATGCATCTTTGCACGCATTGCCTGCCACACCCGTGATGGCCGTGATCGTTCACTTTCGCAGAGAATGCCGGGATGGAACAATCTGCTGTTGCCCAAGAATGAAGTGCCTTCACAGATAGTTCCGGACCTTGAGCCGGAAGTCGACGAGATTGTTGTCACAAAGACCACTGACTCCGCGTTAACAGGCACAAACCTGCGTCTCATCCTCCACAATCTGGGGATCAAGACGGTGGTGTGTGCTGGTATTTTTACCGACCAGTGTGTGTCATCAACAGTACGATCCCTGGCAGATGAAAGCTTTCAGGTCATTGTGCTGGAGGATTGTTGCGCCGCTGCTTCCGATGATCTTCATCGCAAGGAACTCGAAATCATCAACATGATCTACTGCCACATTATGAGTGCTTCAGAACTCTGCGACTTTGTCCCCTTGGCAAAGTCAGCTGAATAGGGTCTTATCCCCGTTGGGACCTTGGCGAAATCCTCCATCAGAAGGGGTACAGTCACAGGATCAGGCAACATCAGAAGGGGACGCCATCATGGCTCAAAGCAAAGCGTCGAGCGCAGTCATCGATATTTCCGGAAACAAATCTATCAACAAACTACAATCGAAGGCCGTAGGACTGGTAGGGGTACTCTTCCTTGCGGTCACCGGGGCAGCACCCATGTCGGCCATGTTGGGCAATGTGCCTTTCGCTGCAGGCTACGGCATTGGCACTTACACTCCCGCAGCATTCCTGCTGGCCACCATCGTGCTCAGTATTTTTTCGATTGGCTATGCAGCAATGGCCAGCCGTGTGTCATCAGTCGGCGGGTTCTATTCCTTCATTTCGCAAGGCATCGGTCGTGAAGCAGGCATGTCAGCTGGCATCACCTCTCTCGCCTGCTATTCCATCTTTGAAGCATCGCTAACAGGCCTGTTTGCATTTTTTGGCAACAAGTGGCTGAGCGAACATTTCGGCATCAATGTGCCGTGGATTGTACTTGCCTTGGTGATGGTCGCGGTCATTGCGGTACTGTCGTACCGGGACGTCAAGCTTTCCGCCAAGATACTCGGTGTTGCTCTTGTTGCCGAAGTCGTCATTCTGGTGATTTTTGTACTGGGTGTGTTTTTTGCGAAGAGCGGCACGAGTTTCTCAGCTGAATCGCTCAATGTCTTCAAGGTTTACACGGCACTTCCCGAACAGACCGTTGGCACCGTTGCCATTCCTGCCGGAGCCGCGGCAGTTGGTGTCTTCATGGCATTCTGGTCTTGGGTCGGTTTCGAAATGGCACCCAACTATGCCGAGGAATCGCGGGATCCGAAGCGCATCATTCCACGCGCGTTGATGTACTCGGTGATCGGGCTTGGCATATTCTACACCATCGTCAGTTGGTGTGCTGTCTCTGCCTATCCATCTAGCGCTGACATGGCTGCCAAAGCCTTTTCGGATGGCGTGAATTTCTATCTCACACCCATTCAGCAGTTTGTTGGCAACTGGGCTTATGAAGTCATGTTCCTGCTGATTGTGACAAGCTCGTTTGCGTGTGGCATGGCGTTCCACAACACTGCGGCACGCTACATTTACTCGCTCGGTCGCGAAGGGGTGTTGCCGAAAGCGGTTGCTGAAACCCATGACCATCACAAGAGCCCGCACAAGGCTTCATTCGTGCAGTCATTCCTGGCAGCAGTCTGGGTGATCTTGTATGGCCTTGGCTATGGTTTTGATGATCCGTCAGCTCAGGCATGGCTGGGTGTCTACACGCTCTTTGCCGTGCTCGGCACGGGTCTGCTCTTGGTCCTGCAGGCTGTTGTATCCCTGGCTATCTTCCTTTGGTTCAAGAAGAATGGTGGCGGCAATATCATCACAACGGTGATTGCTCCGCTGGTGTCGCTGGTTGTGCAAATCTGGCTGGTCTATACCCTGATCGCCAATCTGGCGACTTTGGGTGGAACCAACGGGTTTGCGCAAAGCATTCCCTATATCGGCTTGGCCGTCATACTTGTCGGGCTGGTCTGGGGCTTTGTTCTCAAGACCTCCAATCCGGCGGCTTACAAGAACATTGGCCATATGGTCAGCGAAGAATAGTCTCAGTCAAGTAAACAACTCGAGAGCAACAGTCTGGCTGTTGCTCTCTTTAACATGTGCGAGCATAAAATGACTCATTCTCTCAAAGGTCGCTCTGTTGTTGTCACGGGTGGGTCAAAAGGCATCGGCAAGGGCATCGCCCGCGTGTTTGCGCAAACCGGTGCCAAAGTCGCCATCATGGCGCGAAATCAGGATGTGGCTGAAAAGGCGGCACTGGACATCGGCCATGGAGCTTTCGGCGTGGCCGGTGATGTGACGTCAAAAACCTCTCTCCAGAAAGCTTTTGAGGAGATCGTCAAGCGCAATGGCAATCTCGATGTGCTCTGTGCCAATGCCGGCATATTTCCGCCAGCGCGGCTTGAAGAGATGACAGAGGCACAATGGGATGAGGTTCAGAATACCAATCTCAAGGGCACATTTCTGTCTGTGCAGGCTGCAGTACCATATTTGAAAAAGTCGGATCAGGGCCGCATCGTCATTACGTCGTCCATCACAGGACCTGTGACCGGCTTTCCGGGTTGGACACACTACGGGGCCAGCAAGTCGGGACAGTTGGGCTTCATGCGCACAGCCTGCATCGAACTTGCCAAATACGGCATTACTGTCAACGCTGTCATGCCCGGCAATATTCTCACTGAAGGTTTGATCGACATGGGTGAGGCCTATCAACAGTCCATGGCCAAGTCAGTTCCATTGGGCAAATTGGGAACGGTGGATGACATAGGTCATGCCGCTTTGTATTTTGCTTCGAAAGAAGCAAGCTATGTTACGGGCCAAACTATAATTGTTGATGGTGGTCAGATTCTGCCGGAAAGCCTTGACGCGCTCGCGCAGGCCTAAGACATGTTTCGCAGGTATGTCTCACAAAGGTTGCTCGTGCCTTCGGTGTATGGCAGCCCCATGGACTTGGCGAGCTCAGTCTCCTTGTGCGAGCCAATCCATGCCACAAGCAGCAGGCGGCGCAGCATCACGAATGTGGGAATTTCTGCCTCATCGTCTTTCGTCAAGGGGATGACGCGGCGGTATCCCGACTTCCAGCTTTCGATCAGTTCCGGCACCTGTGGTTCATGTTCGTAAAATGATACGGGCGTGGCTGCATCATACATGAACCAGCCAAAGCCGCAGTCATCGAAATCAATGACTTTCACAGCCGTTCTATAAATCATCAAATTGGCAAGCCGCAGATCGCAATGAATGAGGCCAAAGCGCTCTTCTGCCTTGCCGTAGGCGGCAAGCCTCTTGCCAATGAGTTCAACAGTACGGCCAAATAGTTTCTGCTTTTCGGCATCGACTCCCATGCCGTCACGCCAGCGCCCCCAATGTGGATTGCTGTCACCAAGGCTTGTTTCAAAATCCCATGTGAGGCGCTTGAACCCGGGTGGATGCTTCCATTTGCGGGAATGCAGATGCATGCGAGCCGTGACTTCACCCAGAACCTCAAATGGTCCAGCGAGGTCTTCACCGATGTCCGGCTCGGCACCAGTTTCCCAATCAAAAAGAACGATGTTGCGTGGGTGCGGCATGCGCGCATGGCCAAGCTGTTGGATAATCTCTCCATCCAGTGCCTTCACAGGCATTGGCGTCGTAACAACACCCGTGGCTCGCAAATTGATAAGCCAGGCCAATTCAGACGCAATGGCGGATTTCGAATGATATCCATCACGATGAATGCGCAGCGCCCAGCGTCGACCGTCGGGGGCCTCAACCTTGTAGGTGGCGTTTTCGGAAAGATTGATAAGCGAGAGCGAGAGGCCGCTGGGCAGCGCATAGAGTGCAGTTGCCGCTTCTGCCAGTTCCAGTAACAGGGGCAGTTGTTGATCATGGGTCAGAGAATTGAAATCGCTCATGACGCTAACCTTTTCGTCCCTCGATTTCTGCCAGAACACGTTCGATTTCAGCGAGACCCTTTTCAACATCCGCGGTTGTCCCGGACATATAAAGGCGACCAGCAGCACCAATCATCTGCACGTCAACAAGTGTCAACTTCGGCGCCACCTTCTCAGCTTCATTGGCTGCGATGGCCGCATAGAGGGCAGGCACCATCTCAACGATCAACAGTGTCTCGCCGGGCAAGACCATGGACGCCTGACGATTGCGATTGATGATGACGGCATGCTGGTCGGCAATGTTCTCGATGATATCAGTATACAGAATTTTCGCCGCCAGGGGCTCATTTGCGCCCAGGCCCAAACCTACGAGCATCGCCTCGCCAGCCCGCAACAGCTTGGCCTTGTCATTGCCATGAATTTCCAAAATGCCGAACTGGCGCTCGACAAACAGAATTCCAGGTTCCAGGTCAGGATCGGCTTTCAATGCGAGATCAGTCACACGTTCGATCATGAGGCCAGGTGCGACCTCAATGATCAATGCATGTTGTCCCGCATAAGGAGGATAACCTCGCGCCCGTGTGGGTGTGCCCAGATAGGCAGCAAACTGCGGCTGCAGGCTTTCCAGCGTCAAATAGACTCGCAGGTCGCCTATTGCGGCTCTGACAGGTTTTGCCACGGATCGATGCCCTTTGGAGAGAGTGAAAGCAGGCGCTTACTTGGACGATCCAGACGTGAAGTACTTGGAAACATCTGCATGCGGCCGCGGAATCACGTGCACTGAAACCAGCGTGCCAACATTCCCGGCAACTTCGGCGCCGGCTTCAGTGGCTGCCTTGACAGCACCAACATCGCCCGTAATCACGACGGCGACAAGCCCGTCGCCCACTTCTTCGCGACCAATGATGGTGACATTGGCGGCCTTGACCATGGCGTCAGCTGCGGCGAGGGCAGCAACATAACCTTTGGTTTCGATCATTCCGAGTGCATTTGCAGACATGGTATTCTCCTTTGAAGATGAGTGAGTTTCAACGTTTGGCAGATTGGGTCGTGGAGTCGTCGATGGAGCCGATCACCAGCGCATCAATGGGGGGAGCTTTTCCTTTGAACCAAGATGCGGCCACCGAGCCTGTGGCGATGATGACATTTTCGCCAATGCCACAGCCCAAGGGGTCAAAGGCCAACATGGTTGCTTTGGAGCCATCAATTTGCACCTCAAGCATGGTTCCGGCTGGAACTTCGTCCAATCGCTTGGTGGACCAGATTCGACCCGTCACAGTTGCCTTGATCATGGTTCAATCCTTTCGAATGTAAGGCCCAAACGGCGGGCGATGTCCTTGGCCATTGGTGTAACCACAGCAGTTGCCGTTAGTTTTACCGATGATCCCTTGGCTATGCCAACCAGTTTGCGTTCCGAAACAACTCCATCCAGTGCAGTCCCAGCAAGAGGGCGTGCATGATGTGTAGCCACTTGTGTTGCATGGGATGTGTTTGAATTGGCGAGCGTGAATTTCATCTTTCCCGCCCGCACTGCCTCAATCACGTCCGGTGCGGTGACGCGCGCGACAAAGGCTTGCAAATCTGTATCAGTGGCAATGCGAACAGGAACAGGTCCAACAAGTACGCTGTTGCGCGCAGCCATCGCCTCGCGGAGAACGTCGCGTACCATGGACCGGAGCTCTTTTGAATCAATGCCCATCTTCTACGCTCCCAATGCCTGTTCGGCGGCTTGGGCTGCAGCCTTCACTTCAGACTCGTTACCTGAAAGATAAAGCCGCCCGGTCGCCCCGATGATGCGGTAGTCAACGAGTTTGATGTTTGCCGACTTTTCCGCCTCGTTGCAGGCCAGAATTGCATAGGCCGCTGGCTCGCATTCCAGCACATACAAGCTCTCGCCTGCCAACAACATGGAACCGCCTTTGTTGCGATTGATTAGGAAGGCATGGCCGGGGTCGATGCGGCTGATGATTTTTGACGATAGGATTTTTGGTTTGATTGCTTCATTGGGTGACTTCCCCATGGCTGCCAATACGGCCGATGCAGCCGCTTTGACTGCTGAAATGTCGCGCGAGTGGATTTCAAGGTAGCCATATTGACGCTCTACCACCAGAATGCCGCCCTGCACGTTCGCTTCTTTCAGGGCAATGTCAGTGAGTGCTTCAATGTCGATGCCCGGAGCGACCTCAATGATTTGCGCTGCCATGTAACTGCGGGGCAAGGAACCCCTGATCCATGAGCCAAGCGAACACATGGTTTGCGGCTGCAACTGGTCGAGGAAAATGAAGGAGCGAAGCGTTGCCATGACTATGCTGCCAGAACCGCTTTCAATTCTTCCAGAATGATCCTGCGCAATTCGCGGCGCAACTCATCGGCACTGCTGTCTGTGGCGACAAGTGAAAGTGCGGCGTGGGTTGCGCGCGGCAAGTTTAAAGGATCAAGTCCGGAAAACTCGCCGAAGCCTTCTGACGCTTCCTTGTTGTAGGCAATGCGCGCAAACTGCACGAGATGATGTGGCGTCAGGTTTTCCGAGAGTGATGAGCCACCAGCGAACCCGGTGCCAATGGTCATCGAGGGGCCAAGATTTGTTTCAAAGCCGGATGAGCCAAGCGAGCACCCGGTGTTCACCGCAACACGCAGGGCAGGTAGGGCAGCAGCATATGCCATGATATGAACTTCGTTGCGCGAATGAATGGCCGCCGAATGACCGCGCCCAGCCGTGCGCATCATCGAACGAGCGCATGAAATCGCCTGATCGATATTGCCAACCCGTGCGAAGGCCAGAACAGGGCACAGCTTTTCACGCACCAGTTTTTCTTCTGGCTGCACTAGGTCAACTGGTGTCAACAAAATCTTCGCACCTGGCGCACTGAATCCGGCCTCACGTGCGATGATGCTGGCATCCCTGCCAATCATTTTCACGTTAAAGCCATGCTCGCCAAACAAGAGTTTGCGCAACCTGTCGGTTTCATCAGTCGAGCAGATATGCGCACCTTCTGCCTTGAGGGCAACCAGCAAGGCGTCTGCAATTGTGTGAAAGGCAAGCAGCGTCGACTCGTTGGTGCAAAGAATTGAATTGTCGAAGGATTTCGAGGCGACAATGCGCTTGGCCGCCACTTTCAGATCGGCTGTATCATCAACCAGAACCGGTGCGTTGCCGGGACCCACGCCAAAGGCTGGGTTGCCTGACTTGTAAGCCGCTTTCACCACGGCAGGACCGCCGGTTGCGATGACCAGATCAATGCGCTCGTCAGCGATCAGTTTTTCAATCAGGGGAATGGTTGGCTCATCAATCACCTGAATGACGCCATCAGGAGCACCGGCCGCCCTTGCCGCTTCAATCATCATGCGGGCGGCATCAGTGCAAACTTCCTTTGCACCAGGATGCGGGCTCAGGATGATCGCATTGCGCGTCATCAGTGCCATCAGGGTTTTGAAGAACACTGTAGCCACAGGGTTTGTGACAGGGATCAGTGCAAAAATCACGCCGGCTGGCCTAGGCAGTTCGACAATCTTTCGTGCAGTGTCGATGCGTGGTGCCACAAAATCCTCTTGACCATACATCTCAATCAAACCGCGTGAGCAAGCCTCGTTTTTCTGGCGCTTGTGCGCAACCACACCCATCCCGGTTTCACGCACCGCCCATTCCGCGTAGAACTGTGCCTTGGCGTGGGCAGCATTGGCAACAGCCTCAACGATCCGCGACGTGGAGTGGCGATCCAATTTCTGGAATTTTGTCGCCGCCCAACGCGAACGTTCAACTTTGAGCTTGGCTTGCTCATAAACCGCGTCCGGAACGGCCAGCAGAACGTTATCCATCGCACTCATCCCTGTTTTCCAGCAGCGGCAATGAACTCACGCGCGCGTGGCATTGCAGCATCAAACCGGTCCATGATTTCCTCGCACATCGCATGGCTCAACAGCACGCCCGGCTTCCATTGCAGCACGCGTTTGTCCAATGACGAGAAAATGGCCCACACGCCGTGTTCGTAAAGTGCACGACTGACATATACGGCACCTTGCGGATGAGCGAATTCAAGCCCTAAAACGACCCCGCGCTGACGCACACCTGTGAAAATGTCGCCGTGGCGTTGGATCATGTCCGCCATGGCGTCGCGGAAGAATTCGGTCACGGCATGTACCGAGGCCACGGTTTCCGGTCGGTGCAACATCTCGATGACCTTGTGTGCCACAATGCAGCCCAACTCAGCTCCGCCTGCCGTTGAAATATGCGCGGCACCATCTTCATTCAGCCATTCGCCGGCTCGTTCGTTAACCAGGCAAGCCGAGATCGGGTAAAGTCCGCCGGTGAGACCTTTTGCTGCGATCATGATGTCCGGCTGAATGTTGTAGGTCTGCCAACCCCAAAGCTTGCCACAGCGCATCATGCCCGTTTGTACTTCGTCAGCGATATAGAGGGCGCCATATTTTTCACACAGCGCTTTGCAAGCCGCGAGATAACCGTCTTTTGGCATTGGAAAACCATAGGTGGCGGGAATGGTTTCCATGATCAGCGCGGCAATGTCGCCAGCTTTCAATGCCTGCTCCATTGCGGCGATGTCGTTAAATGGGACTTGGATGAAAGTCTCAGGCTGATCGGCCAGAAAAATTTTGGAGAAACGATCATCGCCAGTCGCGACAGACAGTCCACCATGGCCATGATAGCCCTTGATGATCGAAACAATTTTGCGCCGTTTTGTGGCATAGCGCGCCGACTTGATGGCAATATCAACGGCCTCAGCACCGCCTGCACCAAACACAACGTATTTCATACCCGGCGTGACGCGGATTAGCGCTTCTGAAAGTGCGGCCCGTGCAACCGATGGAAACCAGTGGTTGCCGATATCGAAATAGTCGAGGGCGCCCTTCAGTGTTTCTACCAACTCCGGATGACGATGGCCAAGACTATAGGTGCCACCATTCAAATGCAGATCGATCAAACGCCGACCATCCATGTCATAAAGGCAGTAGCCCTCGCGCCGGTCTATCACCAGGTCGATGCCGGCCTTCTGCCAGAACTTCGTTTTTTCCGGGTTCCAATACTTGATGGACTTGTCGAACAGGTCTTGTTTCGACTCAAATTTGAAATGGCCATAGTCAAACATGTTGCAGGTCCAACATTTATTGCTCTCAAACAGCAGATTTTTCGCATTACCGCGCTCCATTCATGTTGTCAATTGGGCAAATAATGTTTAACCTACAACAATTGTTGAAACTGAAGAAAGTCTTGAAGCTGGCTGATCCGGCTTTAGGGCTCGAAAAGGAGTGCGAATGAGGCAGTCCAAATCTGAAAGGCAAGCGCACATTGTGGCGGAGCTGCGGGCTGCACCGGCCCTGCGGGTTCATGATCTCGCTCATCGCTTGACCGTATCAACTGAAACGGTGCGGCGGGATTTTGCGGAGCTTGAAGAGCGTGGGCTCATCAATCGCACCTATGGCGGAGCGTTGCGCCCGATCAGTCTGGAACCCGCGATTGCCGAACGCGAGCAATTGTTCGTGCAAGAGCGTGAACGTATAGCATCGCGTGCAATCCAACTTATCAAAGACAATGACATCCTGATGGTGGGTGGCGGCGCGACTACATTGCATTTTGCCAGACGGCTTGCGGCAGAATGCAATCACCTCACGATCATAACCCACGCCTTTTCCATTGCTGCTGCTCTGGCGACCAATCCTTTGCACAAAGTGTTGATGCTTCCTGGCCAATATGATGGCCGCGAAGGATTGATCTGCGGACCTGACACCATCGATGCCTTACAAAAGTACCGCGCCAGCAAGGCGATTTTAGGAGCAAGCGGTATCACCGCCGAAGGCGCCGGCGATGCAGGCATCGGCCCTGGTCTGATCTATGGTGCGATGATGCGGCGTTCTGCAGAAACGCTGATACTGGCCGATCACAGCAAGATAGATCGCATTTCGGTGTCAGTATATGGAGAATGGACAACACGTGTCACACTGGTGACCGATGATCAATTGCCAGCTGATTTACAAACGCATCTGTTGGTTGCCGGCACAAAAGTCTTCATTGCCTGAAACTGACAAAGACGGATATCAAACTCTGATTCCCCAATGCGGGGCGGATCCCGATTTGGAAAGCAATAGTAAAACAGAAATCTGGGTCACAGCAAAGCCAACTATTTTCCGGCATTTCTGGCCGTCGCGATGCAGACGCAGGATGTTGCGCAATTTCTATTTCAACGATGGTTGAGAAAAGAAGAGGAGCTATTCGAACGCATATCTGTTTTGGTGCAATGCGGACAAAGGCATCAGCTTCTTCCGTATAATGCGATGATTTTTCTGATGCGTTCGTTGTGATTTGTTTGGTTTGATGCGTGTTTTGTCAAATATTCAGCTGATAAGCGCTTGGCTCCGAAGGCAGAGGTCACAGGTTCGAATCCTGTCGGGTGCGCCAATGATTTCAGAGGTTTAGACGTAGTTCCCGGTGAGACTAAAACCTCTGGGCAGCACGGTCGATCAGATTTGGCCCAAGAGAATGCCATGGCGTTCTGATGCCACCTGAATTTCAGTTACATGAAACCTACCGACACAGCCGTGTTTGAATTCGCGCTGTGATAGTTCGCTTTCCCCGGAGCAGCCTTCGCACCCAGCGAAGGAAGGCTGCGAGGAGGGAAGCGAACGGACGGCCTTCCTTGGTGGGCAGGAGCTTCGGCTGCATTTCGTTTAACGCATCTATCTCGAAGGCAGTTTTATTGACAGTGCACCTCTTGCGTCGACCAATACTTGTAGAAGCAACTGGTCGGCAAATGCAGGCGTGCCTTCGTTGCGTCGTTTCAAGAATGCCTCGCACCGCGGACAGTGTTATGGGATCAACTTTCGAGGCGCGCGTTTTGGCCATAACTCTGTCTCCAACCTGGACACAAGGCCAGGCGCGAACAGCGGCTACCATCTTGGTATTGCGTGATCCGGAATTTGTCAGCGGGTGTACCCCGACATTCAAAATCCCGCCGCAGAACCAGACGGCCTTCGATCATCATTGGCCCCGTAAAGCCGCCCTGGAATGGGTTTCCCCGAAGCCGCTGCATCATTGCCGGAACTCGCCGTTGAACTGGCGTTTACGCCAGCTGGCGCAATATAAATCGCCTCCGCCGCACCCCACGGGATTTGCTCCACCACCTTGTGCCCCATGGTACTCAGTATACGGACAGTATCAGGCGACAGCGCATAGGGCTCAACCGTGATCTGGTCCGGCAACCATTGGTGATGAATGCGCGGTGCGTCCACAGCCTCCTGGATATTCATGCCGAAATCCACCACATTGATCAATGTATTCACCACAATGGTGATGATGCGCGAACCACCGGGGCTGCCCAGAACCATGATGGTCTTGCCGTCCTTGGTCACAACCGTGGGACTCATCGAACTCAATGGCCGCTTGCCCGGTGCAATCACATTGGTCTTGCCCTGCACCAGTCCAAACAGGTTGGGCACACCTGGTTTGATGGTGAAATCATCCATCTCGTCATTCAGCAAAAACCCGGTATCACCCGCAATGACACGCGCACCAAAGAACCCATTGATGGTATAGGTCACTGACACCGCATTTCCCGCAGGATCAACCACCGAATAGTGCGTGGTCTCTGTTCCTTCATGTGGCGGTGTGCCCGGTTGCACGTTCTTGGAAACTGTCGCTTTGCCCTGATCGATCTTTGATCGAATCTGTTCGGCGTAACCATCCGACAATAATTTCTCAACGGGGTTCTTGACAAAATCCGGATCACCCAACTGGAAATTCCGGTCAACATAGGTGTGTCGCATGGCCTCGGCCATCAAGTGTACACAGACCGCCGAGTGATACCCCAACTGCGCAATCGGATAGCCTTTGAGTATATTCAGGATTTCGCATATCGCAGTACCACCCGATGATGGCGGCGGTGCCGAAATCAGATCATAACCGCGATAACTGCATTTCACTGGAGCCGACTCCACCACAGTGTATTCAGCGAAATCCTGTTGAGACAAAATCCCTCCATTGGCAGAACTCGCTGCCACAATCGCATCGGCAATCGGGCCCTTGTAGAACGCATCTGGCCCATCGCGTGCAATCAACTGCAATGACGCGCCGAGGTTTTTCTGCACAAATGTTTCACCCACTGCCCATGGTTTTTCAACATTCAGAAAAATCGCCGCCACATTGGGCTGCGCCGCAAACGACTTCGCTCCAATCTTCAAAATGTCGACATCGCCTTGATTGAGCACAAACCCTTCCGACGCAAACTTGATAGCAGGTGCCATCACCTGCGCGCGCGTCAACGTTCCGTATTTCGTTAGCAGCGTATCAAGCCCCATCACCGACCCGGGAACGGCAACCGCACGATAACCGATCAGACTCAAGTCTTTCACAACCTCGCCCTTGGCATCAAGATACATTGTGGGCGTTGCTGCCAGCGGAGCCTTCTCGCGGAAATTCAAAAACACATCACGACCATCCGCCAGATGCAGCGTCGCAAATCCCCCGCCACCCAGATTGCCACAGCACGGATTGGTCACCGCCAGCGCGTATCCTACAGCCACCGCAGCATCAACAGCATTGCCACTCTGCTGCATGATCGCAACACCCACATCGGTTGCCAGATGCTGCGACGTCACCACCATTGCCCGTTCAGCAGACACGGGCTGCGGTGATGCAGCGAAACCCGCAGGCATGGAGATCAAGGTGAAAGCGAAACACAATCCGGTTTTCATCATTGCGGAAATCCTTCTGTTGCAGGCAAAGCCTAGGACGCCTGCCGCTATCAC
>JANPCL010000226.1:0-4692 GCA_031430915.1 Hyphomicrobiales bacterium
CCTTGCTAGTTCCATCAAAGCTTCAACATCCACATGCTTTTCCAGGTGCGCCGCCAATTCGTCCAGTGTGTTCTCGATCATGACCTCATAGGCCAGGTCGCTTCCTGTCGCGCCCAGAGAGGCAAGGAACACCTTCCGAAATCCGTCTGCTGCGAAACAGCCGTGCAGGTAGGTTCCCATGACTTTGCCCTTCACTGCACCATCTGGCCGACGTTGGGTTTGGGCGAAGGGAGTGGCGCAATCGGGGCCGGTGGTTTTGCCGAGGTGGATTTCGTAGGCGGTGATTTTTTCTGCGGTTGCGGTGTGGGTGGCTGTGGTGGGCGTTACGGTTTTGTCTGGTGTGAGGGTGGTTTCAACATCGAGCAGGTTGAGGCCTTGGACGCTTGTTGCCGGGCCTTCGAGGCCGTCCGGATCGTGGATCATGCGGCCCAGCATCTGGTAGCCGCCGCAGAGGCCAAGCACGTGGCCACCGCGCCTGACGTGGGCTGCGATGTCGATGTCCCAGCCATTGCTGCGGAGGTTTGCGAGGTCCGCCATGGTGGATTTTGAGCCGGGAATGATGACGAGTTTGCAATCGCCGGGTACAGGCTCGCCTGCTTGCAGGAATTGCACTGTGACGCCGGGTTCGAGTCGCAAGGGGTCGATGTCATCAAAGTTGGCGATGCGGGGCAGGCGGAGGACGCAGATTCTTGTTGATCCTGCTTGGCTTGTGAGCTGGTCTTCGAGTGCCACGGCATCTTCAGCGGGCAGGCGGTGGGCGTTTGGAAAGTGGGGAATTACGCCGAGACTTTGCCAGCCGGTGCGTTGGGTGATGGGTTTCAGTGCTTCATCAAACAGAGTGGGATCACCGTGGAACTTGTTGATCAGGAACGCTTTAATACGACTGCGATCTTCTACTTCGAGTACGGCGTGTGTGCCCACGAGTGAGGCAATCACGCCGCCACGGTGGATGTCGCCAATGAGCACGACAGGAATATTGGCGGCTTCGGCAAAGCCCATGTTGGCGAGGTCGCCATGGCGCAGATTGGTTTCGGCGGGGCTTCCAGCACCTTCGACGAGGATGAGGTCATGTTGTGTTGCGAGTTTGGCATAGCTGTCGAGAATGGCGGGCAGAAATTGGCTGCGGTTTGCGAAATAGTCGCGGGCAGTCATAGTTGCGGCACGTTGGCCCTGCACGATGACCTGCGCGCCGCGCTCGGATTCCGGCTTCAGCAGAACAGGGTTCATGTCGATCGTTGCCGGGGTTTTTGCGGCGCGGGCTTGCAAGGCCTGGGCGCGCCCGATTTCTCCCCCTGCAACGGCGGCGGCGTTGTTTGACATGTTTTGCGGCTTGAAAGGAGCCACTTTTACACCGCGATTGGCCATGAGACGGCAGAGGCCTGCGACGATGAGGGATTTTCCCACATCGGAGCCGGTACCCATGAACATGATGGATTTGGCGGTCATGGGGCCACGCTGATGATATGGGCGAAGCTTCCCATTACCTTGCCGCGCTTCAGGCCCATGGCCGGGAGTGTGGCTCCGTTGGCTGTCGTGGCTTCGAACAGGTGGTCGGCTTTGCCTTCGCGGGTGATGGTGGCGTAATGGAATTCGTGGCCGCGCAATTGTTTAGGGAAGGGGCCGCCCAAGGCTTTGAGTTGGCGGTAGCCGAGGTGCAGTTTCCTCGCGGAAAAGCTGGTGTCCAGTGGCAACAGGCCTGCCATGGCGTGGATTTCCCCTTTTGCATCGGTGAGGGATTCGCCGAGGGACATGTAGCCGCCGCACTCGCCGTAGATCAGACCGTGGACGTTGTGAAGGCCGTTGAGGAAGATTTGGTTGGCGGCCAATTTCCCTGCGTGAAGTTCGGGGTAGCCGCCGGGCAGGAAAATTGCGTCGGCTGCTGGTGGGGCTTCGTTGTTGAGGGGGGAGAAAAAGCGCAGTTCCGCGCCTGCTTTTTGCCAGGCGGCGAGAAGATGTGGATAGATGAAACTGAAGGCTTCGTCGCGGGCTATGGCTGTGGTTTGGCCCAGGGGTGGGATGAATGTTGCACTGGAAATGACTTGATTCGACGGCGCAGCAAAAATTTCAAACAGCTTGTCAAGGTTTGTTTCACGTGCGACTCCTGCGGCGGCAGTTTCAAGGAATTGCTCAAGTCCCTGATTTTCCAGTGCTTGTACCAATCCGAGATGGCGGGATGGAATGCGGTATGAGTCGCTGTGCCGCAGTTGGCCGATGACTGGAATTCCGAGGTTTTGCAAGGCTGCATGGAGAATTGTGGCGTGGCGGTCGGATTTGATGCGGTTGAGGAATATCCCGGCGATGTTCACATCGGGGCGGTGGCGGGCGAAGCCTTCGACCAGGGCGGCGATGGATTGGGCTTGGTGGCTGCAATCAATGACGAGAAGCACGGGCAGGTTCAGGTCGGCTGCAAGGTCGGCTGTGGAGCCTCGTGCGCCATCGGGGCCGTCGAAGAGGCCCATGACGCCTTCGATAATGGTGAGGTCAGCGTCGTGTGGAAGCAGGCTGGCGCAAGCGACGGTGCCCATGGCCCAGGGGTCCAGGTTGAAGCAGGGGTGGCCTGTGGCGGCTGCGTGAAATTGAGGGTCGATGTAGTCAGGGCCGAGTTTGGCGGAGGCAATGGTGTGGCCAGCGTTGCGCAGTGCGCGCAGCAGGCCGAGGGTTACAAGGGTTTTTCCGCTGCCCGAATGGGGCGCGGCCACCACGAGGGCTCTACCCAATCTTGTTCTCCCGAAGTGCCGGGCTGTACCAGTCGAGCAGGCTGCGCCAGTCGGAGGCGTGGCCTACTACGACTATGGCGGGGGTGGGGGGATGGTTTTCGCGCACGAAGTGGCCTGCCTCGACGAGGGTTGTTATGGCGACCTCCTGGTGGGGCATGGAGGCGTTGGAGAGGATGGCGACGGGGTCGTCGGGTTTGCGGCCTGCGGCCATGAGGGTCTCGGCGATTTCGCCCAGGTTTTTCACCCCCATGTACATGACGATGACGGGGGCTGCCGTGGCGATGGCGGACCAGTTGACGTTGGCTGGCATTTTGCCTGTGGCGTCGTGGCCTGTCAGGAAAATCACGGCATGGTTGGTGTCGCGGTGGGTGGCGGGAATGCCAGCATATGCGAGGCCACCGACGCCAGACGTGATTCCCGGCACGATGCGGAAAGGTATGCCAGCACGGGCGAGGTTCTGGCTTTCTTCACCGCCACGGCCAAACATGAAGGGATCGCCGCCCTTGAGGCGCAGAACTCGTTTGCCTTGCCGGGCGAGTTCGATGAGACGGACAGTGATATCTTTCTGGACGGGTGACGGCTTGCCGCCGCGTTTGCCTGCGTATTCCAGTTCGGCGCCTATTCGCACCCAGCGCAGAATGTCAGGATTTACCAGTGCGTCATAGACCACCACGTCGCAGTTTTGCATGGCGTGGTAGCAGAGAAGAGACATGAGGCCGGGTGCGCCGGGGCCTGCGCCGACGAGCCAGACCCAGCCCTTTTCGAAGTTCGGAAAGTCTTCTGCATCAAGGCGTGCAAAACCCGTCTCGGCTTGCGACCAGACTTGGTTGGCAGTTTTGGTTGGAGTTCCGCTCATGGGCTCCTTATACCGATAATCCATGCGATTGGAAAAGCCAGAACAGGCATTGCGCCGTGGTTGGACGACAGGGGCCTGTGCGACTGCGGCGACCAAGGCTGCACTGATCGCGCTGGTCACCGGGCGGTTTCCTGATCCCGTGGAAATTGCCTTACCCAAGGGGCAGGTGGTGGCGTTTGCACTCGCGTTCGAAGAAAAAGGTGACGGCTGGGCGCGGGCTGGAATTGTGAAAGATGCTGGCGATGACCCGGATGTTACGCATGGCGCGATGATCGTTGCGACCGTGCGGTTGAAGGACGCAGGCGTTGTGTTCAAGGCAGGCGAGGGGGTCGGGCATGTCACCAAGCCCGGCTTGCCGATTGCAGTGGGTGAGCCTGCTATCAACCCGGTGCCGCGCCAGATGATGGAGGCGGTGTGTGCGGAGTTGGGAGTGGGGGCGGAGATCGAGATTTCTGTTCCGGGTGGTGTGGCGCTGGCTGAGAAGACGTGGAACGGGCGGTTGGGCATTGTCGGTGGCTTATCGATTTTGGGCACCACTGGAATCGTCAATCCCTATTCCTGTGCGGCTTGGATTGCGTCCATCCATCGAGGCATTGATGTGGCGCGGGCGTCAGGGTTTTCGCATGTGGCTGGGTGTACGGGGTCCACGTCTGAGGACGCTGTGCGGGCGCATTATGGTTTGCCACTTGAGGCCATGTTGGACATGGGGGATTTTGCCGGCGGGCTGTTGAAATATCTGCGGGTGCACCCCGTGCCGAAAGTGACCATTGGTGGCGGGTTTGCGAAAATAGTGAAGCTGGCGCAAGGGGCGATGGATTTGCATTCCGGGCGATCACAGGTGGATTTCGGCTGGCTGGCTGACAGGGTTGCGCCCGCATTGCGCGAGAAGGTGCTGGCGGCGAATACGGCGCTCGAGGTTTTGGAATTTGCGGGGAATGGGTTGGCGCAACGGGTAGCTGAGGAGGCGCTGGTCCATGTACGGGGCGTGTTGCAGGGGGCTTCAGTGGCTGACGTGATGGTGCTGGATCGGGCGGGGAAGGTGATTGGGCATGGGAGTTAGTGCAAACACCCCCTCCCCCCTTCGGGGTACTCCCCCGGCGAAGTCGCCGAGGGAGAAAG
>JANPCL010000227.1:0-33230 GCA_031430915.1 Hyphomicrobiales bacterium
AAAGCGAAACACAATCCGGTTTTCATCATTGCGGAAATCCTTCTGTTGCAGGCAAAGCCTAGGACGCCTGCTGCTATCACGCAATTGGAAATCCATCCTCTCGGCCATGCAAGTGCCGGGAGCAGGCAGACAGATTATTTATGGCGCGGTGATCATCCGCATGCTGTTGCTACACAGCAGAAGTGACAAGACGAGAAGCTGACGTCCGCGCCAGCCACGACATGTCGGGATTGGCAACATTCCCCGGCACGTACTCCGCACCAATAGGGTGGAGCCAGCCAGAAGCAGCGACTTGCGCCAACACGTAAGCGTAGTCGAGTTCACCATGATCGGGCTCACCACGATCCGGTACAGATGCAATCTGCACATGGCCTATCAGCGGCAGCAAGGTCTCGAAGCGACGCGTCACATCTCCCTCCATGATCTGGATATGGAAAAAGTCGAACATCAGTTTCAGATTGGGCTTTCCCACTTCGCGGATAATGTCTGCCGCTTGCCCTGTGCTGTTCAGAAAATATCCCGGCGCATTGTAGTGATTGAGCGGTTCGATGAGAATTGTCACATCATCGCCGGCAGCATCGCAGGCATAGGCCAGATTGTCGCAAAACGCGCGCCTTGCACGCGGCCCGCTGGAATGTCCGGCCATGACATGCACAGCTCCGGCTGAAATTGCCTTTGCATAGGAAAGCGCTTCGTCAATCACTGCCCGCGCATCAGCCTCGCGCCCCGGCAAAGCGGCAAGACCGTTTTCGCCAATAGCCGTATTGCCACGCCGCGTATTGAGCCCCAGCATGGCAAGTCCCGTTTCCTCCAGAACACCTTTGGTCTCCGCAGCGGGCGTATCATAGGGCCAGTGGCATTCCACAGCATCAAAGCCCGCCGCCTTGGCAGCACGTATCGCGTCGGGCAGCGAACGATCATTCCACAGAAAACCCAGATTGGCAGAAAACTTCATGCGTCCCACTCCACATTGAAATGCGTGACAATGTCCTGAACCTCAGCCGAATTGAGCAGGCGCGGATGCTGATGGCGTGTGAGCAGAGCCAGCCGCGCCGTGGCTTCAAGCTCTTCAATGGCATTGCAGGCGGCTTCTACATCCTTGCCCGCCACAACCGGCCCATGATTGGCCAGCATGACGGCGGAGCGTTTTCCGGCGAGGCCCCGCACTGCTTGTCCCATGGCCGGGTCGCCTGGGCGAAAGAATGGCAACAGCTTCACCCGCCCCAATTGCATGATGGCGTAGGGCGTGAGAGCAGGCAGAAAATCATCCTCATTTGCATCGGGCATCATCGACCACGCCACAGCATGGCAACAGTGCAAATGCACAACGGCACCAGCCTGGCTGCGGGTGTCGTAGAAAGCACTGTGCAGGGGCATTTCCTTGGTGGGCTTGTCACCGTCGATGTGCTCGCCCGCGGCATTGAAGCGACTCAAACGTGCAGGGTCAAGACGACCAAAACTTGAGCCGGTGGGTGACACCAGCAAGCCACCATCTGCCGTGCGCGCTGAAATATTACCCGTGGAACCATGCGTGAGCCCACGTTCGAAAAGTGATTTGGCCAAGCTGCAAACCTGGTCGCGCAACTTTGCCTCTGCTGTCATGACTGCAAAACCTCAAGCGCTGTTTCGAAAAAATCCTCACCGCCAAAATTACCCGATTTCAGCGTGATGGCAACTGCATGTCCCGCAGTCTCGGCAAAACACCACGGCACACCCGGCGCAATTTCGCGTCCGATGGTCAATTGCGATATGCCCAAAGCCTTTGCCACTGACCCTGAAGTTTCACCACCCGCCACCACAAACTGCCTGAAACCCAAATCGCGCGCCCGCACGGCGCAAGCCGCAAGCGCGTCCTCAATCAAAGCGCCAGCACGTTCCACACCCAGGGCAGTCTGCGCAGCCCGCACTGCATCAGGGGTGGCGGTGGCATAAATCAGCGGTGCGTCATACGGCGGTTGCGCAGAAAGCCAATCCATTGCCGCAGTTGCACCATCGGCAGCAAGTTCAACCGGATCAAGTTTGAACGCGGGGTGACCTTGCGCGAGACAGGCAGCGACTTGCCGGTTCGTCATCGCAGAACAACTGCCTGATAGAATAATGGCGGGGCCATTTTCATGCGTGGTCCCCTGAGACGCATCGCTCTTCCGCACAAGTCCCTGCGAAATCCAGATGGCGGGCAGGGGCATCGCTACCGCACTTCCCCCGGTCAACAGCACCATGTCGCCACAAGCCTCCGCGATGACAGAGAGATCATCATTGGCCACAGCATCAACCACCACATGCGCAACCCCTTCAGACTTCAGCTGGCCAAGCCTCCGCCGCAACGCCTCCGTACCCTTTGCAACAACATGCCGATTGGCAAGTCCGACCGGCTTTGTAACTTGTGGAGCCAGCAGGCGCATCAAGTTCGAATCCCGCATGGGTGTGAGCGGATGATCCTTCATCGGGCTTTCTTCAAGTGGCAGTTCACCCACAAACAGGTTGCCCATGAAAATGGCGCGAGCATTCTCAGGGAAAGCCGGGCAGTAAATCGTTTGCTCCGTTGCAAGTGCTTTCATCAGGGCCTCGGCAACCGGGCCGATGTTGCCGCGTGGTGTGGAATCAAATGTCGAACAATATTTCCAGAAGAAGCGCTGTGCTCCAGCTTTGCGCAACCAGTCGAGTGCCGCCAGAGTTTCAGCAATTGCGTCTTCGACCGGCGCTGTTCGACATTTAAGCGCAATAATTTCGAGTGGCGCAGTGTCAGAAGGCGGCTGTTGTGGCACGCCGATACGAAGTGACACCCGCACCCCGGATCGTGCCAGCAAACCCGCAAGATCAGTCGCACCTGTAAAGTCATCAGCAATGGCACCAAAAAAAGTTGTCATCATTCACCGAGCAGTTTCAGACTGGCATGGAATGCCACAAGCAATATTCAAATCCGTGGGGCCAGTCACCGTCGTCATCCAAAAGTGATGGCTTTGAATTTTCGCGTTTGTTCGGTAAGCGCCACTTCCGTTGGCAATCTCTCCATTGAGGAGGCACCATAAAAACCGTGGCAGTTTTTTGTATTTTTCAAAACGAAACTGGCATCTTCGGGTGATGAGACTGGACCACCATGCACCAGCACGATTGCGTCCTTGTTCACTCTGAGAGCGGCCTCGGACCAAGCATCCACAATGGCCGGACAGTCTTGCAATTTCAGGGATGTCTTGGAGCCAATGGAGCCTCCTGTCGTGAGGCCCAAATGGCACACTACAATATCTGCACCCGCCTTTGTCATCGCGGCGGCTTCTTCGCTATTGAACACGTAAGGTGTTGTGAGCATGTCTTTCGAATGCGCCAGTGCCACAAGATCAACTTCCTGCGCATAGGACATACCCGTTTCTTCCAGATTGATTCGGAATGTCCCGTCGATCAATCCAACTGTTGGAAAGTTTTGGATGCCGGAGAAACCAACGGCTTTTAGATCATCCAGAAATTTATCGAACATGCAGAAGGGATCAGTTCCATTCACACCTGCAAGCACAGGCGTATGTCTTGTGACGGGCAAAACCTCTTTCGCCATGTCCATGACAATTTCATTTGCATTGCCATAGGCGAGCAGTCCCGCAAGCGAACCGCGCCCCGCCATACGGTAGCGGCCTGAGTTGTAAATCACGATGAGGTCAATGCCACCCTCTTCTTCGCATTTGGCGGACAGGCCTGTGCCTGCACCTCCGCCCACAATTGGAATGCGGCGGCGTTTCATATCCTGGAATTTTTCCATCAGGCCTGATCGTTCAAAGCGTGGCACTTATACTCTCCTTGCAAGGTGTGGTGTGATGCTGGCGAAGGCCTCGAGTGCGGTCTCAACAAACAGCGCATCATTGATATTGGCATTGACGCGGGTCAAACTGCGGCGACTGGTTTGGCTCATGGTTTTTTCAATAGCCTCAAACAGCGCATTGTCTGCGTCAGGATCGTGGAACGGTTTGCCTGGTGCATCGATGAGGGAGACACCTCCTTCCGGCAAGAGAAAGCGTACGGGCCCGTCCATTTCGTTGAGACGCCCTGCAATCCATTGCCCCATAGCGCGGTTCTCGTCGCGCGTGGTGCGCATCAGAGTCACATTGGGATTATGAACAACGAACCTCCGCGCTTGGAATTTTTCCGGCACGGTGGCACGTGGTCCGAAATTCACCATGTCAAGCGCACCGACAGATCCAACATAGGGAACGCTGGTGCGAATGGCAGAACCAAAACGATCCGCATCCGCCGCAAACACACCGCCTACCAGCATGTCCGCCACTTCGGTTGTGGTGATATCCAGCATGGCATTGATCAGACCGGAGTCGACAAGCTTCTCCATCGAACGTCCGCCCGTGCCCGTGGCGTGGAAGATCATGCAGTCATAATCTGCTTCAAGTCTTTTCTGTATCGCCTGAATGCAAGGTGTGGTGACGCCAAACATGGTGAGGCCCACAGCTGGTTTCGCACTCTTCCATTTGGCGTCCCGCGCTGCTGCATCCGGCATGCTGGTGATCATGCCTGCGAGAGCGTGTGCCGCATTCGACAACACCCGTTCCGTGATCGGGTTGATGCCCTGTACATCAGCCACGGAATACATCATCATAATGTCAGATGGGCCAACGTAGTGACCAACTTCGCCGGATGCGACAGTGGACACCATCACCTTCGGAATGCCGACGGGCAATTTGCGCATGCCTGCTGTGGCCAGAGACGTACCGCCGGACCCACCCGCCGAGATGATCCCATCAATGTCGCGCTCCCGTTCTATCCAGCAGGCAAAGGCTTCAGCCATGGCGGAGACAGATTGGCCACGGTCGTTGCTGAATACGGCAGTCGCTCCTCCACTGTGCATGGCAGCAATCTGCATGGGACGGACGTCAGCCGTCGACGGCTTGCCGGAGGTCGAGAGATCAACAGTCTTTACAGCAATGCCAAGGGCACGCAGCCTGTCGCAGATGAACAGCAACTCTTCATCTTTGGTATCGTAAGTGCCAGCAACAAGTGCGGTGCGGCCAGATCGTTCAGACAGTGAAACAGCTAAAACGCGTTCACTGTCGTTGGGCAAAGTTGAATATCTCAAGCTGCCTCCAAACTTGCAAAACCTATTGTTTCCATCGTCAAGTTTAGATCAAGGCAACAGTCAATGCTACCGCTATGGAGACAGTGCTGCGACATAACTGACCAAGCTTTAATGCCGATTGCCAATGGACAAATGCCGCGATAGGCTCAACCGCTTACGGAAGGCGACGAGGCGAAGACATGCCCGCATTAAAGCAGATCGAAGGCCGCGCCACGTTTGGTGCCTATGAAACCTGGTATCGCATCACGGGCGATCTGGACTCAAAAAAGCCGCCCCTTTTTCTATTGCATGGCGGTCCCGGTGCCGCCCACAATTATCTCGATGCCTACAAGCTGCTCGCCCATGAAGGCCGTGCCGTCATTCATTATGACCAGCTGGGTTGTGGCAACTCCACCCTGCTGCCGGACAAGGGCGGCGATTTCTGGACTGTGCAACTTTTCATTGATGAACTGAACAATCTTGTTGACCATCTGGGCCAGCGCAAAGCTTTTCATGTGCTGGGCCAAAGCTGGGGCGGCATGCTGGGCGCTGAATATGCCACTACCACACCCGACGGATTGAAATCCCTCACCATTGCAAATTCGCCAGCTTCCATGGCCCTCTGGATGAGTGAGGCCGCCCGCATGCGCGCGCTCATGCCACAACCTATCCAAGACGCATTGAACACGCACGAAGCCGCAGGCACCACCTCGAGCGAAGAATATCAGAAAGCCACCATGTGGGTCTACGAACGCCACGTCTGCCGTGTGGTGCCTTTCCCGCCGGAAGTGACAGCCACCTTCGAACAGGTGACACGCAATCCTACAGTTTACCACGTCATGAACGGCCCCAATGAATTCTTTGTCGTGGGCACCCTCAAAACCTGGAGCGTGATAGACCGCCTGCATCTCATCAACGTGCCAACCTATGTCTTTTCGGGTTACTATGATGAAGCAACGCCGCCCTGTGTGGCCCCGTTCAAAGACAAGATCAAAGGTGCAATCGCCGAGATCTACAGCAATTCAAGCCACATGCCACATGTCGAAGAACAAGAGCTGTGCCTGAAGAACGTGGGAAAATTCTTGAACGACAATGATTGAGACAAAAAATATTGAAAGCAGGGAGACTAAAATGAAGTCGAAACTTTTGGGCGCAGCACTTGCTGCATTTTTGGCATGTGGTTTGGCGGCCCCCGCATCAGCCGAGTACATGAAGGAACACCGTGGCGGCACCATGCGACTGGTAGCCGGCTCCGCCGCTGGCACCGTTGATCCGCATATCAACTATACACTGCAATACTGGCAGATTTATCAGTCCCTGTATGATGGCCTGGTAGGTTTCCAGAAGGCCGCTGGTGCAGAAGGCTTCAAGAAGGTTGCAAACCTCGCCGAAGACATGCCTGTGCCCACCAATGATGGCAAAACCTACGTTTTCAAAATTCGCAAAGGCATCAAGTTCTCCAACGGCCAGGAGATGGGTGTGAAGGATGTGGTGGCATCTTTGCAGCGTATTTTTAAAGTGTCGAGTCCGACGGCTGGCGGTTTTTATTCCGTCATCGTGGGCGCAGACAAATGTCTGAAGGATCCCAAGACATGCACCTTGGAAGGCGGCGTAATTGGCGATGAAGCGGCAGGAACCGTCACCATCAATCTCACGCGCCCTGATGCAGAAATTTTCGACAAGCTTTCACTGCCGCATGCGGCTATTTTGCCGGCAGATGCACCAGCACAGGATGCAGGCACAGCACCCATTCCGGGAACAGGTGCCTACATGATTTCGGCCTATGATCCCAACAAAGGCATGACGCTCTCCCGCAATCCAAACTTCAAGGTCTGGAGCGAGCAGGCCCAGCCTGACGGTTACCCCGATGTTGTCCAATATGATTTTGGCATCACCCAGGAAGCGCAAGTCACCGCCGTGCAAAATGGTGAAGCAGATTGGATGTTTGACGAACCACCAGCCGACCGCTTGGCTGAGATTGGCACCAAGAACAAGGATCAGGTGTTTGTGACACCGCTGACCGCGTGGTGGTACCTGCCGATGAACACAAGGCTCGCACCCTTTGACAATGTAAAAGCCCGGCAGGCCGTCAACTATGCCATTGATCGCAAGGCACTGGTCAATCTTTTCGGGGGTCCTGTGCTTGCATCGCCTGTCTGCCAGGTTTTGCCACCCGGCTTCCCGGGTCATGAGCCCTACTGTCCCTACACAAAAGATCCCGGTGCCAAATGGTCTGCCCCCGACATGGAAAAGGCCAAGCAGCTTGTTGAAGAGTCAGGCACCAAAGGCCAGAAGGTTCAGATCATTGTAGAAGACAAGGCTGTGCCAAAAGCCATTGGTACCTATTTGCAAACCGTATTGACCGATATCGGTTACGTGGCGGATGTGAAGCTCATCTCGGCCAACATCCAGTTCACTTACATTCAAAACACCAACAACAAGGTGCAGATGTCGGTGACGCAATGGTACCAGGACTATCCTGCGGCCTCTGACTTTCTCAACATCCTCTTCGGCTGCTCAAGCTTCACCGAAGGCTCAGACAGCTCGATCAACATAGCCGGGTTCTGCGACAAGGACATTCAGGCCAAAATGGATGCCGCCCTCGCATTGGGCGTCACCGATCCTGAAGCGGCAAATAAGATGTGGGCCGAGATTGACAGGGCGGTGACTGATCAGTCACCGGCGGCTGCCCTGTTCACGCCGAAGCACCTCGACTTTATCTCGAAGCGCGTCGGCAATTTCCAGTTCAACTCGCAGTACTACTGGATGGTGACACAGTCCTGGGTGCAATAAGCCGCAACATCTGTGACGGCTGACGTTCTCATTGCAAAACAGAAAAGCCGTGGTCCATGGGCCACGGCGCTTCGGCGCTTGGCCCATGACCGGGCAGCCATTGCCGCACTGCTTGTGTTCCTTCTCATCGTTGTCCTCTGCCTTCTGGCCCCGGCCTATGCCGTATGGGCAGGCGTTGATCCGTTCCGCTCAACTCTTGACGCAACAGTCATGATCGACGGTCAGCAAGTCCCCGTAATGGAGCAATCCACAGAAGGTCTGGGTCTCGGTTACAATCCCATCGGTCCGACATGGAGTCTCGGCAACTATTTTCTCGGTGCCGACAATCAGGGGCGAGATGTTATGGCGCGTCTGCTCTATGGTGGCCTGAACTCGCTCATCATTGCCGGTGCCGCAACACTGTTCACCCTGGTGGCCGGAACAATCCTCGGTATGGTCGCTGGTTTCTTTGGTGGCATCATTGATACGATCCTGTCCCGCATTCTCGATGTGCTCTGGGCCTTCCCGATTTATCTGCTGGCCATCTCGCTCTCTATCGTTTTGCTGCGGCAAGGCATCCGCATCGGCCCTGTCACCATCGAATCCGGCAGCCTCTGGCTCCCCATTTTCATCATCGGGTTGATCTACATTCCCTATGTTGCACGGCCCATTCGCGGCCAGGTCATGGCACTGGGCAAAAGCGAATTCGTGCTCGCCTCCATCGGCCTCGGCTCGCCCAGCCACCGCATTCTCTTCATCGACATCCTGCCGAATGTCACAACAACGCTCATCGTTTTTATTCCCATCATGATGGCGCTGAACATGCTCACAGAGTCAGCGCTGTCGTTCCTGTCAATCGGCGTGCAACCGCCGGACGCGAGCTGGGGCACCATCATTCAGGATGGTCAGGGCCTGCTCTATTCCCGCCCCATGGTGGCACTGGCCCCCGGCATTGCGATTGTACTCACAGTGCTGTCCCTCAATATTCTGGGTGACGGCCTGCGCGACGCGCTTGATCCCCGCTCAAAAATCCGGCTTGGACGCGATTGATGCTACCCGCAATACTGCAACGCCTCGGACAAATGCTTTTCGTCATGTTTGGCATCAGCATGCTGGTGTTCCTGATTTTCTTCGCGACACCGGGCGTTGATCCTGCTGCACGCCTCGCGGGCCGCAATGCCTCGCCGGAAGTTCTGGAGGCCGTGCGCAAAAGCTTCGGCTTCGACCAACCGTTTTACGTTCAATACGGCATCATGATGAAAAAGATATTCATCACCGGCGACCTCACATCTTTCGTCAACCGCGGCTGGAAAGTCGTACCCGCCGTACTCGATACAATTCCCGTTACACTGTCGCTGGTCATCGGCGCTGCCGTGCTCTGGGTCGTCTTCAGCATCATCATCGGCGTGGTTGCTGCCGCCTACAAAGGTACATGGATTGACAAGACGTTGATGATCCTCGGTCTCATTGGCATTTCCATGCCTGTCTATTGGCTGGGCGAGGTCATGAACCTCATCACCCTGAGCCGCTATCACGACACCTGGATGTTTTCCTGGGTGCCACCGCTCGGTTACAAGAATTTAAGCACAGATCCCAAAGGCTGGTTTCTGACCTTGATCATTCCGTGGTTCACACTGGCCATTCTCTACATCGGGCTCTATGGCCGCGTGCTGCGCGCCAGTATCACCGAAGCCTTGCAGGAAGACTACATCCGCACAGCAAGGGCCAAGGGCCTGTCGGAAACACGCATTCTGCTGCGCCACGCATTGCGCACGTCGTTGATTTCATTCGTCACACTGTTCGGCCTGGATTTTGGCGTGCTCGTGGGAGGCTCCGCCTTGCTCACGGAGGTGGTCTTTGGTCTGCAGGGTGTTGGCAAACTCACCTATGATGCGCTGCAGAATCTTGACCTGCCCATCATCATGACCACGGTTCTCTATGCATCGTTCTTCGTTGTGCTTGCCAATGCAGTTGTCGATGTCATCTACATTTTCCTCGATCCACGGGTGCGCAGCGCATGATCCTGCAAGTGCGCGATCTCAAAGTGTCATTCCGCACAGAGCAGGGCATTGCCCGTGCCATTGACGGTGTCTCGTTTGATGTAAACGAGGGAGAAATTCTGGGCGTCGTCGGTGAATCGGGGTCAGGCAAAACCGTTACCCTTCTCGCCGTCATGGGCCTTATCACCGATCCAAATGCCATTATCGAAGGGTCCATTCGCTATCGGGGCCGGGAGCTTGTTGGCCTGCCGCAACAGCAATTACGTCATCTGCGCGGCAAGGAAATCGCCATGATTTTCCAGGACCCGATGACGTCTCTCACACCCGTCTACACCATTGGCTTCCAGATTGCAGAACAGGTCCTCACCCACACCAAACTGTCAAAAAAACAAGCCTGGCAACGCGCCATTGATCTCCTGGCCGAAGTCAATATTCCAAAACCCGACGAAGCGGTACATCGCTATCCCCACCAGCTCTCAGGCGGCATGCGCCAGCGCGCCGTCTTTGCCATGGCGCTCTCCTGCAATCCCGCGCTGCTGGTGGCCGATGAGCCAACGACGGCACTTGACGTGACAGTGCAGGCTCAAATCCTCGACCTCGTCAAACGCCTGCAAAAATCCCACGGCTCGGCCGTCGTCTTCATCACCCATGATCTCGGCGTCATGGCTGAGCTCGCAGATCGCATCATGGTCATGTATGCAGGCCGCATTGTTGAACGTGGTAGCAAGACTGATATTTTCAGAAAGCCACGTCACCCTTATACGCGTGCCTTGCTCGATTCCATTCCGCCGCTTGAGGGAGTGCGGCCCCACCGCTTGCGCACGATTTCAGGCGCACCACCGTCGCTGTTTGCCTTGCCGCAGGGCTGCGCATTTGGCCCGCGCTGCGCGAATAGATTTGCCGCCTGCGATGTAAAACCACCCCTCACCGGCACAACCCACCAAGCCGCCTGCTTTCTGGATCAACAATCATGACGGTGGTACCGCTCTACAAGGCCACGAATGTGTCCAAACGTTTTAAGGTGGGAAGCCGCTTTTCCAGACAAGGCTTGCGCACGGTCCACGCCGTCGACGATGTGTCGCTCTCCATCATGCCGGGTGAAACACTGGGGCTCGTCGGTGAATCAGGCTGCGGAAAATCCACACTGGGCCGTTGCCTGTCACGCCTCATCGAAATCTCCGACGGTAATCTGCTGTTTGATGGCACCGACATTTCAAGCCTCTCGACCAAAGCCATGCGGCCGTTGCGCCAGAAAATCCAGGTTGTGTTTCAGGATCCTTACGCATCCCTCAATCCACGCCGCCGGGTGCGGGATTTGATCGCAGAACCCTTGCGCATCCATCTCAATCTCAGCGAAGCCGAAATCACAAAACGGGTGGACAGGCTGCTGGAGCAAGTGGGTTTGTTGCCAGACCACGCCATGCGCTACCCGCATGAATTTTCCGGTGGGCAGCGTCAGCGCATCGGTATCGCCCGCGCCATTGCACTTGAACCCAAACTCATCATTCTCGATGAACCAGTTTCGGCCCTTGATGTGTCGGTGCAGGCACAAATCGTCAACCTGCTCTCTGACTTACAGGAGCGCCTCAAACTCACTTACGTCTTCATCGCCCACGACTTGAGCGTCGTCCGGCAAGTCTCGACGCGAATTGCCGTCATGTATCTGGGATCCATTGTCGAGATCGGCAATGCCGATGACATTTTCAGCAACCCTTCGCACCCCTACACGCAAGCGCTGATTTCTGCCGTGCCAACATCAGACATCGACAAGGCCGGATCACGCAACCGCATCATCCTCACAGGTGACGTGCCAAGCCCGGTCAATCCACCGTCAGGCTGCCGTTTTCACCCCCGTTGCCCGGTTGCACAAGACCGCTGCAAAATCGAACGACCGCAGCTGTCAGAAGCCCGGCAAAACCGGAGTGTGGCCTGCCACTTCCCGATCAAAGTTTCATTGACCGGTCGTAAAAGTTTTTGATAACAAAAGCTTGGCCATGCCCGTGGCGATTGCGCCCGGTCACCCAGCTGCAAGAAACCTGTGCGAAGGGTTGGCATCAACAATGAAAACGCCTCCACAAAGTGGAGGCGTCTTTGAGAGTTTGATTGCGACTGCTTATGGATTGGGAGCAGGCGTCACTGGAGCAGCAGGCGCTGGTTGCGTAGCCGGAGCATCGGCAGGTGCGGGTGCCGTCTGCATCACCGGAGCGTCAGCAGCAGGAGGCGTCGCTGGCGTGTCTGCCGGAGCTGGTGCTGTTTGTGTGACAGCGGGAGTAGTCACAGAGGCGGTCTGGTTGGTTGTGTAATAATAATAAATTCCACCAAGCACCACCAGAGCGGCAATCACCACCGCAATAATGCTGTTGGTGTTTGACGTTTCAGGCGTCATGCGGGACTGTGGGATTGGCCTGGAGCCCATACCACGATCAGTGTCGGTTGAAACATGCGGGCGTGTGTCTTGCGTAGCCATTTGAAAATACTCCTATGGATTGAGTTGATAACAGTTTGTTGCAGTGGTCAACCGCGGCTGATGGCACCATTCCGGGCATTCACGTAGATGATCACGCGTTGGCCGTTGCGTCTCGCGCTGAAAGAATAACTGCGGCCTTCGCAGTCCCGGGCAACGACGCTCCGGTAGCCGTAGTCGCGCACAATGTTTCGTGCCTGGTTGCAGGAAATGCGACGATAGGATGGACGCCGGCGATCATTGTACCAGCCCCTGTCGGGATAATACCTGTAGTCGTCGTTCAGGCGTTGATCGTAGTAAGGAACGCCAAAATAAAACTCGACCCTGGTCTTCGCTTCCGCGATGCCAGCCGTTCCAGCCAGCATGGTCACAGCTGCCAGCGCAGCAAAAATTGTCTTCTTCATTGGAATTCTCCTCGTGTCGTGATGGATATTGAACGTCTCAATCAGGTTTTCGTTCCGTCGCGCCGTCCAATTCAAGCAAACAGGATAAATAGTTGTGTGATTACAGGGTTTTGAAAATAGTGGTTTGGTTCGGCACCACAGCATGCACGGCGAGATTGAAGGGCTTGTCCACGGACCTATCAGACATCTCACCAACGATCAGGCCGATCACAGGCGATGACATGATCAAGGCTGTGGCGAGTACGGTTGCCTTGACCAAGCGCAACGTCAATGTCCTCGCGCGATATTCAAACATATTTGCCATGGCGTTTCTGGCTCCTGCACAAAATCAAGTACTGCAGCCAAAACGTCAGCCCAGCCGTTTTGTTCCAAAGTTGCCGGGTCAGTAAGCGACTTTCATTTGGCCAAGCAAATCAATGGCGGCGGCAACAGTCTTGTTCAGCACTTTCACAGATTGTGGACGAATATCTTCCAGAAGCGAAATGTGTGTAAAATGTATGGTGGGTCCTGCGGTGAACGGCTTAAGCGTCAGGACTGTTTTTTGGAATATGGACGTCGAGTACATGAGAGTCACTGCCAAGCAAGTTGCCGAAAGAGCAGGCGTTTCGGTGTCTGCCGTCTCCCGTACGTTCACCAAAGGTGCGAGTGTCGCCCCCGCCACGCGCAGCAGAATTCTGAATGTTGCCGAAGTCCTGGGTTACCAACCCAATGCCATGGCCCGCAGCCTGATGACGGGGCGAACCGCACTGATTGGCCTCGTCTCCAACAACTTCAACAATCCGGCCTTCATGGAAATCTTTGATCTCTTTACCCGGCGCCTGCAGGACCACGGCTTGCGGCCCCTGTTGGTCAATCTGTCGGACGATACCGACCCGCAGAAAGCCGTCGCCATGCTGCAACAATACAATGTCGATGGCGTTATCGTTGCCTCGTCAACTTTGCCGCCAGCTTTCATCACAGGCTGCCTTGCCGCACATATTCCAACCATTCATGCCTTCGGAAAAACGACCCCCGGAAATCCTGTCCACGTGGTGAGCGCTGACAACCTGCAAGGCGGCAGGCTTGCGGCGGAGGTCATGCTACGACATGGTTATCGCCGCATCGCATTTCTCGGCGGCCCCTTGGCTGCAAGTTCGACGGAAGAACGATTACGTGGGTTTCGCGCTGGCCTGCAACAACACAAGTTGGCACCTGCCTGCGAAGTTTTTGCAAATAATTATTCCCACGGTGAAGGCCACGCCCTCATGCATGCGATTTTGGCAGACCATAGTATCGAAGCCGTCTTCTGTGGCGATGACCTGCTCGCCATGGGTGCGTTGGATGCTTGCCGTGACATGCATCGCACTGTTCCGGGAGACATGGGCATACTCGGCTTCAACGATATCGCCATGGCCGCCTGGTCTGCCTATGATCTCTCCACCATCCGCCAACCCATTGCCGAAATCATCGTGGCCGCAGTGGAACTCTCGATACAGCTGGTATCCAACCGTGAAGTCGCCGTGGCTTCAAGACACTTTGCCTGCACGGCCATATTGCGCAACACCTTGCGGCAACTTTAGCCCCGCAAACTGGGTGGACGAGCGTCCGTCCAGTTGCCGCCGACCCGCGATGAATCAACCGACGCCCTGATCGCCGCAATTGACCGCAAGCCATCAACGGCTGATGGAAAATGCAAAGCCAACGGATTGATTTGTCCATCGGCGCGCTTCGCCGCGATCACATCGGCGAGGTCCTGATAAATATTGGCAAAAGCCACCAGCATGCCCTCCGAGTGACCTCCAGCAATGCGCGTGGCACGCTCCGCCTCGGGTGAAAGGCCGCCACTGCCGCGCTCCAGCGTTTCCGTGCGACCGTTGAGTGGTGTCCACTGCAACTGGTCTGGCCATTGCTGCGCCCAGCGCAAGCCGCCCTTTTCTCCAAACACCCGAATATTGAGACCATGAAAACTTCCAACGGCAACAGAGCTGGTCCACAGCCTGACCGTCGTTCCGCCATCCATGCGCACATTCACCATGGCGTCATCTTCCAGCAGCCGGCTTTCGATGCTGGACACAAAATCAGCGGACACCTCGCGGGCATTCTGTCCTGTAACAAAACTCGCCATATGCAGCGCGTGAATGCCGCAATCCGCGAATTGCCCGGATATGCCCGCCTGCGCCGGATCATAGCGCCAGCGCATGCGCGGATTGTCAGCATCAGCAGCATCGGCATGAAAACCATGCGAGAATTCAACAACTACAAGCCTTACTTTGCCGAGATCACCCCGCGCCACCATGGCCCGCATGTGGCGCACCAGCGCATAACCAGTGTAGCCATAGTTGACGGCGCAGATGGCTCCAGTCCGCGAAGACGTTTCCGTGATATCTTCCGCCTCCTCAACCGTCACCGTCATCGGCTTTTCGCACAGCACGTGAATGCCAGCCTCAAGAAAGGCTTTGGTGATGGTGTAGTGCGTGGCATTGGGTGTGGCGACGGTTACAAGATCAATGCGATCCCTGCGGTCTTTTTCACCCGCCAGCATGTCCTGCCAGTTGCCATAGGCCCGGTCTTTGGCGATGCCCAACCGCATGGCAAAGTCACGGCCCTTGGCCGCATCGGCATCAAGTGCGCCCGCCTTCAAATCAAAACGGCCATCCAGCGCGGAGCTGATGCGATGCACCGGACCAATCTGGCTGCCCTCGCCACCGCCGATCATGCCCCAATTCAATCGTCCCATGTCATCTCTCCAGTTTACTTGGCCGTAATATCAATCCAGCAGCGCCCCTCAAGCGAGCGCCAGCTGGCATCCACAATTTCGCTCACCAGAAATCCATCTCTGAAGGTTGGCCACATTGGTTTACCCTCATGGATTGTCTGCAAAAAATCCCGCGCTTCGATGATGATCTGATCCTGATAACCCGTGCCATGTCCTGGCCCCAGACAGAAAGCCTTGTAATCAGGGTGCAACGGACCCGTCAGAATCTTTCTGAATCCCCGCCGCTCTTCAGCACCCTCCGCGCGATACAGCCAAAGGGCATTCTGATCTTCCTGGTCAAACCGGATCGACCCCTTCGTGCCATAGATGTCATAGGCATATCCCATCTTGCGGCCCGTCGCGACGCGACTGATAAAGAGCTGCCCCATGGCACCACTGGCGAAACGACACAGAATGGCGCTCTGGTCATCATTGGTCACGGCAACACCGCCGCGGGTTTGATGCACCGTCGCAATATCGGCCACCAGAGATGTGATCGGACCTGCCAATGCGAGTGCAGCATTTATGATGTGGGGTGACAGGTCACCCATATTGCCATTGGCGCGGCCCTGCGTGCGCCAGTCACCGGGTATCGATGCATCCGCCAGAAAATCTTCCGTATGTTCCGCCCGCAAGAATGTGATGTCACCAATTTCGCCGCGTGCAATCATCTGGCGCGCCAGTTGCGAAGCAGGGGTTCGAATGTAGTTGAACCCCACCATGTGAATGCAGCCGCTGCTTTCCGCAGCCGTCACCATCTCGGTACTCTCGGCCTGGGTCAGCCCCAGTGGCTTTTCACACAGCACATGTTTTCCCTGCGCAAACGCCGCCAAGGCAATGGCGTGGTGCGTCTCCTGTGGACTCGCAATCACAATGGCTTGCACAGCAGGATCGTCGACCAGTACGCGCCAATCAGACGTAGACCGCTTGAACCCAAACTGTCGTGCCTTGTCTGCCGCTCCTGCATCCGTCGTTGTGCAGATCACTTCGAGAGAGGGTCGAAGCGCTGTATCAAACACAGCACCCACCGCTGCCATGGCCACGGCATGGGCTTTGCCCATATAGCCGCCGCCCACAATTCCAATCCCGATCTGCGTCACGATAAGCCTCTCTTTGCAAGCGCTTGCAATGCCCATAGACACCACCTAGTCTTTATCGTCAAGACGACCAGGACAGTTCTGAATGACGCCAGCTTCACACCCGCTCTCGCAGCATCGCAACAGCTTTCTTGTTGTGGGACGCGCAGGGCTTGACCTCTATGCCGATCCGCCGGGAACGGAGATTGAGCAGGCCAGGACTTTCACGTCGGCCCTCGGCGGATCAGCTGCAAACATCGCCGTCGCCATTTCAAGGCAAGGCGGCAGCACAGCCCTGTTGACCTCCGTATCGGATGATGCCGTTGGACGCTTCACGCAGACGCAGCTTCAGTCCTATGCTGTGGACACCCGTTACATCACCACCGTGGGCGGCGAGGCCCGCAACTCGTTGGCCGTTGTCGAAACCCGTGCAGAAAATTGCCAGTCGGTGATCTACCGCAACAACGCCGCAGATTTTCACGTCACCAAAAATGACATAGACGCCGTTGATTTCAGCCGCTTCACAGCACTCATCGTCACCGGAACCTGCCTCGCCCAAGAACCTTCCCGCAGTGCTACGCTTGCGCTGCTGCAGAAAGCCCGCACGGCGAACTTGCAACTGATCATCGATATTGACTACCGCCCCTACTCGTGGATTTCGAAAGCTGAAGCACAGCTGGTTTGTTCAGAAGCTGCATCCTTGTGCGATATCATTGTCGGCAACGACGAAGAATTCGCCGTGCTCGCGGGTGAACCAAATGGGCTGTCGCTTGCAGAAAACATGGCCAAGCCTCCAGGTCGTGTGGTCGTCTATAAAATGGGCGCGAAAGGTAGCATTACTTTCAGTGACGGAAAACGCTTTGACACCCCTATCTTCCCTGTAACCGCCTTGAAACCCACAGGCGCCGGCGACGGTTTTATGGGGGGCTTTCTCTCCGGCCTTGCCGCAGGTGAAGCGTTACCTGATGCCGTGCGCCGTGGTTCTGCAACCGCTGCCATTGTCGTAACACGCGTTGGCTGTGCCCCCGCCATGCCCACCGCCGCTGACGTTCAAGCATTCATGAAAAAGGTTTGACATCACAATGCATATCCCACCCCACGACAATCACAATCGGCCCATCATTGATGTGGATGACGCGCGTGTCCCCCTCAACTATTTCAACATCGTAAAACTTGTGCAAGGCCAGTCCTTCACCTATCAGGTGCCGGGCTATGAAACCGCTGTCGTCCCCGCAACGGGAACAGTGGACGTCACGGTGGACGGTGAAAATTTCCACAGCATCGGCAAGCGTGGCGTTGATGTGTGGGATGGCGAGCCGGAAGGCGTCTATGCCCCATCTGGAGCCAAGGTCCACATTGTCTGTACCTCGCCCCACACGGAAGTGTTTGTCGCCGGTGCGCGATATGATGGCGAGCTCACACCCTTCGCCGTGCGTGTGGCCGACATTGACAAGATTCAATATGGCTCCGACGACACCAAAACCCATCGCAAGATCAAACATATTCTTGGCACAAAATACCATGGCCGTGTCGGGCGGCTTCTGGTGTCGGAATTGTTCACAGTCGGGCAAGGTGGCTGGTCCGGTTTTCCTTCGCACAAACACGACACCGACCGTCTGCCGCTCGAAACCCGCCATGATGAAACCTACAATTTTCGCTTCCGCCCCAACCATGGCTTTGGCCTGCAACTGGTCCAGCGCGAAGACGGAAAAACCGGAGACGCCTATCACCTCACGGACAGTTCAACCGTTGTTCTTGAAAAAGGCTATCACCCCTGTGTTGCCGCACCCGGATATGAAATGTATTATTTCACAATCCTCGGCGGCTTGAGCCAGCGCTCACTGGTGCAGTTTTTCCAGCCCACTCACGCCTATCAGGTTGAAACCATTCCCGGCATCAAAGACATGATCGCCAAATTCAAATGACGGTTGCCACCCTCAAAGATGTGCTGGGTCCTGCCATAGCAGGACGTTATGCCGTTGCAGGCCTGGTGGTGCTGGGCTGGGAAGATGCAAAAGCCTATGTCGCCGCAGCAGAGGAATTGGGATTGTCCGTAATCCTGCAAGCAGGCCCCGGTTGCCGCAGCCACACGCCCATTCCCATTCTCGGAAAAATGTTCCGCTATCTCGCCGAACAGGCAAGCGTTCCCGTGGTCTGCCATATCGATCACGCCAGCACAGTGGATGAATGCCGTGCTGGCATTGAACATGGCTTCACGTCTGTGATGATCGATGGATCGATGCTGCCGCTGGACGACAACATCAATCTGACGAACCGCGTCATGGCCATCGCAAAATCCGCGTCGGTCTCTGTGGAGGGGGAAGTGGGCTTCGTGGGCTATGCCAATGGAACTGCCTCTGCCTACACCTCTGCCGATCAGGCCGCAAGATTCGAACAGGAGACCGGAGTCGACGCCCTGGCCATTTCCATTGGCAACGTCCATCTGCAAACCGAAAAAGCTGCCGACATAGATTTTGCGGCCCTCAGCGCAATTGAAGCAGTCACCACAGTTCCATTGGTCCTGCACGGCGGCAGCGGAATTCCGTCAGCTCTGCGACGCAAACTCGCCCAAGACCACCGCGTCAAGAAATTCAACATTGGAACCGAACTCCGCATGGCCTTCGGCCAAGCCTTGCGTGCCAGTCTTGAAAGTCAGCCGCAAGAATTCGACCGCAACAAATTGCTGACACCAACAATAAAAGCATCACAGGCCGCAGCAATGGCGGTGATGGCAGAACTTGCAGGACGGGTATTCGCATCTGGCGCAACTGGCCCTCATCCGGCGCTTCGCGCCACCTTCTCCCGCTAGCGGGAGAAGTGAAAAAAGTGGATATCCTTCACTTCTCCCGCTTGCGGGAGAAGGTGGATCGCGCGTTAGCGCGAGACGGATGAGGGCCATTCTTCGAGCTTGTAAGATAGCCCCCCACAGACTACTCCCGCCGCTTCGTCATCACCGCTGACATTGTCCGCGACAGGTTCTCCTCGGCTGACGCATAACTCTTTTGTGCCACCGCCATGAAAATCGCATCCATGATATTGAGTTGCGCAATGCGCGCGGCGGCATTCTCGCTGGTTAGCGGTGAGCCAAGCGCTGTTGAGCACAGCACGACTTCCGACAGTTCCGCCAGGGGCGATGATTCGTAATTGGTGAGAGCAATCACATGGGCACCCTTGCCGCGCGCCAGCTGTGTGGCCTCAAGCACACCCGTAGTGCGACCGGAATGGGAGAAGGCAACCACAACATCCCCGGGCTGCAACAGGGCCGCTGACATGGCCATCATGTGGGTATCATCAAACACCGACGCGCGGATACCGATGCGCAGAAATTTGTGTGCCACATCACGGGCAATCTGGGCCGATCCGCCGAGCCCATAGAATTCCCGCTGCTTGGCCTTGTGCAGCAAATCAGCCGCGCGGCGAAACCCGTCCATGTCAAGAATGGCCAGTGTTTCCTCCAGCGCCTGAATGGCTGTGCGAAACACCTTCTGCACAATCACCTCGGCACTGTCATGTTCGCCGAGGTCTTCATGCAGATCAACATTGGGCAGTTGCTTGTAGGCATGCAGTGCCGCCCGCAATTCCCGAAATCCTGCAAAGCCCAGGCGCTTGGCCGTCTTCACCACCATGGCTTCGGAAATTTGGGCATCAGCCGCAACCTGTTTCAGCGGCAAGGGATCATCAGCCGCACTGCGCAACATAAGCTCCGCTACGCGCGCTTCACTGCGAGTCAATTCCGGCAGCAACATGCGAATGCGTGGACCTACTGTGCGGGGATCGAAATTCAAGACATCACCCTTTGCCGCGTGCAAGGCGGTCCACCAGCATGGCGAGAATGATGATAATACCCGTTGCAAGGAGCTGATAGAAAGCCTGAACATTCAACAGCGTCAATCCATTGCGCATGGCTCCCAAAACGATGGCACCGAGAATGGTGCCGAAGATGGATCCCTTGCCGCCCATCAGCGAGGCACCACCGATGGCGGCAGCGGCAATCGCCTCCAGTTCCCAGAGGTTACCGAGAATGGGTTCGGCAGCACCCAGACGCGCCATCAGTATGATAGCCGCCAGCGATGCCAGCCCACCGGAAATCATATAGGTCGCAACCTTGGTCAATGCGATTGGCACACCGCTCACACGGGCCGCCTCTTCATTGCCACCGACCGCCAGGATATATTCGCCAAGCGGTGTCTTTTTCAGCACGATCGTTGCAATGATGGCCAATACGCCCGCCACAATCACAGGCACGGGAAGGCCCAAAATTTCAGAGGCGAACAGACGTCGAAATTCATTGGGCAGGCCAAGCACGGGGTTGCCGCCCGTATAGATCAGGGCCAGCGCCCGAAACAGGCTGAGTGTGCCAAGCGTCACGATAAAGGGCTGCAATCCGCCATAGGCAATCAGTGCACCATTCACAAAACCGCAAGCCAGCCCCACCGCGAGGGCCGAGAGCAGAACCAAAGGCACCGGGAGACCCGCCATCAAAAGGCTGGCACTCACCACTGCGGCAAGTGCTGCCACTGGACCGACAGACAAATCAATGCCACCGCTGATGATCACCAGCGTCATGCCAACGGCGATACAGGCATTGATGCTCGACTGTTGCAGGATATTGATAATGTTGCGCTGGGTCAGGAACACATCGGACATTGAAGAAAACACCACCACCATGATGATGAGGCCCGCAACTGTGCCCATGTCACGCCAGCTGATTTTCCATCCACCCGGTTTTTCAAAAAGTGATGTGTTCATGTCCGGCCTTCCATAGTGGTATCCGCCGCACTCTTGCCGGTGATCGCAAGACTCATGACGGCTTCTTCCGTGAGTTCATGGCGCGACAGCTTGCCCGCCATCGCACCACTGCGCATGACGATGACAGTGTCGGCAAGACGCAAAATTTCCGGCAGCTCTGATGATACCACAATGATGGAGCGACCAGCCGCAGCAAGTGAATTAATCAATTTGTAGATCTCGCCCTTGGCCCCAACATCAATGCCGCGTGTGGGTTCGTCAAACACCAGAATATCAGACCCCGCCATGAGCCAGCGACAAAGAATGGCTTTCTGCTGGTTGCCACCGCTGAACAGCCGGATGGCTCGATCAATGTCGTGCGGCCTGAGGTTTACGCTCTGCGCCAGTTCATTGACCTGCCGGCTCAACTGCGCTGACCTGATGAAACCCAGACGGGTGAACTTGCGGTAACTCGGCAAGGCCGCATTGATGGCCACCGGGCGCAAAGGGATGATCCCCTCTTTTTTCCGATCTTCAGGCAAAAGTGCAATCCCTGCCGCGATAGCTTCACGCGGGTTGGAAAAATGCACGGCCTTGCCGTGCAGTGTGATATTGCCCGCCGTTGGCCGATCCACACCCGCCAGCAATTTCACCAGTTCGGTGCGGCCGGACCCCACAAGCCCCGCAATGCCCAGCACTTCGCCCTTGCGCAATTGCAGCGACACGTCGCGCACATGTCGGTCGCGGCAAAGCCCTTCGACAGATAGCACAACAGTCTCCTGTACGTGGCTTTGATGCGGCGGGATATCAAGACTGCGCCCCACCATCATGTTGACGACAGCATCTTCAGTGACGGACGAAAGATCCACACTGGCGACCAATTTACCGTCTCGCAAAACCGTGGCTTCGGAGGCCACACGAAACACTTCGTCAAGCTTGTGCGACACATAAATCACGGCCACACCATCGGCCTTGAGACGGTCGATGACACTCACCAGCTTTTCAAACTCGATGGGTGTCAGGCTTGAAGTGGGCTCATCCATGGCGATGATGCGGGCCCGCCCCAGCAAGGCCTTTGCGATTTCGACAATCTGGCGCTGCGCCACGCGCAGGGTTTTGATTTTCGCCTGTACGTCGATAGTGGGATCAAGCTGCGACAACAATTCCCGCGCCTTGGCCTGCATGGCCTTGCGGTTGGTAATCATTCCAAATTTTGTAACCGCATGGCCCAGAAACATGTTCTGCGCCACGTCAAGTTCAGGCACCTGTTGCAGTTCCTGGTGGATGAGCGCGATGCCTGCAAGCTGGGCGGACTTGGGATTGCGCAAATCAACAGCCTTGCCATTGATCAGGATTTCGCCCGCATCGGCGCGATAAATGCCGGACAAGATTTTCAGCAAAGTGGATTTGCCGGCACCATTTTCTCCCAGCAGTGCGCGCACCTGACCCGGCTCCACGGCAAAGCTCACATTCTCCAATGCTTGCACACCGGGAAACCCCTTGGAGATTGCATTCAATACAAGAGCAGATTGTGATGTGCCGATTGACATAGGCCGTCCATGAAAAGTCAGCCCCACAGATCTGTGGAGCTGACATTATGAGAGTAACGCCAGCGTGGTGACCGCAGGGAGTGCCCGCCACCGCGCTGGATGCTACGCTTATTGCTTGGCGTCTTCCATCAGGTTTGCACGCACCGCCGCTTCGTCACCCGTATAGCGGGCAACATTGTCCTTGGTCACGAGGGCCTGTGGTGTTGCCACAACGCGCGGCAGCTTTTGCCCAGCCTGCAGGCGCAGCGCCACTTCCATGGCAACTTCACCTGTGAGAACCGGAAAGCTGTCAACTGTCGCCGTCAATTCACCTGCCTTGATCGACGCATAGGCATCGCTGATGCCGTCTGTGCCGATGACGGCGATCTTGTCGAGCTTGCCTGCCGCTTTCACAGCTTCGACAACACCGAGAGCCATGCCGTCATTGTTGCAATAAAAGCCGGTCACGTCGGGGTTCTGCTGCATGATGTTGGTTGCTGCATCGTAAGACTTCTGCCGATCCCAGTCGCCGGGAACCGACGCTACGACTTCAAAGCCCTTGCCTTCAGCAGCAATGGTTTCCTTGAAGCCTGCCGTGCGCTGCACAGCCGCGTAGACACCAGCCATGCCTTCAATCACAGCCAGCTTGCCGCCATCCTTGCGGTTGGCAATAAACCAGCGGGCAGCACGAACACCATTGTCCTTTTGCACGTTGCCAATGTAGTTCTTGGCCGAGGGAATAACAGCGTCGTTGACGTTGATCACAGGCACGCCAGCTTTTTCAGCCGCTTCAACAGCAGGCTGCAGGTTGGAGTCGGTCTGGGGTGAAACCAGCAGCAGCTTGTAGCCTTGCGACAGCATGTTTTCAGCAATGGCCAATTGCGCCAGCTGATCGTTTTCATTCTGCCCGGCCTGCAGGTCGACGGTCACGCCAACCTTGGCCCCGAATTTCACGTAGCCTTCACCCAGGCTGCGCCAGTATTCATTGGTCAAGGCCTTGGCCACGGCACCAACTTTCATGCCAGCTTCCACTTTCGGCATAGGGCCGAATTTGGCTTCCAGTTGCGACCAGTCCATGCGGTCTGGTTCAACGTCGGAATTCAAGGGTGCCATGTCTCCAGCGAAAGCGGCTGAGGAAAGGGCGATTGCGGCGATGGCACCAAACAGGGCCGAGCGCTTTGTCAGTCTGATCATTGAGGGTTCCTCCCAAAAAATAAGAATCAAATTGAAACAGGGGCACCCTTTGTGGTCGCCTCCTGCCTCAGGTCTTTGCTGTGTCTGCGGTCAACCCTCCATAAAAAGCCTCACGCACGACGGTGTTGCTGGTCACAGCATCTTGTCCGGCAATGGCCGTGCTCAGGCGGTTGTCTTGACGCAGTTTTCGGACGACATTTCGCATGGCTTCAACCGTTGCAATATTGGCATTGCATTCGGCCACAGGGTCCATGCCCGTCGTATCAGGGAATGTGTCGAAATAAATCGGACGATCATATTTGATCTCTTCCAGCACATAGAGAAGCTCCATGGTCTGCACCGGGTGAACCGTACCCACCATCAAGCCGTCATCGCGCTTGGCGTAGCCGTCGTTCAGATGAACACCGAATAATTTGGAACTGCGCGCCGCAAGCGCCACCGCATAGGCCGGCATTTCATCCGCATACAGAACATGTGCAAAGTCGATGGTGACGCCGACGTTCTTCCGTCCCATTTCGCGGATCGCCAGCAGCGTGGTGCCAATGTCCGGCATCAGCGCAAAGCTGCGCGGTTCATTGGGCTTGTATTCAATGCTGACCTCGCATGAGGGAATATGGTCAGCCACCTCTGCAATGGCTTCCAGCGTCTGGTCCCACAGCCGTGCATAGTCAGCCTGGAAAGAATAATCGAAACCGTCCTGACCCATCCACAGGGTCATCAGCGATCCACCCAGTTCCAGCATCTGGTCAATGCCGCGTTTTGTCTGGTCAACGGCAAGCCGCCGCAACCGCGCATCCGGATTGGTGAAGGCACCGATCTTGAAACCGGGGTCACTGTAATAGCGCATGGCAAAACCATTTACCGAAAGCCCAAGCCCGTCGAGATGTTGCTTGATCTCCTTCAGCGCAACACCATCCAGATGGTCCGGATAATTCAGGTCAACCGCATTCAGCCCCGGCACCATGGCCGCCCGCGACAGCAGGCCAAGCACACCAAGTGATGCGGCCCCGGCCTTGAACGAATTCAGCCGCGCTGCGTATTTGTAGGACGGAGTGGAAACGATGCGTGTCATAGGGGCCTTTCCCAAGCAGAGGTCACTTCACATGTGACGGGTTGAGTGTAAAGTTGAAACAGGATAACGTGAAAAGATCGCAGAGTCTTCAAAGTCGGTGATCGAAAACGAGTCGCAAATTGTTGATTTTACAAGATTGCAGACCTCCCGGACTTTTCAATTCCGTGAAGCCACTTCACAAACTTCACAGATATTGTGCATCGCAACAAGGCCTGAGCGCCCTTAAAGTGAAATCACACCCTTGCGCAGAACGAAGCAGCCATAGGGACCAGGGTCTGACGTGCGCACAATCGCAAACGACTTTTTAGCCGCTTCATAAAAATCAAACCGCTCATATGCCCCGATGGTGATTTTGCGTTTTTCGCACGCATCGACCACCGCTTGCATCCGCGCAAAAATCGGCACGTCGCCATCAGGGTCACCCACCACTTGCATGCGCATCACCGGCGCATCCACAAATGTATCAAGCGGCATCAACGAAAGCACAGCCTGCGTCGCCCGGGGAATGTCGCAGCCCGGCAGGTCTATTAGCCGTCCGTAAGTCGTCTGTTTGGCAATTGTCACGGCAGGATGATTGACATCGCACAGCACAAGATCATCCCCATGCCCCATCAGCATGAGCACATAAAGCAGTTCCGCCGAGATGACAGGATCAACATTTCGCAACATGGTTCTATTCCTCAGTGAGCGCGGGATACATGGGCGGCGGCCTGCGCATTGGCCGCGCTGCAAGCTTCAATGAGGTCGCAGCCAGTTGCCAGTTGTGCCGCCAGTACACCGACAAAGCAATCTCCCGCCCCATGGGTTGATGTGACCTGCACCGGCACCGCCGCCATCTCCACAACATCGCCATACGATTGCCCAATCACCAAGCCATCACCACCAAGTGTTATAATGGTGGAAGCTGTTTGCCCGGTCAAAGCAAGGCGCGCCGATGCACGGTCATGCACGGGGCAGCCCAACATCGCTTCGGCTTCGACGCGGTTCACGATCAGCACATCAACAAGGTCGATCAAATCGGAGCCAACATCACGCGCCGGTGCGGCATTGAAAACAACCTTGGCCCCGCCAGCCCGCGCCGCTCGCGCCGCCGCCACGTTGACCGGATGTGGCACCTCGTTTTGCAATACCAGTACTTTTGCCCCACCTAGCCGCTGCCACTGCTGGTGCAACATCAAGGCATCAATGGCGAGGTTCGATCCCGAGACAATCACCGCTCCATAGTCCCCATTATCCTGCAGGATCGCCACACTCATGCCGGAGCCTTGAACATCGTCCGTTGTTACGCCGGAATCGTCAACCGCCGCCGCCTGCAGATTTCCCCGCAAGGTCCGGCCAAATTCATCTTCACCAACCCGGCCGATCATGGCGGTGCGTGCGCCGGCCCGCGCTGCCTGCACCGCCTGATTGCCACCCTTGCCACCACAGACTTTGTTCCACCCATGTCCCACCATGGTTTCATCTATGCGCGGCAGGGCAGGGGCCGTGACCACGATATCAAGATGCAGGCTTCCGCACACGATCACATCAAACCCAGTCAAAATCCGGCTCCCCGTTATGGGATCAGCAGACACCAATCCAGACGTGAGGTGCAAGAGCTTTTACTTTCCAAGACTTCACGCCAGCCCTACTTCCCCGGTCGAAATTTAATCAGGCAATCTTCCAGGTATTGCCGCAATATTCATCAACCGAACTGTTGGCGAAACCGGGCCAATTTCCGGGATCATTGACAACCCTATGAATTCATGATGTCAAATGGCTCTAGCCGTGAAATTGTGCAACTGGCATATGGGTTGCTTTGTTGCTCAGAGGCCGTTTGAACCGTCATAAATATCGTCCCGGATTATCCATTGGAGCACCATGCAATCTGACTCGCAGGTAGAATTGGTAGCGCTGACAAAACGCTTTGCTACCACAACAGCTGTTGATGCGATTGATTTGCTTATTCCCGCAGGCAGTTATTGTTGCCTTCTCGGACCATCGGGTTGTGGAAAAACCACAACACTCCGCATGATCGCCGGACACGAAACAGCCTCGTCGGGCGATGTTTTGCTCGGTGCACAAAACGTCACTGAACTGCCGCCCGCCGCCCGTGGCACCGCCATGATGTTTCAGTCCTATGCACTCTTCCCCCATCTGAACGTCATCGACAACGTGGCCTTTGCCCTCAAAATGCGTGGTATTGAAAAAGACACGCGTCATGCAAAGGCCCGCGAGCTGCTGAAGCTTGTCGACATGACGAAATTCGCCGAACGCCTTCCCGCCCAACTCTCAGGCGGCCAGCAACAGCGTGTGGCCCTCGCGCGCGCACTGATCACCGAACCCAAAGTTCTGTTGCTCGACGAGCCCCTCTCGGCCCTTGATCCGTTTCTGCGCATTCGCATGCGGGCCGAACTCAAACGCGTGCAGCGCGAACTCGGCATTACCTTCGTGCATGTGACCCACGGTCAGGATGAAGCCATGGCCCTCGCCGATAAAATCGTTCTCATGCACGATGCGAAAATCGTGCAAGCGGGAACGCCGCGTGAGGTGTTCAATGCACCCGCCAATGAATTCGTGGCACGCTTCATGGGCGGCCACAATATTGTCCAGCGCAATGGCAAGAGTTTTGCCGTGCGCGCGGATCGCATTACCGTTCAAACCAGAAAGCCGTCGGCAAAAACCGTTGCAGTTGCGGGCACCATTTCAGAAATCGAGTATCAGGGCACGGCGTTTCACGTCACGATGATAAATCAGGATGGCGAAAATCTCACCGTGCAACTGGCCGAGAACACGTTTGATCAAAACCCCCTCGAAGTGGGGTCAAACGTCTATGCAACGTGGGAGCCGGCATCAGCCCACGCGCTTGGCTGAACCGGAAGACAACATCAAGCGCATCGCAGAAGATCGGGAGACGAATCCAATGATTAAAAAAACGATGAGCCGCCGTAATGTATTGAAGGCCAGCGCTGGTCTGGCCCTGGGATCAGGCCTGATCACCGGCTTTCCAGCTGTGCATTCCGCAGAAGAAAAAGTGTTGCGCTACCTCGGCACTGCCGTAAATCAGGCTGACGACATTTCCAGGAAGCTGTTTGAAGATACTGGCATCAAGCTCGAATACATCTCAGCCACAACTGACGACGTGACCAAGCGCGTCATCACCCAGCCGAACTCATTTGACATTCTGGACACGGAATATTTCAGCCTTAAGAAACTGGTTCCCTCAGGCAACATCCTGTCGCTCGATGCCAAGAAGATCAAGGAATTCGACAACATCACGCCAATCTTCACCAAGGGTGAGTTGCCCAATGGTAAAAAGATCGGCGATCAAGGTACCGCCCCAAAGAAGGTCATGTTCCTTGAAGGCGAAAATTCCACGACCTTCGCCAAGGAGCCCACCCAATGGGTGACCCTGATCCCCACCGTTTACAATGCCGACACGCTTGGCATCCGTCCTGACCTGATCAAGCGTCCTATCAGTTCATGGGCCGAATTGCTCAATCCGGAATTCAAGGGCAAAGCCTCCATCCTCAATATTCCATCAATCGGCATCATGGATGCGGCCATGGTTGTTGAAGCCACAGGCGCTTACAAATATCCCGACAAGGGCAACATGACGAAAGAAGAAATCGATCTTACGATGAAAGTCATGACCGAAGCCAAGAAGTCCGGCCAATTCCGCGCCTTCTGGAAAGACTTCAACGAGTCCGTGAACTTGATGGCGTCTGGCGAAACCGTATCCTGTCCATGTGGTCGCCGGCTGTCACAGCCGTGCGCTCCAAGGGCATTGCCTGCACCTTCCAACCACTGAAGGAAGGCTACCGCTCCTGGGCGTCAGGCTTCTGCGTGTCGAAGGCCACCTCTGGTCCGAAACTCGATTATGCCTACGAGTTCGTGAACTGGTTCTTGTCGGGTTATGCCGGTGCCTACCTCAACCGCCAGGGCTATTATTCAGCCGTGTTGCCAACCGCCAAAGCTGCCATGGCACCGGATGAATGGGCCTACTGGATGGAAGGCAAGGCTGCCGAAAAAGACATCAAGGCACCAGATGGTTCCTTGCTCGAAAAAGCCGGTGCCACGCGCGATGGTGGTTCCTACGACGACCGCATGGGTAGTGTTGCCTGCTGGAACGCCGTCATGGATGAGAATGACTACATGGTCCGCAAGTGGAATGAGTTTATTGCGGCGTAACTGACGTCCCCGTCGCACGGAACGCTAGGTTCCGTGCGGCATCCCCTCCCCGGCGCATGCCGCGCCTCCCCACCCGCTTGCGGGAGAAGGTGGATCGCGCAAAGCGCGAGACGGATGAGGGCCATTCTTCGCACATTGAAGCATCACTGGAATACATCTTGGCAACCTCCAAATCGCAAACCCTGTTTTCCTGGCTGCAAGCCGGCCCGATGATGTTTGTCTTCGCGCTGTTCTTCGTTCTGCCGCTGGCTTTCGTGGTTATGGTCAGCTTCTGGGACTACAATGAATATGCCATGATCCCCACCTTCACCACACGGGGCTATGTCGAAAGTTTCGAAGGCTGCATCACGAAATTCCCCGAGCTCTGCACCACACTCGCAACCTATCTGAAAACCATCAAGCTCTGCCTTTTGGTCTGGGCCATCACACTGGTTGTGGGTTTTACCGTCGCCTATTTCCTTGCCTTCCACATTCGCTCAACGACTTGGCAAGTCGCTCTGTCATTGCTCTGTACCATCCCGTTCTGGACTTCCAACGTCATTCGCATGATCGCCTGGATTCCCTTGCTCGGCCGAAATGGCCTTGTGAACATGGGTTTGGTCAAAACAGGCATCGTGGCAGAGCCTGTAGAGTGGCTGCTCTATTCCGAATTCGCCATCGTTCTCGCCATGGTCCATCTCTTCACGTTCTTCATGATCGTACCCATCTTCAATTCCATGATGCGCATTGACCGACGCCTGCTCGAAGCTTCGTACGATGCAGGTGCAACAGGTTGGCAAACCCTGTGGAATGTGGTGATCCCCCTCTGCAAACCTGGCATTGTCATCGGTTCGATTTTCGTCATCACTATCGTCATGGGAGACTTCACCACCATCGGCGTAATGGGCGGCCAGCAGGTGGCAGCAGCCGGAAAAATCATCGAAGTGCGCCTCAACGCGCTGCAATTTCCTGCCGCCGCCGCCAATGCCGTCATTCTCCTCGGCATCACCTTCCTCATCATCACCATGCTCACACGGCTGGTGGATATCCGGAAGGAACTCTGAACATGGAGCACACCAAATCCCGCAGTTATTATTTTCTCGCAATTTTTTTCGCGGCCTATGTGCTGTTTCTTTATGGTCCGATGATTGCGATTTTCATCCTGTCATTCCAGGGCCCATCCGGCGGACTTACCTTCCCGATGAACGGATTTTCTTTTCACTGGTTCAGCAAGCTCATTGCAGGAAACGGCATCGTCGATATCGGAGCCGCGTTCCGCCGCTCGCTCGCATTGGGTCTTGTGGTAATGATCATCACCGTGGTCCTCTCCGTCGCATCTGGACTTGCCTTCCGCAAGAAATTCAAAGGTTCTGCCGTACTGTTTTATGTCGCCATCGCAAGTCTCATCGTGCCGTCGATCATCACCTCCCTCGGCATAGCCCTTGAGTTTCGCATCCTCGATGATCTCTTCCGCAATTACGTCTCCAGCAGCTGGGAAACCGGCATGGGCCTCTTCACATCGGGCCTCGGCGCACATCTCACGTGGACCCTGCCCTTTGGCCTCCTGATCATGTTTGCCATCTTCAACCGCTTCGATGCCAGACTGGAAGAAGCCGCCCGCGATTTGGGAGCCACACCATGGCAAAGCTTCCGCTATGTCGTGCTTCCCATCATCCTCCCCTCCGTCGTCGGCATCGGGTTGTTCGGTTTCACCCTGTCTTGGGATGAACTGGCCCGCTCCAGCCAGGCCATCGGCTCCGTCAACACGCTGCCGCTGGAACTGCAGGGCCTCACGACAACGGTCACCAATCCGGATATCTATGCACTTGGCACCTTGACCACCGCCGTTTCCTTCGTCGTCATCGGCGTCGCACTTGCCGTCATATTATTCCTGCAAAAACGCCAGGCCCGTTTCGGCTCCGACAGTGGCAAGGGTGTCTGATCCATGCGCATCCACGTCGTCAATCCCAACACCACCCAGAGCTTCACAGACAAGATTGCAGCTGCCGCCAAAGCCGCCGCCATGCCCACAACTGAAATTCTGGCAACCCAACCTGATATGGGACCTGTCTCCATCGAAGGCTATTTCGACGAAGCCTTCTCCGTGCCCGGCCTGCTGCAGTGTATCGCCAAGGCTGAAACCCAAAACGTAACAGGCCACATCATCGCCTGCTTTGATGATACCGGGCTTGACGCCGCCCGTTGTTTGGCACGAGCCCCCGTCATTGGCATTGGCGAAGCCGCCTTCCACGCCGCAAGTCTGGTCGCCGGAAAATTCTCCGTCGTCACCACGCTGAGCCGTTCCATCCCGGCAATCGAACACAATCTCGTCCGCTATGGCCTTGCAACCCGCTGCGCCAAAGTTCGCGCCTCCGAAGTACCCGTGCTGTCTCTCGAAGAACCAAATTCTCCTGCACGTCGGCTCATCTCCGCAGAAATTGAAAAAGCCAAAACGGAAGACCGCGCCGAAGCCATCGTTCTCGGCTGCGCGGGCATGGCCGACCTCGCTGCAAATCTATCAACCGAACACGGCCTCCCCGTTATCGACGGCGTCTCCATTGCGGTGGGACTTGTTGAACTTCTCGCCCGCAACGGCATCATCACTTCCAAGCGCGGCGGCTATGCCGAACCCTTGCCAAAAATCTACAAGGGCCTGTTCGCGTCCTTCGCCCCCGGCCATGTTGGACATTAGAACGGCTGATGTCGACGGCGTTGCTCTGTTGCTGGATTGGGCAAAAGCCGAAGGCTGGAAGCCCGGACTTCATGACGCCGCAGCTTTCCATGCCGCTGACCCGCAAGGTTTCTTGCTAGGCTATCTCGACGGTGAACTTGCCAGCGGAATTTCTGTAGTCGCGGCAGGCGAAAGCTTTGGCTTCCTCGGCCTCTACATCGTAAGTCCCGTCCATCGTGGCAAGGGCCTGGGATTTAAGACTTGGCAAGCGGGCTTGGCGAAACTCGCCAATCGCAGCATCGGCCTTGATGGCGTTGTGGCCCAACAGGCAAATTATGCCAGATCCGGGTTTGCCCTGGCCCACCGCAGCATTCGCTTTCAAGGCAAGCGCCAGGTTCAGTCCAAGACCAACACTCATGCACAACCCGTCGAAGCCCATCACATCAACCACATCGCGAACTTTGACGCCCGGCACTACGGCGCAATAAGAACTTCATTTATTGAACATTGGCTTGATGGCTCGGGTGGGCGTCACGCACGTGCAGTGTTTGATCAACAGCAGGTCGCGGGTTACGGCGTCATCCGCCCTTGTCATGCAGGTTGGAAAATCGGTCCACTCTTTGCCAACACATCCACCGTCGCAGAAAATCTGTTGTCAGACCTTATGCAATGCGCGGGTGACGACCATGTCACCATAGACATGCCAGAACCCAACACCGAAGGGCTGCGCTTGCTGCAACGGCACGGCTTCACCCCCGTCTTCGAAACCGCCCGTATGTACCGGGGAACAGCACCAACACTCCCCCTGCAAAACATCTACGGCTTGACGAGTTTTGAGTTGGGATGACGGGCCGAACGCTCAAAATCTGACGGCTAACACTACGCAATCCTGGCCCCGACCACTACATCCGCACCTGCCATCGCAGCCTGCGCCGCTGCAATCGCTGACGGTAATTCCACTGCATTGAAGTAGAGCGCATCAACTTCAGCCTCATCCTGCAATTCACCACCCCGCGCCATCACACTGGCTTCAACCAAAAGCCCTGCAGCAACCAGTACGGCCAGTGCCCGCGCAAACGGCGTAGCCGCCGCAAGCGAAGCCGCATGTCCCGGTGCCGCATAAAGTTTCGCCGCCATTTCCCGCACCGCGTTTACACTGTCAGCTGCAACCGAACCCGCACACCGCGCCAGACAATCGCCTAGCGTCTGGCCATTTTCCAATCCCAGTTTCCGCGTCACCAGATCGATCGCCTGAATGCCGTTGGTTCCCTCATAGATCGTGAGAATGCGCGCATCGCGGTAATATTGCGCCACACCTGTCTCCTCAACAAAGCCCATACCGCCATGCACTTGCACAGCAGTTGACGCCACCTCCACCGCAATGTCG
>JANPCL010000228.1:0-45231 GCA_031430915.1 Hyphomicrobiales bacterium
CTTCGTCCATAACGTCTACCAAAATCTGGCCGGACGTACGGCCGGCAGTGATGATCTCGTGGCGCTTTTGCAGGTCGCTGATTGCGGCCTTGCCAACTGCCCCTTCACCGCCGACTGCGAGAATTCTCATCCGTTCTGGTCTTCATCGACTTTCAGACCCTTCAGCTTTGCAAAAACTGAATCTGCGGAATAGTCCTGCTTTCGCTCATCCACCGGCTCTGGCGGATTGGCGAGGGCTTCTTCTTCACGGGCCTTGGCATAGGCTGTGGTGCCCTCGACTTCGGAGGCCGGAATCAAGGTGCGGAGCGCTTCGCCGTCGCCCATCGGCTTCTTGCCGGATTTTGATGCGGCTTTTTGAACTGCCATATCGAGGGCGATTTGCGTACAGATGCCGAGGGAGACCGGATCAACCGGCTTGATGGTCTGGATGTTCCAATGGCTGCGGTCGCGCACGGCATTGATGGTGTGCTTGGTGGTGCCAACAAGTTTCATGATGGCGGCATCTGGCAATTCGGGATGGAAACGCAGCAGCCACTGGATGGCGTCCGGGCGATCGCCACGGCGCGAAACAGGGGTATAGCGGGGGCCTGCGGTTGAGGTTTTCACCTTCACGTCCAGAACCTTTGATTCGAGAATCTGGATCTTGTGGTCCGGATTGGCTTCGGCCTTGGCGATTTCCTCGCGGGTCAGCTGGCCACCGGTTACGGGGTCGAGGCCACGCACACCTGCGGCCACGTCACCATCGGCAATGCCTTTGACTTCCAGCTCATGCAGGTGGCAGAATTCAGCGATTTGCTTGAATGTGACGGTGGTGTTTTCAACCAGCCAGACGGCAGTGGCTTTCGACATCAAGGGGATACGGGACATATGGTTTCGCTCCTTCGGAACCTTCCTGGGGGTTCCAATGTTTTTGACGGTGAAAATGTCAGGGAATGAAACGGCTATAGGATAGTTCGCAACAGTTTGCAATGAGAGTTCAAGAGCTTGCGCGAATTATGTCCAGATTGGGAAAAAAGTGCTTGACAGCGCGCGGTCTTTACGCTAGATATCGCTATATTCCAGAACTGGGTTTGAAGGTTTTTAGCCTCGCGGCGATTGTGCTGCGGGGTTTTTTGTTATGGGGATTTGTGATGTGGATTTTGGTTTTGTTGATGGTTTTGGGGGTCAGCGCGTGGGGTCCCTCATCCGCCCTTCGGGCACCATCTCCCGCCGGAAGAGGCGGGCGAAGGCATTGGGGCTGCCTGCTCCCCAAACAAGGATCATTAAGGGAGATGTTGCAACGATGCCTTCTCCCGCTTCTTTCGGCGGGAGAAGGTGGCCGAAGGCCGGATGAGGGGCCACGCACTCATACTGTGAGAATAATCTTCCCCGTGTGGACACTGCTCTCCATCATCACATGGGCCTTGGCAGCATCGCTCAGGGGAAAGGTGGCGTGGATTATCGGGCGGCATTTGCCTTGGGAAAGAAGCGGCCAGACTTTCGCTTCCAATTCCCTGGCGATTTCGGCTTTTTGTTCGACGGTGCGGGGACGTAACGTGGAGCCTGTCAGCGTCAGACGTTTCAGCATAATAGGCAAAAGATCGATGTCGATTTTTGATGCTTGCTGGAAGGCGATCTGGACGAGGCGGCCTTCCATTGCGAGGACCTTGAAATTGCGGGCCACATAATCGCCGCCCACCATGTCCAGCACCAGATTGGCTTGCAGGTTTTGTTGTTGCATGACTCCAACGAAATCCTGGTTTCGGTAATTGATGGCAACGTCGGCACCGAGTTTCAGGCATGAGGCGCATTTTTCATCGCTGCCTGCGGTGGCAATGATTTTGGCACCAAAGTTTTTCGCCAACATGATGGCTGTGGAACCAATGCCGCTGGTGCCGCCATGGACGAGGAAGGTTTCGCCAGCTTGCAATTTGCCGCGCTGGAACACGTTGGTCCAGACGGTAAAGAAAGTCTCGGGCAGGCCGGCGGCTTCTATCAGGGTCATGCCCCCGGGGATGGGGAGTGTGTTGTCTTCTGCGGCAATGGCGTATTCCGCATAGCCGCCGCCGGGAATGAGGGCGCAGACGTGATCGCCGATCTTGTAACGGGTGCAGCTCTGTCCCAAGGCCACCACCGCGCCCGCCACTTCAAGCCCCGGTGTTTCAGGGGCACCCTTGGGCGGTGGGTAACCGCCCTGGCGTTGCAGGATATCGGGACGGTTTACGCCAGCGGCCACAACCTTGATGAGGATTTGATTGTGTTGGGGCGTGGGTGTGGCGATGTCGGTTCCAACAAGCTCTTCCGGGCCGCCGGGTTTGCGGATTGCTATGGCTTTCATGGGATGGGGTCCTCACTCTTGATGTCGGTCTTAACATCGGTCACGATGGCACAATAGCGAGGTGGCCCAAAATGGACAGTGATGATCTTCCCAAACCAAAACATGAGCATGTCATTGGCGAAAAACTTGATGCGATCAGTGTTGACGAATTAAAGTCGCGGGTCGGGATTTTGGCGGCGGAGATTGTGCGGCTGGAGGCGGAGATTGTGAAGAAGCAATCGTCGAAAGCCGCGGCGGATGCGTTTTTCAAGAGTTGAGGGGGAGCACTCTTCACATTGTCATTGCCGGACTTGTTCCGGCAATCCATGGCTCAGCAAGCGTGATTTATCATGTTAGCTCCACTCCCGCGGAACGATGGATTACCGCAACAAGTGCGGTAATGACAGCTGTGGGATTGAACGAAATCGTTAACACCCATTAATAAACATCCGGTTTTCCCAGCTGTATTGCTTGCATTTCATGTTTTTGGTTAAGGGATTGGTAATCGTTAATGTTTACCTTCATCAGTGTCCGGAGCGATCCGGATGTCTTTGAGTGGTTTCTGTCCACTCTGTTTGACGCCTCCCTGTTAGAAACTCAAAGCCGCGCTTGTTCGCGGCTTTTTTTTGGCCCCGAATTTGCTCAACAATAAAAAGGTTGATGATAATTGTATCGTCTTGACCTTAGGCTGGCGCTGCCTATGATCAAAGTTGGTGCTAAAAATTGAGTAAGTGAGTAGGGGACAATTAACCATGCGTGATCAACGCAACACAGACAACAGCGGCACCATCAATTTCCTGTCTCGCTTTCAGAATTCAGACCAGTTTGACAAAATTTTCAAGGAAGGCATGGGGTTGGTTGAAGAAACCGCCAATTACCTTGATGGGCAAGGGCGTGTGGACAGCCGTGTGCTGGACCGCCCCGGGACAATCGCTTACGCCACAGAAAGCATGCGCCTGACGACGCGGTTGATGCAGTTGGCATCATGGCTGTTGCTGCAGCGGGCCATGATTTCCGGCGAAGTCAATGAAACAGAAGCACGGCGGGAAAAGTCGCGTGTGAACTTGAACGAGATTGGCGCCGGGCATGATATTCCGGGTGTGGAGCAATTGCCGGAGGGATTGATTGAGTTGGTGGACCGATCACTCAGGCTGCATGAGCGGATCAAGATGATGGACCAGATGGGCGAGGCGAAGGTGGAATTGTCGGCTGCGAATGAAAATCCGGTGGCGCTGCAAATGGACCAACTGATGCGGGCGTTTACGCGGGGGTGAGGAAGGGACCTCATCCGGCCGTTGGCCACCTTCTCCACGCAAGGGGGCGTGGAGAAGGGACTGCATCAAGTTCTCCCCGAATGCTTGATCACCGCGTGGGAGGTCTCAATGAAGTCCCTTCTCCAGCCCTCTTGCTGGAGAAGGTGCCCGAAGGGTTCCGCAATCGAAGGCGATTGCTAGAGATGAGGTCCCTTCGCTACAATAAAAAACCCGGTCTCTTTCGAGCCGGGTTTTGTTTTTCATTCACCGTCGGCTTACTTGCCGAGGAAGGCGTATTTCTGCTTGAAGCGCGAGACGCGACCGCCGCGGTCGAGGATTGTGCCTTGCGCACCGGTCCAGGCGGGGTGGGACTTTGGATCAATATCGAGGTTCATCGTGTCGCCGGATTTGCCATAGGTTGAGCGCGTCACGAATTTCGTGCCGTCAGTCATGACGATGGTGATGGGGTGATATTCTGGATGGATACCGGATTTCATGGCTCAAGCTCTTTAAAAACAAAGGTTTCCTGCGAAGAAAACCGGGACGTGACAATCAATTTGCGCACCCTATATAGAAGCTCTGCTGATAGGGCAAGACCCTGTCGATAACTGGATTTGGTATGGCACGCTTTCAACGCCGCGAATTGGCCGAACGGGAAAACCCCAGGGATTTAAGGCCGCTACGGCGGCTTTTGCCGTTTCTGGCGCGATACAAGAGCAAGGTGGTGCTGGCGCTTGTGGCGCTGGCTGTGGCGTCTGCTGCAACATTGACTGTTCCCATTGCAGTACGGCGGGTTTTGGACCACGGCTTCAACAGCCAGAACTCGGAACTGGTGAACCAGTATTTCGGTGTGATGTTGATTGTGGTGGCGGTGCTTGCGGTTTCATCGTCACTCCGGTTTTATTTTGTGAGTTGGATAGGTGAGCGCATCGTGATGGATCTGCGCGATGCACTGTTCCGGCACTTGGTAACGCTGACGCCGGAATTTTATGAGCAGCAGCGCACGGGTGAAGTGGTGTCGCGTCTGACCACGGATGCGAACCAGATCAAGTCGGCGTTTTCATCCACGGCTTCGATTGCCTTACGGAATTTCGTCATGCTGGTGGGGGCACTGGCGATGATGGTTTACACCAGCCCGCAATTGTCTGGCCTTGCGGCACTGGCCATTCCGCTGGTGGTCATCCCGTTGATTTTTTATGGGCGGCGAGTGCGCAATCTGGCGCGGCAAGCGCAGGATGCTCTGGCGCAGTCAGCGGCCTTTGCGCAGGAGCGTTTGGGTGCCATCACAACGGTGCAAGCCAATACACAGGAAGCCCTCACCAACAGCAGTTTTGAGAAAGCAACTGTGGTGGCTTTCGAGGCGACGACGCGGCGCACGCTGGCGCGGTCGTTTCTGACGGCGGCGATTATTTTTGTTTCAATGGGTGCCATCGTGCTGCTGTTGTGGAGTGGTGCGCGTGACGTGATGTCTGGTGCCATGACCGGGGGAACGCTGACGCAATTTGTGTTGTACGCGGTATTCGCGGCAAGCTCGCTTGGGCAATTGTCGGAGGTCTGGGGCGAGGTGCAAACGGCGGCGGGCGCGGCGGAGCGGATTTCTGAATTGCTGGACGAGAAGCCTGCGATTGTTTCCGCTGCTGATGCCGTTGGTTTTGCGGCGGCACCGAAGGGTGCGGTGAAATTTGAGGATGTGACGTTTACCTATCCGGCGCGGGCGGACCGCGAGGTTTTGCGTCACGTCAGTTTTACGGCACAGCCAGGAACAGTGACGGCGATTGTCGGGCCGTCCGGGGCTGGCAAAACGACGTTGTTTCAGGTGTTGCAACGGTTTCACGATCCACAATCGGGGCGGATTTCTGTGGATGGCCAGGATGTGGTTTCGTTGCAACTGGAAAGTTTGCGCGGAAACATTGCCAGTGTGCCGCAGGACCCGGTGATTTTCTCAGGCTCGGTGGCAGAGAATATCCGCTTCGGCAATCCAAACGCGAGTGATGCCGACGTGATGGCAGCAGCTGAGGCAGCGCGGGTGTTGGAGTTTGCGCTTGGCTTGCCACAAGGGCTTGATACGGAATTGGGTGAGCGCGGCGTGACGTTATCAGGCGGGCAGCGGCAACGCGTGGCAATTGCGCGGGCGATTATTCGCAATGCGCCACTGTTGTTACTGGATGAAGCGACGAGTGCGCTGGATGCTGAAAGCGAAGTGCTGGTGCAGCAGGCGCTTGAGAAATTGACGGCGGGGCGCACGACGCTTGTCATTGCACATCGTTTGTCGACGGTTCGCAATGCGCAGAAGATTGTGGTGATGGAGAAAGGTGCCGTGGTGGCCGAGGGCACACATGCGCAGCTGATGAAAAAATCTCCGCTTTATGCGAAGCTGGCGACGTTGCAGTTTGGGTTGGAGGGGTAGGAAGGGACCTCATCCGCCCTTCGGGCACCTTCTCCAGCAAGAGGGCTGGAGAAGGGACTGGATTTGGACCTCCCTTTAACTCTGACATTTTACGGGCGTTCTCAATGCAATCCCTTCTCCGCGCCCCCCCCTTGCGTGGAGAAGGTGGCCGAAGGCCGGATGAGGTCCCTTACCGCTCCGTCAATTTCAACTCAATGCGGCGGTTCTCAGCTTTTGCATCCTCCGACTCGCCTTCTACCAGCGGCTGGTGCTGGCCAAAACCTGCGGCGACGAGGTGTTTTGATTGCACGCCTTGTGACTCCAGAAAATTCACGACGCTGATGGCGCGCGCGGCGGAGAGTTGCCAGTTGGATTTGAATTCGGCGTTCTGCATGGGGTCGCTGTCGGTGTGGCCGTCGACGCGCAGGATCCAGGCGATGTCGGGTGGAATTTCTTTTTCGAGTTGTTTGACGGCGTCCGCGAGTTTTTGCATCTCGGCTTGGCCAGCCGGGTTGAGTTCGGCCTTGCCTTTGGGAAACAGCACTTCGGCCTGAAAGACGAAGCGATCTCCCACCACGAGAATATCGGAGCGTTGCGAGAGGATTTGACGGAGACGGCCAAAGAATTCAGAACGGTATTTGCTCAGTTCCTGCACCTTCTGCGCAAGGGCGGAATTGAGACGGCGGCCAAGATCTGCCACTTGCGCATCGGAGGCTTTGTTGCGTTCGTCGGCGGCGTCGAGCAAAGAATTGATTTGCGCCAATTGGCGGCGCATGGCGGCGATTTGCTGGTTCAGCAATTCGACTTTTGCCATGGCTTCGCTGGACAGTTTTTTCTCGGTGATGAGTGAACTTTGCAAACTGGACATGGTTGTGCCGCCGGCAAGGGCTTTTGCAGTTTCCTGTTCAAGACCCGACAAGAGGTCGGCATTTTTCAGTTTGGCGGCGTTGAGATCATCGGTGAGGGTGGAGAGTTGTCCTTCCACCTCTGCCTTGGCGGATTTCTCCAATGCCAGCAATTCCGTGAGTTCGGCAATCTGTGAACGCAATTGGCCCAGTGCTGAATCCTGGCCGGAGATTTCGCGGGCCAGCAGGAATTGCGCCACCATGAAAACAGAGAGAAGGAATATAATGACCAGAAGTAGTTGCGCCATGGCATCGACAAAGCCCGGCCAATAGGGCGGTTCCTCGTGACGGCGGCGGCGTGAAAGTGCACCCGCCATGATTATTCGCGGCCCCGTGTGGCGCCGGACTGGCGCATCAACAGGCGCTGGATTTCATTCTGCTGCACCTGCTGGTTCTGAATCCACTGGCGCACCATTTTTTGTTCTTCACGCATTTGCGTGACGAGATTGGCAACAGCGTCGGCCAGTTGTTCGATGGTTTCATTGCCCTGGGCCGGAGCGGCGTTAAGGGGCGGACCACGTTCGACAACGGTATTGAGCCGCTCCACACTGCGCTGCAAATTCTGCATGTCGAGACGCACGAAAGCTGGCACGCTGGAGGACTGCCCCTCCCCTGCCCCAACATCGGTCATGGTGGAGAGCCAGTCTTCGAAATTGTGGTAGAAACGGTTCTGGGCCTGCGAAGCCTTGAGGTCCATAAAGCCGAGGATCAAGGAGCCTGCGAGGCCGAACAGGGATGAGGCGAAGGACAGGGCCATGCCGTCCAATGGTTTCTGCAATCCGGTTTTCAACTCGTCAAATACCGAGGAGGATTGGGTGGACGTCACATCAAGATTGCCGATGGCGTCACCCACTGACGACACTGTGGCCAGCAACCCCCAGAAGGTGCCGAGAAGACCCAGGAAAATCAGCAGCCCCACAAGGTAACGCAAAAGATCACGCGATTCATCGAGGCGGGAGGCGAGCGAATCTAACAATGATCGCATGGTCTGTGGCGACAGCATGGTGCGCCTGTTGGTATCACTCAACAGGTTCGCCATGGGGCCGAGCAGGACAGGTGACTGGCCCTCGTTGGGTTGCCCCATGCGAAATTCATTGACCCAGTTCACTTCCGGAAAAAGCCGCCAGACCATGCGATAGGCGTAGGCCATGCCCAAGATCAGAGTCGTGACAATCAGGCCGTTCAGACCCGGGTTGTGCATGAAGTCCTCTTTGATGGTTTGAAACAACACGGCACAGAGAATGGCAACAACCAAGGTGAAGACCAGCATGTGCACAATATGCACCGTGGGCTTTTCGAGTGTAATTGTTTCCTGTGCCATTGCCTCACCCACCAGCCGGATTCGTTATCGGTTGCTTGTGACGCAACTTAGTCGAAGTAATGGCGCTGTCGAGAGGCTAATCCTCGGCCCACAGTCTTGTGAGCGTGTTCCTGATTTTCATCACCGGGTTCATGAGGGCGCGGTCTGCATCTGTCGCTTTCAACTGCGCCACAACCTGATCCAGATCAAAAAGTGTTTCACGTTGTTCAGCACTGCGGATGAAACTGCGGACCCAGCCGACAATGGCGAGGCGCTCGCCTGTCGTCACTTCGTTCACACGGTGCAGTGACGTGGTGGGATAGAGCACAAGGCTGCCCGCTTCGAGTTTGATGTCGGTTTCACCATCGGGGGATTCGATGACAAGTTCACCGCCTTGGTAGGTTTCGGGTGGGGCCAGGAAAAGTGTGAAGGAGAGGTCAGTGCGGATGCCGCCCATCAACGCGTCATCGACATGGGTGCCGTAATGCATACCAGGGCGATACCGCGAGACCAGGGTTTTGACGAAGGTTTTGGGGCGGGCGGCGGACAGGAACAATGCGTTGGCTATAAGGGTGGATTTGACTTGTTCCATCACGGCGGTTGCGACCACGCCTGAGGCCTGGTCGTTGTGTTTCACATCCTTCGCATACCAGCCCGCCGTGGCTTTGCCAGAGGCGAAGACCGCCTCTTCCGCCGCCAGCTTGACACGGATGTTTTCCACAGTTTCCGCGTCCAAAACCCCTGAAATTTGAAGCATCATTGTCGCAACTCACTTTTCCGATTGATTTAATCGGGTTTGTCTCATATGAAACCGACTATATTAGTCGGGAAAGGAAATAACAATGGCAAAGCGTGCGAAAATATGGACGGCTCTCGGGGTTGCGGTACTGACCGGGGCCGGCATGGCTGAAGCGGGTGCTCTCAAGTCATTCGCACCGATAGACAACCCCCAAATGATTTTGGTGGATGGTGAAGGTGGCGAAGGTGGCGGCGAAGGTGGTGGCACAAGTTCGGACATGATATATGCCCTTGAAAGCACGGATGCCACGGCGTTTGCCTATGACGCCGACCCGCAGGTTTCGGCCTATATTGACCTCGCTTACAAGAGCTACGAGAAGGCCGCCGATGATGCGGCGACCATGGAAAAAGTTGTTGACGCTTTTCTCGCGGCCCCCTCGGTTGAAACACTGGATGCAGCCCGCAAAGCGTGGATTGCGGCGCGGCCCGCCTATCTTCACACGGAAGCCTTCCGGTTTTATGACGGGCCGATTGAAGCTGTTGAAGGCGAAATCAATTCATGGCCGATGAATGAAGCCTACATCGACTATGTTGAAGGCAAGCCTGATGCAGGCATCATCAATGATCCGAAGATCAGTCTCGATATTGACATGCTTGAAGGCGTCAACCAGAAACAGGATGAAACCAACGTTACCATAGGCTGGCACGCCGTCGAGTTCCTGCTGTGGGGCCAGGATGTTTCAGTTGATGGACCGGGAAATCGTCCGTTTACGGATTATATTATGGGACAAGGCAACAATGACCGACGCCGTACTTATCTGAAACTGGTGTCCAGCCAGTTGGCCAAGGAACTGCACGACTTGGAGGAAAAGTGGGAAATGGACGAGGCGGGAAGCTACGCTGCATCATTCAAGGCCCTGCCGCCACGTGAAGCCATTGGCCGCATGGTGAATGGCATGGCTATTCTCGCAGGATATGAATTCATGTCGGAACGCCTGGCTGTGGCACTCGACTCCGGGGACCAGGAAGATGAGCACTCCTGTTTTTCTGACACCACCAAACAGGATTTTGTGCATGACCTGGTGGGCATCAAGGCAGTTTGGGACAAAGCGGGCTTGAATGCATTGACCGCCAAACGCGATGCAGCACTTGCCGCGCTGGTCGATGGGTTGTTCGCTGATGCGGAGATGAAAATCGCAGCGCTTGGCGACCCTTGGGACAAGGTTCTGGCCTCACCAAAGGGTTCTCCTGCCCGCAAGGACGCGGAGGCAGTTGTTGTTGCGTTGCAGGCATTGGCTGCCGGTTTGAAGGATGTGGGAAGCAAGCTTGGTGTGCTGGTTCTCATTCCATCAGGTTGACCTATGGGACAGTCAAGGATTTGGGGATGTCTTGCGGCAACTGCGCTGACCTTGCTGGCTGGATTGAACAGCAACGCAAAGTCAGTTTCGGTGCGCGAAATGCTGGGGTTGTTGCCAGTCAGCAGTCAGCTTGGGGGTAATACGACACGTCCCCTTGCTGACGGAGACGCGTTTTCGTTTCAGGCGGCAAATGCGCCTGGCAAACACCAGCGGCCATTCTCATTCGGTAACCGCCTGTTCAATACCAATTGGGTTGAAGCGCCCGCGTCGGTCAAAAGTTTTGATGGCTTGGGGCCGCTGTTCAATCGGCCTTCGTGTTCCGGCTGCCACACCAAAGACGGCAGGGGGCAACCGCCCACAGGTGGAGTTGGGCCAATGGATTCAATGTTGTTTCGCATCAGTATTCCCGGGGTTGGACCGCACGGCGGCGTAAAACCAGTGCCGGGTTATGGTGACCAGTTGAGTGAGCGTGGCATTCTGGGTGTTCGAGCTGAGGGTGAAGCTCTGGTGCGTTATGAAGAGGTTGCGGGCCGTTACGGCGATGGTGAAGCTTTCAGCCTGCGGCAGCCAAGCTATTCCATCGGGAAAACGGCATATGGCGCTCTGCCGCACGAAACCCTGATCTCGCCGCGTGTGGCACCCCAGATGATTGGTCTTGGACTGTTGGAAGCGGTGCCTGCGGCAACACTCCAGGCTTTGGCTGATCCTGACGATGACGATGCAGACGGTGTTACGGGGCGCCTCAACAAAGTGTGGGACGCGGTGCACAATCAACCGGCCATCGGGCGGTTCGGCTGGAAAGCCGGGCAACCGGACTTGCTCAACCAGAATGCAGCGGCGGCAGTTGGCGATATTGGATTGACGACCGGAGTTTACCCCGAGGAAAATTGCATGGAGGCGCAGGCTGCCTGTGCAGCCGCGATCACAGGTGGTTTGCCCGATCTGAAGGATGAGTTTCTGGAGAAACTGACGCTTTATACAGCAAGCCTTGCCGTTCCGGTGCAACGCGATGCAGGTGATGCGGACGTGATCGCAGGTGCCAAACTGTTTCGTGATTTTGGTTGCAGCGCCTGCCATTTGCCTGCACTGCAATCTGGTGACCATCGCTTGCCTGAAATTGCCAATCAGGTTTTTCATCCGTATACGGATTTATTACTGCATGACTTGGGTGAGGGCCTTGCTGACGGAAGGCCGGAATTTGAAGCAAGCGGTTCTGAATGGCGGACGCCGCCGTTGTGGGGTTTGGGATTGATTGCAGTTGTGAATGGGCACGAGATGTTGCTGCATGATGGCAGGGCAAGAGGTTTCGCCGAGGCTGTGTTGTGGCATGGTGGCGAAGCGCAAAAATCCCAAGACAATTTCCGGACCGCGCCAAAAGACCAGCGCGAAGCCCTGATTGCCTTTTTGAAATCATTGTGAGGCTGGAATGGCGTCAATCACCAATGGCTCCGATATCTTCGATCTTGCTGCAGAGCGTGTGGCTCTCACAAGTTTTCGCTGTGCCATGGCTGGATATGATCTGGGAGACTCATCTTGCTGGGATGATTTATGGACAAATCTGGTGGCTGAGGGGGGCGCAGAGCTGGCCTGTCGCATCAGTGGCAGCCTGCATTTCTTCGTTCGCTCCATACGGGCCTGCCGCGCAAACAAGGTCAATTATTTTCCGACGACCTGCAGACGCGCGTGCACTGACGAATGTCTGGTCCTGTCGTTGCTCTCGGCCAGCCAGCACAACATGACCGAAACATTTGATTTCTGTCTGAAATACTTGTTGCGTGAGAGCGAAGACCAACTGGAATTGCGCACGGCAGTAGTGGCTTTGTCGACTGAACTTAGAGCGTCTGGCCTGACGTTGTTGCCCGTACCTTTGCATGTCATTCAATCCATCATGCCACAAACCTGCCGCAACTGCGCCGTGGCGAAAGCGTGTGGCAAGGTGCATTGATTGAGTGTCTTGTCTTAACTTTCAAATCCATCGCGCAATGCGACAAAATAATCATCGCCGCCCACCTGCCCCCCTTTGAGCGCGATTTCCAAGACGTGGCCTGCCGGAGTTTTGGCGGTGCAAAGGGGCGATCCCGGTGTTGCGACGAGGGGATAGCGGGTTTCGAGCGTCAGCACGTTAAGTTCGAGCAAGGCGTGGCTTGAAGTATCGCCGCCTGCCACGACAATGCGCGGAAGTTTGTGTTTGAGAATGCAGTGCTGCGCGATGCGACCAAGAGCTTGACCGATGGCGCTGCGATCCCCCGTGAGGTGTTTGTCACTTGCAGGGCCAAGAGCTGTGTAGAACAGCGGGCTTCCGCCATTTTGCAGAATTGTGTTGCCTTCGGTGATAGCATTTTCCACGTCGAGGATTTGCGGATCAAGTTCGACGGCTGTGAAACCATGGGCGAGTGCGTGGCGGATTTGCCGTTCGGTGGTTGGCGAAACGCTGCCAGAGATGACAAGCATTTGCCTGACTGGTGGCACGGGTGCAAAGACAGCAGGTTGGACCGACAGCGATTGCACAAGAGCATATTCGACGCCGGAGGACCCGACGATGAATTTTGGCCTTTCGCTCCGCAGGCGCTGGCCAGCTTGCTGCTGGGTTATTGCATCGTGCACGTCAATCACTTGAACCGGCATTTCAGTTTGCTGCGCAAGGTGAAGCCGCAGATCGGATTCGTGCATCGGTGTGACGGGATGGCGGCTCATGACGGGATGGCGGTCTATGCGCCAGATTTCGCCAAGATAGCCCGCGAAGAGATGGCCTGCGAAAGTGTATCGCTTCAGCTGCGGTGCGCCGATGATGAGTGGGACTATGGGTTGATCGAATATGCGTGCGCCAATTTCCATGGCGCGGCCAATGTTGCCGATGGTCGGGCTCGAGTCAAAGGTGGAACAAACCTTGTAGTGGGTGAAGGTTGCATTGGTGCTTTTGAGCCACTCAAATATTTCGGGAAGGTTTTCATCCATCCATTCCGGCGACTGACTGCGGCTGGTGCCTGCAATGCCTAACGCATCATAATCAGTGTACGGAGCAAATTCTGCTTCTGTTGGAACGCGGGTGAAGAGAATGTTTTTCACGCCATGGGTGGAGAGGGCTTCCATCACGTCGGTGGAGCCGGTGAAGTCATCACCATAAAACGAGATGAGCCTGCTCATGCCCCTTTGCCGCCTGCAAATCTGGCGATGCTTTGTGCCAGTTCGGGATGGTCTTTGGCATATGTGTCGAGGGGTATATCTTGCACGGCGGCTTCCCAGGCTTGCTTGACGGCGCGGACGCCTGACGCAGCACCGCCGGGATGCGAGACGATGCCGCCACCGCACAGATACATGAGGTCAATGGTTTTTCCGGTGCGTTTGTAGGTCTCCGGCGCTTGGCCGCCCCACTGCCCTGACCCAGCGACGGGCAAGGGGCAATCGTGTTCTGAAAACAAAGGCGTGGAAACAGCCTTGAAGCTTTCGACGAAACTGTCATCGGGCTCCCAATATTTCACGCCGATGCCGTTGATCTGGAATTGATCAACACCGAGCATGCGCCAGAATTGCTGGTAGACCTTGAAGTCCATGCCAAAGCCGGGGTGGCGGGTGAGAATGTCCCAGCCGTTGCGATGGGCGTGCAGCACGAGGCTGGAGCGTTTGCGCAAGAACAGCATCGCGCCCATGCCGATGGAGTTGATATTGATAACGGCGCAATTGCCGCCAGCTTTCAGAACGATGTCATGGTTGCGCATCATCTCGTCAGGGTCAATGGCGGAGACGCCCCAGGCGTACATGCATTTTTTTCCGGTACGCTGTTCTTGATCGAGGATGATGGGCATGATGGCTTTGACGCGGTCAGCCAGTGGTGAGTAGTTTGGTGACATCAGCTTCTCGTCATCTTTGACGAAATCAACTCCGGCTTCCACAACTTCGCGCACGAGTTCTGCTGACTCGTATGGGCGCAAACCCAGTGCTGGTTTGATGATGGTGCCGATGATGGGGCGGTCGTACACGGATGTCAATTTGCGGGAGCCTGTGACGCCGAATTGTGGGCCAGGATAAATTCCCTTGAAGTCATTTGGCAATTGCATGTCAACGATGCGAATGCCGCTCATGCCCTTGATGGAGTAGACCCCGCCGATGGCGATGGTCATCAAGGCTGAGAGGTCGGTGCCGATGGCGGCGAACGGAAATGCAATGTCGACATCGGCACGGTGAAACGGTCCGCTGTCGTCTGTGGGGAAAGAGGGTTGCGCGGCATCGGGCAAAGGGCGGATTGTTTCCACCCTGGCTGCGACGCGGTTTTTCAGTTCCTCGGTTTCACCGGGGAGATCGACAAAAGTTCCGGTGGACTGGTCACTGGCGATTTTGGCTGCGAGTTTTTCGATGCTGCCTGCTGTTTCGATGCGGTAGGTGAGGCGGATCATGGGTCAGGCCAATATGTCAACTAGGGAAACTGTATCGCCCGTTCTTGCGCTTTCGTACACCGCCGCCACAAGCGCGAATGTTTGCAGGTTGTCTCGGCCTGAGGTGTCGGGTTCACGGTTGGACTTCAGGCAATCGACCCAGTGTTGCTGGATGAGGACAACACTCTCTTGTATATTGTGCCAGGGCTTTGAGGCCCAGGGGAGCAGGGGTGGCGAGACGTCTTCGTGGCGGCTGCCGCCTTGTGTTGTGACGGCGAGTTTGTAGCCTTGGGTGAGGCGCAAGCTGCCCTTGTCACCATCAATCTCGATCAGCGTTTCGGGAAAGGTTTCGATCCCTTGAAGAGTCGCATAGGAACAATCGACAATGGAGGTCACCCCTGCCCCGTGGTCCAGCAATATGGTCGCCACGTCTTCGCCTTTGATCTTGGGGTTGATGCGGGTGATGCGGGCGGAGACAGAGCGTGCATCGCCGAGGAGGAACCGCGCTACATCCAGCGCGTGAATGCCGAGGTCTTCGACGATGAAGCGTTCACCTTCGGCGAGATAGGGCTGGCCGGAAAATACGTCATAGGCCGATCGGAAGGATACGCGGCCCCAGAAAGGTTTTCCGATTGCACCGCTGGTGATGACTTGCTTCACTTTGACGATTGCGGATTGCCAGCGGAAGTTTTCATGCACCATCAGCGGCGTGTTGGTTGAGGCGCAAGCAGCGACCATGGCTTTGGCGTCGGCAATGTCTTGCGCGAAAGGTTTTTGGCAGATGACGGGGATTTTGAGCTCTGCTGCAAGTTCGACAAGGCCGCGGTGGCTGGGAACGGTAGTGGCGATATCGACGAAGTCAGGACGTTCGGTTTCCAGCATGGTGCGGGCGACGGTGTAACGGGCGGTAATGTTGAACTGGTCGCCGATGGAGGAGAGGCGCGTGGGGTTTGTGTCGCAGATGGCAATGATGTCAGCGCCATGAACATCGTTCCAGCCGTGCATCTGGTTCACAGCGAAAAAGCCACAGCCGACGAGGGTTCCGCGAAGGTTGGTCATGGTTGTGTTGTCGCTTTACGTTTCCTCGGCAATCAGAGATTTGATGGCAGCCTCAAGAACAGGAAGCGATTCTTCTGCATAATTATATACTAGTTCTGCTGAAACCCTGTGATACGCATGAGTCAGAACGTTCCTGAAACTTACCCAGTTTTTCAAATTTATTATTGTTCTGGCTTGTTCTGGACTCACCTTTGAGAAGTTGTTCAGCGCTTCGCCGATGATTGCAAACTGATAGTAGACTGCTGACTGCACGAGTTCACTTTCGACAAATGCTTTTTCATCAACGTCATTGAGGAATGCTTTTATGCTGTTTGCAGCATCAAGTGCGTCTTGGATGTAAACGCGTGGATCACGCTGCATAGACAAGCTCGCGACTTGAGTTTATGGATTGCCGCAAATATGGGTTCTTGATGGGAACGTCTTCGGAAAGATCGACCTTTCGATCGATGATTTTTTCCAATTCTTCTGCGAAGTTAAAAAAATCTGACAACGTGAATTTGTTATACTGTTTGTCAAATTGGGCAATTAAATCAACATCGCTCCGTTCTTCATCAAAGTCCATGCCACGCGCTGCTGATCCAAAGACCTCAAGCCTCAAAACGCCATATTTCTTGCAAAGCGCTTTGATTTCGTTGGTATGTTTTGCAACGGCAATGTGCATAAGAAATCTTACCACAAAGGGTTTGAACTAATCCATGCCCTTGTTGATCTCTTCCGTCATCTTCTTTGCATCTCCGAACAGCATCAGCGTGTTGTCGCGCCAGAATAGCGGGTTGTCGACGCCGGCGTAGCCTGAGGCCATGCCGCGTTTTATGAACATGACTGTCTTGGCTTTCCAGACTTCGAGGACTGGCATGCCGTAGATTGGTGATGTTGGATCGTCCTTGGCGGAGGGGTTGGTCACGTCGTTGGCGCCGATGACGAAGGCGATGTCGGCTTGGGCGAATTCTGAGTTGATGTCTTCGAGTTCGAAGACTTCATCATAAGGCACATTAGCTTCGGCCAGCAACACGTTCATGTGGCCGGGCATGCGGCCGGCCACGGGGTGGATGGCATATTTTACTGTGACGCCAGCCTTTTTCAAATGATCGGCCATTTCGCGGAGGGAATGTTGGGCTTGCGCTACGGCCATGCCATAACCTGGCACGATGATGACGGTTTCTGCGTTCTTCATCATGAAAGCTGCGTCTTCGGCACTGCCTTGCTTCACCGGTTTGGTTTCGCCTTTGGCGGATGGGCCTGCAGTCTCGCCGCCAAAGCCGCCAAGGATGACGGAGATGAAGCTGCGGTTCATGCCTTTGCACATGATGTAAGACAGGATGGCACCGGATGAGCCTACGAGTGCGCCGGTGATAATGAGGGCCGTGTTGGCCAGCGTGAAGCCGATGCCGGCTGCGGCCCAGCCGGAATAGGAGTTCAGCATAGATACAACGACGGGCATATCCGCACCGCCGATGGGGATGATGAGGAGGAAGCCAAGTGCGAAGCTTATGAGGATGATCGCCCAGAACCAGAGTGCTGCGGCTGATGTGAAGAACAGGAAGATTGACAGGACCATCGCTGCGGCGAGTGCGATGTTTATCAGATGCCGTGCTGGCAACATGATGGGCGAGCCCGACATGCGGCCATCGAGTTTCAGAAACGCGATGATCGAACCCGTGAACGTAATGGCACCAATGGCGGCGCCCAACGCCATTTCAATGCGGGATGAACTGTGGATCACGCCGTCCGTCGCGATGCCGAAAGCGTCTGGCGCGTAAAAGGCGGCGGCAGCTACGAAGACGGCAGCCAGACCGACGAGCGAATGGAACTCTGCCACCAACTGCGGCATTGCCGTCATGGGAATGCGTTTTGCGGTGATGCCACCGATGACGGCTCCTATGCCAATACCGGCGAGGATCAAGATCCACACCATCGGGCTTGACGGTTTGGCGAGCGCGAGAGTTGTGAGTACCGCAATGCCCATGCCGACCATGCCGTAAGTGTTGCCGGTGCGGGATGTCGCGGGTGATGATAATCCCCGCAGCGCCATGATGAACAAGGAGCCTGCGACGAGATAAAGGACCGCTGCGAAATTGGCGCTCATGTTATTTTTCTTTCTTCTTGTACATGGCGAGCATGCGCGAGGTGACCATAAAGCCACCGAATATGTTGATCGACGCGAGGATGAGTGCGAGGAAACCGAAGATCATGGCGGTGGTGGAGCCTGAGGCCACGCCGCCTGCGCCAACGGCGAGAAGTGCGCCCACGACAATGACGGATGAGATGGCGTTGGTAACACTCATCAACGGGGTGTGGAGGGCTGGGGTTACATTCCAGACGACGTAGTAGCCCACAAAAACAGCGAGCACGAAAATGCCGAGAAGCGAGACGAAGGGATCGATTGCCATATGTTCCATTATTTCGCTCCGACGGTGTGCGTGGTGAGAGGCCCTTCGAGGCTCGCAAGGGCTCGCACCTCAGGGGGAGGGAATTTTCGAACGTCCCTCACCCTGAGGTGCCCGCCCTTGCGGGCCTCGAAGGGTTGGTTGCAGAAGGGGGCGTTGCTCATGCGGCACCGTAAATCTTGTGCACCAGCGCACCAGCCTTGGCGATCATGGTGCCGCTGATGCATTCGTCTGCTTCGTCGATTTTCAGTGTGCCGTCCTTGATAATGAGATCGAGGAAGTTGGCTATGTTTTTGGCAAACAGTGGTGCGGCGTTGCCTGCGAGTTTTCCGGCTAGGTTTACTGTGCCGATGATTTTGACGCCGTTGTGTTCGACGATCTGGTCCGGCTTCGACAATGGACAATTTCCGCCACGTTCTACTGCCAGATCGACAATGATGGAGCCGGGCTTCATGCTTTCGACCATGGCTTGGGTGATCAGCGTTGGTGCTGGACGGCCGGGTATCAAAGCAGTGGTGATGACGATGTCTTGCGACTTGACATGGCCTGCGACGAGTTCGGCCTGCTTGGCTTTTTCCTCAGCCGTCAATTCGCGGGCATAGCCTGTTGACGTGGCGGCTTCGGCCAGATCAACATAGATAAATTTTGCACCGAGTGACTTCACCTGTTCTTCGGTGGCTTTGCGCACGTCGGTGGCGGAGACGATTGCACCGAGGCGGCGGGCGGTGGCGATGGCTTGCAGGCCTGCAACGCCCACACCCATGATAAAGACCTTTGCTGCGGCAACTGTGCCGGCAGCCGTCATCATCATCGGGAAGGCGCGGCCGAAATTGGCGGCAGCGTCGATCACGGATTTGTAGCCTGCGAGATTGGCTTGTGACGACAGAATGTCCATGCTTTGGGCGCGGCTGATGCGGGGCATTAATTCCAGCGCGAAGGCGGTGACGCCGGATTTTGCGAAAACATCAAGTGCCTTGCGGTCGCCATAGGGTTCGAGGCCACCAGCGATGATGGCACCGGATTTCATGGCTTTCACCAGCTTGTCCGACGGGCGGCGAATGGTGAGAACGATATCGGCGTCCTTTACGACGGCTTCGCCCTTGACGATGGTGGCTCCCGCTGCGGCAAAGGCGTCATCGGAAATATTGGCGCCCAGACCAGCGCCCGCTTGCACGCTGACTGTCGCGCCCTTTTTGACATAGGCCTTCACCGTGTCCGGCGAGGCCGCCACACGCGCCTCCCCGGCTGTTGTTTCCGTGGGAACCGCTATTTTCATGGGGGCGTTATCCGATCAGACGTTGGCGGCTACGAAGAGGCCGAAGAGCACCAGCAGCACACCCGAGACGTACCACTTGCCGCCGGAACGCACATCGATGATGACGGCGATGATACCTGCGATAATCCCGGCAAAGCCCGTGAACACATTCCAGTTCGGCATGAAGCGGAAGGCCACCAGCGCCACCAACACAAAGAGGCACACCATCGACAGGGCAACAGAGCCAAGCAAGAAGCCTTCGTAGGTATCCTTGTGGTCCTGTAGCCCGCGTGGCGTGTGTGTGGGTGAATGGTCTGCCATGGTATAAGTCCCCTTGAACCGGAATCTGGATAGGGATCAGGCTTTAGCGAAGCCCGGGGCTTGCCGCAAGGCGGTCGTTTTGGCGCAGGAGGTGCGCGTCACATCAACAGCAAATCCAGATTGGTGATGTTGATGTTGTTGCTGAGATCAGCGACCATGACGGCGGCTCCTCCGGCGTTGCCGTCGGCGTCGTACCAGAGTTGGTCCACGGCTTGGTCGAAGATGAAGCGGTGGGCGGCGGTGGTTGCAACGTGGCCGGAGGCGACGGAGAGGAAGTTGACGGCGGCGACGTTGGCCCCTGCGAGATTTCCAAAAGCGGCGCGGGTGAATTGGAAATTGTCTATTGCCTCGAAATTGATGATGCTGTCGCCCACTTCATTGAGGGCGGTGTATTGGAAGAGGTCACTTTCAGTGCCGCCGTTGATGGTGTCGGCACCTGTGCCACCGCGCAAAACATCGGCACCGCCTGCACCGTTTATGATATCGGCACCACCGTTGCCGAGAATGGTGTTGCTGACGTTGTCTCCGGTGATGTTGTCGGCGGCGGCTTCTGAGCCGAAAAAGCGTTCCACTGCAACAAAGGTGTCGCCATCGGCGGAGCCTGCGTTCAACAACTGGTTCAACAGGTTGATGATGGCCCCGGTTTTTTCGCTGGTGTAATAGGCCGTGTCCGAACCTGTGCCGCCATCCAGAAGGTCAGCGCCGCGACCGCTGTAGAGCAGGTCATTGCCGAGCTCGCCATATTGCTCGTCGTCGCCAAGATCGCCGTACAAATAGTCATTGTCTGCGCCGCCGCGGGTGGTGTCATCACCACGACCACCGTAGAGGAAGTCCGTTCCTGCATCTCCGTAAAGGATATCAGCACCAGCAAGACCATAGATCGTATCACTGCCCGCGCCGCCATGCATTTCATCGACGCGTCCATCATGGCCGTAGATCTTATCTATCCCGGCGGTGCCAACGAAATAGCCATCGCGGGGATCGAGGATTTGCATTTTGACGACACCCGCGGCGTTGTCGAACGTGAAGTCCGTCCAGGTGACAAGCAGCCTGCCATCGGAAAGGCTTGTCAGTTCGGGGGCAAAATAATCATTTGTGGGATCAATTTTTTCGAGAACAAACTCTGGCCCGGCGGAAGAACCGTCGGCGTTGAAGACACGGACCACGGTTTTAAAAGACGAGGTAGCACCGCCAAGTGCTCCTTCGTCAGAGGCGTAGCAAATTGCAAAACCGCCACTTGCTAAGCCTTGAACGTCCAGGCCAACGACATTGTGCAATGAACTTGCCAACAATATGGATCCGCCTAGCGATGAGCCATCAGGACCAGCCAGTAGCGCGCGGATGTTACTTGTGACTGAATAGGCTTCTTCAAACACTCCCACAAAAGACCCGCTTGACAGGGCAGTTATGGCATTATCTCCGGTTGTAGCACCTACCAGTGAAAATGACGGCCCCTCCAATTGATTGCTTCCACTAAAATCAGTTGATCTGATAGCGATTCCTCCAAAGCCTTCAACGTCACGAATGGTGGCGATACGGGTTGCGCTAACAGCAACGTCAATATCTTTCACGAGTGGGTTGTCATAAGGCGCAGCACCAATGATTCCGCCCAATACGGTATTGAACTGTCCGCCGTGAGCCACAGCGAAATTTCCATTCGGCATAGCGCTGACATCACCAACGACAGAGTTTGCCGAGATGGTAAGCGCTCCACCGTTAGCAGTTCCATTGGCCAGATATTTTTGCGCCACGACAGCTGAACCGCTTTGGTAAACCAAGACAAACCCGCCATCTGTCAAAGCTGCGAGACGGGCTTGATCCTGGTTGTCGTGTGCGAGCAGCGTATTGTAGTTGACCCCCGTGTTAATGGGACCCGCAATGGGAATACCGGTGTCTGTGAAGCGCTGAATGAAGATGTTGGCTGCGTCACTGGACATGTAGCTAAGAATAATGCTGCCATCATTCAGCTGGATGGAACAGGTTCTGAATTCTTTTGGAAAGGTTGGTGACGTGGCGGTGATAACCGGAGACCATGGGGTGATGCTCATTGTAACTGTCCTCGCCGTTGTATCAGGCGGTGGAGTCACGGTTGGGGCCGCGTTTCCACGCTGACGGTTGAATTCCGTTCAAGGCCCCTCGTTTCCATGTTTGCATGGATTTAGCGGCGAAACAAGCGAGGTTGATCTCAGTTGGAGTGATGGAGGCGGTCCCTCTCCGACTCGCAGCGTAGCGGCGAGACGGAGAGGGAAACTTCTCACTCCATCTTTTCCAACTCATCAATCATCCCCGAAATCACGCTGAGGCCTTTTTGCCAAAACGCCGGGTCTGTTGCATCCAGCCCAAAGGGTTTCAGCAATTCGGAGTGGTGTTTCGTTCCACCGGCTTTCAGCATTTCGAAATATTTATCCTGAAAGCCATTAGAACTTTCCTGATAGCGGGCGTAGAGGGAGTTCACCAGACAATCACCAAAGGCATAGGCGTAAACATAAAACGGTGAGTGGATGAAGTGTGGGATATAGGTCCAGAACACGTCGTAACCGGGGCCGAATTCTATTGCGTCGCCAAGGCTTTCGGCTTGTACGCTCATCCATATCTCATTGATCTGTTCGGGTGTCATTTCACCGTCTTTGCGGGCGGCGTGGATTTTGCGTTCGAAGGTGTAGAAGGCGATCTGGCGCACCACGGTGTTGATCATGTCTTCAACTTTTGAGGCGAGCATGATCTTCCGCTTTTTCGGATCGTCGGCGGCTTTGAGCAGGCGCTGGAAGGTGAGCATTTCACCGAAGACGGAGGCGGTTTCGGCGAGGGTCAATGGCGTGTTGGCCATCAATGCGCCCTGCCGTGCGGCGAGGACTTGGTGCACACCGTGGCCGAGTTCATGCGCCAGTGTCATCACGTCCCGGGGTTTGCCCTGATAGTTCAACAGCACGTAAGGGTGGGCGGACGGCACTGTGGGATGCGCGAAGGCGCCTGGGGATTTGCCGGGGCGTGACGGTGCGTCGATCCAGTTCCTGTCGAAGAAGGTTTTGGCGATTGACGCCATTTCGGGCGAAAATTCTCCGTAGGCTGACAATACGGTTTCTTCCGCTTCAGCCCAAGGAATTTCGCGGTTGTCTTCGCGTGGCAGCGGCGCATTGCGGTCCCAGTGCATCAGCTTGTCTTTGCCCATCCATTTGGCTTTCAGGCGATAATAGCGGTGGGATAGATTTGGGTAAGCGGCGCGGGCCGCTTCGACGAGGGCGGCCACCACTTCGGGTTCAACGCGGTTGGACAAATGGCGGGCGTCGGCAATGTCCTTGAAGCCGCGCCATTGGTCGGAAATGGATTTGTCTTTCGCCAGTGTATTGGTGATCAAAGTGAAGAGTTTTATATTTGCGCCGAAGGTTTTGGCCAAGGCTTCCGAGCCAGCTTTCCGCACGGCTTCATCGGGGGATTGCATGAGGTTGAGCGTGGGTTCGAGGCGCAACGTTTCGCCGTTCACCTCAAACGTGAGGGCGGCCATGGTTTCGTCGAACAGGCGGTTGAAGGCCCCTGCCCCGGTTTGGGATTTTTCGAGGAAGAGTTGCTCAAGTTTTGCGTCCAGCTGATAGGGTTTTTCCATGCGCAGATTGTCGATCCACGGCTTGTAGTGGGCAAGCGCTAGGGACTGCATGGCTGTCGCAAGATGCGCGTCTTCGAGTTGGTTGAATTCGAGCTCGTAGAACAGCAGGAATGTGGAGAGTTCCGTAAGGGTTGAACTGGTGTCGCCGTAGAATTTGGCGCGGGCAGAGTTGGTGGTATCGCCGACATAATAAAGTTGCGCATAAGAGCCGATGCGGCCGATCAGATCGGAGAGGGACTCGTAGGCTTTCAAGGAGGTGGCGAGTTCGTCACCATTAAGAGATGCGAGTTGGCCTTGGTATTTGGCGGCGAAAGCTTTGCAGTCAGCTTCCGATTTGGCGATGTCGGCTTTGAGCTTTGGAGAATCAGGTGCGGTGTAGAGGTCGTTCAAGTTCCATTCGGGCAGGTTGGCGAGTGCGGACATGCTGGGTTCCTTTGTGTGCGAGCAGATATGGAGGGGCCAGGGCGGTATGGCAACCCGGTGTTTGTAGAGAGGGACTGTGCCTAAATCTGCACCTTCGTTAAGCCCGCCTTTACCCTTCGCTGTCAAAACTCAGTCAACAAGAACACTGCCTCCTGTTTGTATGGAATGTGATACCTGAATGGCTTCCCGCGTCCTGATTGTTGAAGATGAAGCCGCGCAGCGGCGTATCCTTGAGGAAACCGTTAAACGACTGGGTTTTGACGTCTCTACCGCTGAAAGTGGTGTGCGGGGGCTTGATGTGTTGCGAGGTCCCGGTGGAGCTTCGGTTGAGTTGGTCATTCTCGATCTGATGATGCCGGAAATGGGCGGACTTGAATTCCTTGAGAAGTTGCAGGCCATTCGAGGTGATTTGCCGGTTATCGTACAGACATCGCAGGGTTCGATTGAAACCGTGATCAAAGCCATGCGGGCAGGTGCCGATGATTTTGTGGTGAAGCCGGTATCACCGGAACGTCTGAAAGCCTCGATCCAGAACCTGTTGAAGGTCACAGCACTGACTGAGGAAGTCAAACGCCTGAACAAGAAAATCGGTGGGGCATTGACGTTCAATGATCTCATCGCTGCAGCTCCTGCCATGAACAACGCTTTGCGCCTGGGCAAGCGCGGGGCGCAATCCAATATTCCCATTCTGATTGAAGGCGAATCGGGAGTGGGCAAGGAAATGATTGCCCGCGCCATTCAGGGCGAAAGCGAGCGGGCGGGCCGGGCTTTTGTGACGGTGAATTGCGGGGCGATTCCCGAAAACCTGGTGGAATCGATTTTGTTTGGCCACGAAAAGGGCTCCTTCACCGGGGCCACGGCCAAGCATAATGGCAAATTCCTCGAAGCCGATGGCGGCACACTGTTTCTCGATGAAGTGGCGGAATTGCCTTTGGAGATGCAGGTGAAATTGCTGCGTGCCATTCAGGAAGGCGAGATTGACCCCGTGGGCTCGCGCAAGACGCAGAAAGTCAATGTGCGGCTCATTTCCGCCACCAACCGCAATATGATCGAGATGGTGAAAGCGGGAAAATTCCGCGAAGATCTGTATTATCGGCTCAATGTGTTCCCCATCATGGTGCCGCCGCTGAGGGATCGCCGTGATGACATTCCGGCACTGGTCAATCATTTCATTACCCGAATCGCCGCTGAAGAAGGCCGCAAAGTGCGCGGTATCCAGCCATCTGCCTTGACCATGTTGCAGGCTTACCCGTGGCCGGGCAATGTGAGGCAGCTGGAGAATACGGTGTTCCGCGCCATTGTGCTGTGTGAAACCGACACGCTGGATATTCAGGATTTCCCACAGATTGCCTCGCTGGTTGATGGCTATGAGGTTGTGGTGCCGGCAGCGCCCGTCGCGCAGCCTGTTGTGGTTGCGGCAAATCGCAGTGGCGGATCGCAGGTCAGTGATGGATCAGCGCTTGGCATTCCTGTTGTTACCGAAGGCGGCCATATCCGCAAACTGGAAGACGTTGAAGCTGACATGATCAAGTTGGCGTTGCATCGCTATCGCGGGCAAATGTCGGAAGTGGCTCGCAAATTGGGTATTGGCCGCTCGACGCTTTATCGCAAGATGCGGGATTTCGGACTCGAGGAAGATATCGCGTCGTGACATAAGTGCTACAGGCAATGATTCATGCGCGTTGCCGTTGCAATGTCACAATGCTGTGGTTAGCTTTTGTCGTAATTCCGGGAAGAACATGAAAAAAGTTGCCGTTTTGTCGTTGGGTGTGCTCATGGCTTTCACTGCCATGGCCGATGTTGCTTCCGCCCAGGAAGTCCAGCGCAAGCGGAAGATTGGCTTCTTCGACCGGTTGTTTGGGACTTATGACCGACCCCCGGTTGAACGCCGCCGTGCCTGGTGGGAAGATGGTGCGGACGAGCAACCACGTATCATTCGTGGACCCCAAGTGAAGAAGAAGCTTGCGCAGAAAAAGAAGGTTGTTCCCGTCGCCATTGACCCTGATGAGGGTGAAAACCTGGGCATGGGCAATCTCGATTATTTTCCACCCAAACAGACTGCCTTGTTTGACCCCGGCTTTGCCAAGTTGACGAGCACCGATACAGATGCTTCTGCCGTTCGTCTGGTGTTGGCTGACCGGACGACTAATATTCGCGCCAGCGACGTGGTTCGCAAGGCCGTGCTTGAGCATTACAAGTTGACGGGGTTCAAGCCACTGTGGATTACCGATGGCAATATCAATGCACGCGGGTTGGCGCTTCTGGATGTGTTGGCAAAAGCCGACCGTGAAGGGCTGGAACCCATGCGCTACAAGCCCTCTGTGCTCGAAGCCTATGAGGGTGCCGTTGCCCAGCTTGATGGCGACGGATTGGGATTGGCCCAGTTTGATGTGGGCTTGACCGCCGCCGCCGTGACATATGCCCAGCACATGTCAGGCGGAGCCTATGAACCTGAGCGCACATCAGCCTATTATGATGTGAAGACCGACCGGGTTGATGCTGCCTTTGCCGTGAAAACTTTGGCCAACACGCCATTTCCTGCAGAATATCTGCTCCATCTGGCCCCAACCCACCCGGCCTATGGCGCGATGAAAGCGGAACTGGCCAAGCTTTCGACTGTAATCCCGTCTGAACAACCTGCATTCCCGGATGGCAAGCGCGTGCGCATTGGCCAGAAGGACCCGCGCATCGCGGTTCTGCGCGAACGCCTGATCGACGAGAATTACATTGGTTTTGCCGACGCCGAGGTGGCTGATGAAAAGCGCGATGTGCTGGACAAGGTGTTGGCGCGGGCGTTGAAGAAGTTCCAGGAGGTCAAAGGCGTTGGCCAAACCTCCAACCTCGATTCAGCGACTGTTAAGGCACTCAATGGGCCTGACACTGCGGAGGTCAAAGACAAGCTTCTCTCGTCCATGGAACGGGTACGCTGGTTGCCGCGGGATCTGGGGCAACGCTATGTACTGGTCAATCAGGCTTCCTACCGCGTCAACCTCATCGAAAATGGCCGCTTGGCCTGGGCCAGCAATGTGATCGTGGGCAAGCCATTGACGCAAACAGCTGTGTTCAGCGACACCTTCGAAACCGTGGTGTTCAACCCGACCTGGGGCGTGCCGCAATCCATCATCCTCAAGGAATATCTGCCAAAGCTCAGGGCCAACCCGGGTTATATGGACAAGATCGGCTTCAAGGTAATCAAGGCCGATGGCAAAGTGGTGTCGTCCCGTTCCATTGACTGGAATTCAGTTGGGGCAAATTCGGGAATCGGTATCATGCAGCCGGCTGGCGATGGCAACGCGCTGGGGGAAGTGAAGTTCCTTTTTCCAAATACGCATTCAATTTATATGCATGACACCCCCAACCGGGAGTTGTTTTCGCAGGCCAAGCGCAATTTCAGCCATGGCTGTGTGCGCGTGGAAAACCCACGGGAATTTGCTGAAGTGCTGCTGGGCTGGGATCGTGACCGTGTGGACGATTCGATTGACGGCGGCGAAAGCAGCAGTGTGAAGGTGACGACAAAGACCAATGTGCACCTGGCCTATTTCACGGCATGGCCCGATGAAGAAGGCATTATGCGTTATCATTCAGATGCATACGGGCGGGATGTTACACTTAAAAACGCCCGCACACTGATGCACAAACTGGCTGGCGGCGGCGACGGCGACAAGCTGGTGTCCAGCTCCGTGCCGAGCCTGGTGGAATAGTTTGGCTTTGACAGATGGTGCTAACCCGTCGTTAAGCACAATCCTTCATAATGAAACCAAGAGCGTGGCTGCCACAAGGGCGTCACAATCTTGTCTGATGAGCGGACTGGGACTAGAGTGGGATCTATCACCCGCTTGGACCGGTCGTTAACACTGGTTCAAGAAACGGGTTGTTGCCCGGGGTGAGTAGCGTAATGGGTTTTGGTAATTTGAACGTCGGACAAAAACTGCCCTTGCACAAGACACTTAAAAAGGCCGTGGCCACTGCCGCGATTGCTGGAACGTTGGGCCTTGCGGTCTTCATGTCCACAGTCGGCACAGCTGTGTCGAGTGGTGAGACGCGCACCATTTCCATGGAACACATCCATACCGGCGAAAAGCTGACCATTACTTACAAGCAAAATGGTCGCTATGTACCTTCGGCCATGAAAAAGTTGAATTATCTGCTGCGCGACTGGCGCCGCAATGAAACCGTTACCATTGACCCCAAGACCATTGACCTGATTTGGGAACTGCATGCGGATCTGGGCTCACGCAAACCCATTCGCATTGTCTGCGGATACCGGTCACCCAAGACCAACGCGTTCCTGAAACGTGTTGGCCGCAAGGTTGCTGGCAAAAGCCAGCACATGAAGGGCAGGGCAATCGATTTCTATTTTCCTGACGTCAACACCAAGAAAATTCGTGACATGGCCTTGGCCCATGGCTTGGGTGGCGTAGGCTATTATCGTTCGTCGGCTGGTCCTTCGGGCTTCCTGCACGCCGACTCTGGCAACGTGCGGCATTGGGGCCCGGCTATCAGCCGTTCGCAGCTGGCTTCCATCATCAAGGACAATCGCCGCAAAATCGGCAACTACACCCGCACAAAAGGCGGATTTGACAGTTCTGCCAACACCATGGTGGCCGATGCCAGTGTGGGCAAAAAGAAATCCGGCGGGCTTTTTGGCTGGTTCCGCGGAAACAAGAATGAAACTGAGGCCGTGGCTGTTCCAGATGTGCAAGTGGCGGCAGTCGAAGACAAGGCCCCAGTTGACAGCATTTATGATGGCGAAGGCGATGAGCTCGCAGATTTGATGGCTGATGCGTCAGCAACGTCAGTCGCGGAAGCCAAGGCACAAGCAAAAGCCAAGAAGCCAACGCCCGTCGTTGTGGCTGAGGCTGAACCCGCTTTTGTTGAGTCGCAGCCTGATCCGACGATTGCCAAGAAGGATCGCGGTGCCTTGGCCGCCCTTGCGGGTACGGCGCTGGTTGAAGAACAAGCCGCGCAGAAGCCGATTATGGCTGGCATGATGGGCAATATTCCAAAGCCGCGTCTGAAGCCGAAGACCGTGCTGACCATGGCATCGCTGGCACCGTCTGATGACGCCGTTGTTATCAAGCCCGTCTCTGCCGAACCTGAACAGACCTGGGCGAAAAAGGCCAACCGTCCGTCACAAGTGGCAGACCCCCTTGCCACGGTTGAAGAGGCGTCGCTTGAAGAGGCACCCATCTCCAGCACTTCAGGCAAGGTCAGCCTTGAGTCGGATATCCGCAACGCCTCGGCCGATGACAGCGTGATCATTCAGCCCGTTGTTTCCACCAAGAGCGAACCTTCCTGGGTGACTGCATTGTTCGCCAGCGCAGAAGCCAGCCTCGCAGCCGATGGTGTGCATCCATCAGAAGCAGCAATCACCAGCATGCCCTTGCCCGCCATTCTCGGGCCTGATGGCTCTGGCCAAATCGAAATCGCCGCCCCGGTTGCTGCTGATGGCAAAGGCGACGCGCTGTTCGTCAACCGCGAAGGCAAAACAAGCTTGCCGCCGTTGAAGCTGCGGTTGTCGTCGAGGCAGTAAGGCCTTTCGATAGGTTATGAAGTCACGCAACACCGTCCACTGGACGGTGTTTTCGTTTGTCGCAACTGACGTGTTGGCGAACCTATGGCAAAAATTGGCAAATATTGCCAAATTGCTGATTGAGGAGTGTCGCCATGGCCACAATGAACATTTCACTTCCGGACAAGATGAAAGACTTTGTTGAAGCAAAAGTTGAGTCGGGTAGCTACAGCAACGCCAGTGGATATGTGCCGTTTGATCCTGATGCCTTTCGAGAAGAATTGAGACAAAGAGCGGCGAAAGATTTCAAATTTCCGTCATTCCAAACACGCGTGTAGCGAAGCGGAACGTGTGATTTGGAACCCCGCTTTGTCCGCCCAAAGCTGGGTTCCAAATCGCTCACTCCGCTTCGCGTTTGGAATGACGAAATTTTGTTAAATGCTGACAGGTTACGAATAGTGTAGCATGGCTTTTCATGCTCCCCTCCTCCCACCGCAAAATCCCCCGCAGCATCTGGGCCCTCGGCTTTGTCAGTCTGTTCATGGACATGTCGTCGGAGATGATACATGCCTTGCTGCCGCTTTACATGGTGACGGTGCTTGGCACTTCGGTTCTGACGGTTGGCATCATCGAAGGCATTGCCGAGGCGACGGCGAGTATTACCAAGATTTTTTCCGGTGTGATTTCCGACTGGCTGGGCAAGCGGAAACTTTTGGCCGTGATTGGTTATGGTCTTGCAGCTTTCACCAAACCCGTGTTTCCGCTGGCCGGCAGCATTGGCTGGATTGTCACGGCTCGATTTGTCGACCGCATTGGCAAGGGCATTCGCGGTGCGCCGCGTGATGCGCTGGTGGCAGATTTGGCTCCACCCGAATTGCGCGGTGCGAGCTTTGGCTTGCGGCAATCCATGGATACGGTTGGGGCTTTCATCGGGCCGCTTCTGGCCATGGGCCTGATGCTGCTGTGGGCCAATGATTTCCGCCTCGTGTTCTGGGTGGCGGTGATCCCCGCCTTCATCTCATTTGCCCTGATGGCCTTCGCAGTTGACGAGCCGGACAAGCGCAGCGATACCAAAAAATCCAAACTGACATTTCGAGACGGCGCACGACTTCCCACAACATTCTGGGTGGTGGTGGCGGGAGCCGGGGTGTTGACGCTTGCGCGTTTCTCGGAAGCCTTCCTGATCTTGCGGGCGCAGAATGTGGGGCTGTCGCTCGCACTGGCACCGCTCATTCTCGTGGTGATGAATATTGTTTATGCACTTGCCGCTACACCGGCCGGGATCATCGCAGACAAGATGGGCCGAACGGGCGTTTTGTTAAGCGGCATCGGCTGCCTGATTGCCGCTGATCTTGTGCTGGCTTTTGCGTCGAGCATATGGGCCGCAATGGCAGGTGTGGTTTTGTGGGGCCTGCATATGGGCCTCACACAGGGCCTGCTGGCCACAATGGTGGCGGATGTTGCACCTGCTGACTTGCGCGGAACGGCGTTTGGTCTGTTTAATGTTGTGATCGGCATTGCCCTGCTGATCGCCAGCGTCATCGCAGGTGGCCTCTGGGATTGGGCCGGACCGCAGGCGACATTTGTGGCAGGTGCAGGTTTTGCAGGTGTGGCTTTGGTGGGGTTTCTTATGCGACCGGCGTGAAATCCTCGTCTTCGTGGCCATCCATCAGGTCACGGATGGTTTCAAAGGCTTCGCGCAACCGCCACCCAACTTTCGGATGACCGAAGCAAATGCGAATGTTCTGCCCGTGTGTTCCTGGCACCAGTTCAAACATGTTGCCGGGTGTCACCCGGATTTTGCGTTGCTTCAGGGTTTGGGCAAAGCGCGAGGGCTGCCAGTGTTCTGGCAGCCTGAGCCACGCATAGGGCGCACCCGGTGCGCAGCGGAAATCACAACCGCGAAATACTTCCAGAAACACATTGCGCCTGGCACTCAGTTCAGCGCGGGTGCGTTCAAGAATTTGCGAGGCCATATCGGTCTCGATCCAGTAGCGGGCGATTTCACCTGTAATACCCACAGTACGCGCCGCCATGTTGCGGATGTGGGAGCGTAACACCCGCTCTTGTCCTTGGGGCGATACGACAAAGCCAATGCGCAGGCCGGGGGCAAGCGTTTTGCTCAGGCTGGTGATGTGGAAGGTGCGCTCGGGCGCCAGTTCATAGAATGTTGGTGGCTGCACCCGCGCATCCAGCAGGCGGAAGATATCGTCCTCGATGATTGTGACATCATGCTTGCGTGCAATTGCCACGATCTCGTCGCGTCGCTTGGCGCTCATGGTGTGTGTCGTCGGGTTCTGCAATGTCGGCACAATGTAAAGCAGACGCGCACCTGTGGCTTTCATTTCGCGCAGCAGGGAGTCAGGCAACATGCCGTCTTCATCCATATCGACAGGCACAGGGTTGAGGTGCGTGTTTTTGAATGTGGTGCGCAACAGCGCGTAGTTGACGCGTTCCGCCAGAACACCGGAGTGTCCCTCACCAATGGCTTCCAACACGGTGATAAGGCCGAGATGGGCGCCAGCGGAAATAACAACGTCGGCTTCCTGCACGTTGATACCGCTGCGTTTGAGCCATTGCACGGCCATGGAGCGGTGCATGTGAAAACCTTCGGTTGGCGCGTAATCGAGAAGGTCAAGCTTGCGTGGATCGCGCATGACCGATTGCATGGCAAGGTCGAATTCTTCAGGTTTGACGATGGGCGGCGGAATGGCGTGGCTGAGGTCGATGATGCCGTCGGATTCTGCAGGAGATGACGTCAGAGCGGAGACCATGGGCTTCTTGCGGATGTAACTGCCGCGCCCGACTTCTCCCTCCAACAGGCCGCGTATCTCCGCTTCCTTGTAGGCGCGCGTCACTGTGCCAAGTGTGACTCCGAGCTTCCATGCCAAGTCCCGTTGTGGCGGCAGGCGGGAGCCCTCCCGCAACACGCCACCTTCCACGTCCCGCAACATGGCGTCGGCAATGGCGAGGTACAAAGGCTTGCTGCGATCGAGTTCCGGCTGCCAAATTGTCATGGGTACAATAATCCGATTGTATGATCTTGAGAGATACAATATTTTGAAATTCCAGCGCAATCAAGGACAATCTGGCTGGATTTTGAATGATACAATAGATACAATGGAGATGAAAATGCGTGACTATGTGATGACACAAGCCCAATCCCGGCAAGCCTATGGCGTCCTGGCGGCAGTGACACGCTTGGTCCGCAATTGGAAACACCACCGCGATCTTGAGAAGCTGCTGGCGATGGAAGACTATTTGCTGCGCGACATGGGGTTGACGCGGGATGTGGTGCTGCATCTTGCAGGATTGCCGCTGACGGTGGATTTGGACTGGGAGCGGGAGAGGGTGCTGCGGGGGCGTTGACAAGGCTGCTAACTTACATTATGTAAGACTCACTCTTACAAGGCGTACGTATCAATGTTTAACAGCGATCCCAGACTGCCCTCCGCCAAGGAACTCATCATTCTCGACATGCTGGCGGGGAAAAAAGAAATGTATGGCCTTGAGATGGTGCAAGCGTCCAGCGGCAAGCTGGCCCGCGGCACCATCTATGTCACGCTGATGCGGATGGACGACAAAGGCTATGTGACCTCGCGGCAGGTGATGGAGGAGAATGTTTCGGGACTGCCGAAGCGGGTGTTCTCGATTACGGGTTTGGGTCAGCGGAAGCTGATGGGAGCTCGAGCGGCTCATGCTGTGTTTGGTGGCGCGGAGGTGATGGGATGAATCTGAACAGCTTAAAATTTGTGCGTACATGGAAAGCAAAACGCTACATTGAGGAAGTGAATGACGCTATTGCAGCGGGGTCAAAGCAACTTAAAACAATTCAAGCAAGGCGCCAGATCGTACAAGAACTACTCGATTCGACTCGCAGTATTTTACCTGCTGAAGGTATTTTTGAAATAACTGCTGAGCTGACAATGATAGATCTTCAAATTGGTGACTATACTAAAACTTATTATGGAATCGTCGAGCGTGGCAATATCTTAACCAGCCATTTTCAGCAGTACTGCCGCGACAAATCCATTGTAATTCCGCCAGGACACATCTTGCTGAAACTAAGCGACTTTTTTCTCAGTAAAAAAACACAACAAAAAATTATCGTTCCGCTCATCTCAGATATTCGAGAGGAGTACAATGAAGCATTACTTCAAAACCACATCTGGAAAGCCCGCTGGGTTCGCATTCGTGGCACCTATTCTTTCTTCGCCGCAATCGGTCTGGACCGCGCCTTTGCTTTTGTGTCATTCTTCATTAAAGCTTGGAAAAGCGTGAACTGAGGAGGATTGCATGTCTGCATTGAAAGATGTCCTTGCCCGCGCCGAATTCTGGCCCGCCAGTGCGCAGGACGACCTTGTGAAGGCTGCCTTGATCATTGAGCAAAATCAAAATGATGATTTTGAATTCACGGCGGAAGACTGGAAAATCATCGATGAGCGCTTGGCAGGTGCTGCACGAGGTGAATTTGCAACTGATGCTGAAATGGAATCGCTGTACGCCAAGTATCGTCTGGCATGAGGGTCAGATACAATCGGGGAGCCCGCGCCGATCTTGACGAAATTCTGGCTTACATTGTTGAGCGAAATCCAGCCGCTGCTGCTCGCCTGCTCGAACGATTCCTGGCAACGGAGCGCCTCATCAGTCGCTTTCCCGAAATCGGCACGAAGACCACGCGAAGGAATCTCCGGCGCATGGTCATTGGAAACTACATCATGGCATATGAAGTCGAAACTGACGTCATTTCGATCCACTATTTGCGTCATGGTGCACGCAAACGCCCCTGGGAAAACGAGTGATCTTCGAGTGATGGGCTATTGTGGTGCCATCACAGCGGTTTCTTTGGTGCATATATCCCACTGCCATTGTTCTGCTATGATGACCCAAATCATCAGGAGCCCCTCGCCATGAACAAGCCGACCACTTGGGAACCCTCGCCCAACAACCTTGAACCGTTCTGGATGGGCTTCACGCCGAACCGTGCCTTCAAGCAAAACCCGCGCATGATCGCCCGGGCCAAGGACATGCATTATTTCGACATGCAGGGTCGGCCGTTGCTTGATGGATCTGCTGGCCTCTGGTGCTGCAATGCCGGCCATTGTCGGGAGCCGATCGTCAAGGCCATCCAGCAATCTGCAGAAGAACTGGACTTTGCACCCACCTTCCAGTTCGGTCACCCCAAGGTGTTTGAATTGGCGTCCAAGCTGTCGCTGATGGCACCGGGCGATTTGAACTATGCTTTCTTCTGCAACTCCGGTTCGGAAGCCGCTGACTCTGCGCTGAAGATCGCCATTGCCTATCACCGCGCCAAGGGCCAGGGCACGCGCACCCGTTTGATCGGCCGCGAACGTGGCTACCATGGCGTCAACTTCGGTGGCATTTCCGTCGGCGGCATGGTGGCCAACCGCAAGTGGTTCGGCAACGCGCTGGCGGGAGTGGATCATCTGCCCCACACCTATAACCGCAAGGAACAGGCCTTCTCACGCGGTGAACCGGAATGGGGTGGCCACCTTGCTGCAGAACTTGAAAAACTGGTGGTGCTGCATGACGGCTCCAACATTGCCGCAGTCATCGTCGAACCAATGGCTGGCTCGACTGGCGTACTGGCACCGCCCAAGGGCTATCTCAAGAAGCTGCGCGAGATTTGCGATACCCATGGCATTCTACTGATTTTTGATGAGGTGATCACCGGCTTTGGCCGTTTGGGCACATCCTTTGCTGCTGAGCGATTTGGTGTGGTGCCCGACATGATCACCTTTGCCAAGGGCATCACCTCTGGCACTGTGCCATTGGGTGGCGTGATGGTACGCCAGGGCATCTACGATGCCTTCATGAATGCGCAGGACCATGTGATCGAACTGTTCCACGGTTATACCTACACTGGACACCCGATTGCGGCCGCCGCTGGTCTTGCCACGCTCGATCTCTATCGTGACGAAAATATTTTCGACAATGCCAAGAAAATGGAAAAGCCGTGGGCTGACGCCGCCTTTTCTCTGCAAGGCCACCCCCTGGTCGAAGATATCCGCACCATTGGTCTCGTTGCAGGCATTGACATGACGCCGGTTGCAGGCAAGCCGGGGCTACGCGCCTACAAAGCCATGGAGAATGCCTTCCACGACGTGGGCATGATGATCCGCATCACCGGCGATACAATCGCACTATCGCCGCCGCTGATCATCAATGAAGCCCAGATCAAGGAAATCTTCTACGACAAGATGCCGAAGATTCTGGACTCTGTGGCGAAGCTGTAAAGCCAACTTCCGGCTGAAAACCAGTCCAATCGCAATTCACTAAAGGCCGCAGACAGCGTAGTCTGTGGCCTTATTGATTCGTATGGGGATACGGGGTTTGGGCAAAGACTGGGTTTGGCTTTTAGGCGTGGCGCTGCTTGTCGGTGCCACCTTGTGCATTGCGGCCTATGCCTTGGGCTCTGGCACCGCGACCGGCGGCATGCTGTGTGTGGCGCTGATTGCCTTGGCGGTGGCACAAGGCCTGGCCGCCATGCACGGCCAGTTGCGGTCTTCGGAAATGCAACGCAACTTGGGCAACCAGCAAGACTATTCGGTTGCCATCGCATCGGTTGCCGAGGAAACCCGCCGCCTCAACATGGAGGGCATGACGCTGGCCCGGCACGTTGAACAATTCCGGCAGGACACGTCCATGCATAACAGCGGTCTGGCAGAAGCGCTGTCGGCCCTGCGGCAAGGCCATGAGGAGGTGGCAGAAAACCTCAAATCGATCATGGATGCGCAGCGCGACATTCAGGACAATCTTGTGGAAGCTGCCAAGCACCGCATCAATGCCAAAGCGCTGGACTTTGCCATTGAGCGCGAACAGAACTGGCTTGCACAGTTTGAGGCCGATGAGCCGCCTGTTGCGCCGATTGCGCAGATTGTAGACGATCCCGAAATTATCACGGCGTTTGAACGATCGGCCTTGGGCGACGCGCTGACGCTGGCGCTTGAACCGATCGTCGATCTCTACACTTCCAACACCGCGCATTACCGCATGGTACTGGGCATGACCAACGAGCAGGGCCACGAGGTGCCACATGATGTGTTCCTGCACCATGCCGAGCGCATGGGCCTGCGCGATACACTTGACCAGCATGTGGTGGAACAGTCCCTCGCGTTGCTCGGCCAATTGCGCCAACGTGATGCCAACCTCTGCATTTTCGTGCCCGTGGGTGCCGTGACGCTGGCCACGCCTGCAACCATTCACAACATTCTCACCACATTGCGTAATTTGCCAGATTTGATGCAGGGCATTGTTCTCGACGTATCACATGCCGTGTTGGCAAGCCTGTCAGAATCCAGCCTCGAAGGTCTTGCCACGCTGGCACGGAGTGGCGTGATGTTGAGCTTGTCGCAAGCCTCGCTGTCTGGAGTAGATATTGGTTCCCTGAGCCGCCTCAACGTACGCTTTGTCGGGCTTGCTGCGTCATCAGTTGGCATTGGTGGCATCGTGTCGGCAGGTCTTCCGGGTTTTGTGCAGTCGGCGCGGGCGCTGCGCATCCAGATTGTGATTTCAAATGTGGGTGATCCACGCAATGTCGATGGGCTCTCGCGCATCGCGCGCTATGCCTCCGGCCCGGCCTTTGCTATTCCCAGAAAGTTGAAGCGGACGACACCGGAGAGCAATTCGCTTTCGCAGGCTGCGTAATGCGTGACCTGTCGCACCGCTATCCCGTCTGGTTTGTTGACATCTGGGGCGTCATCCACAATGGCGAAAAACCGTTCGTCGAAACTGTCGCCACACTTGCCCGACACCGCAAGGAAGGTGGCACGGTGGTTCTGGTGTCCAACTCGCCGCGCAGTGCAAAAGGTGTAATCCAGCAGCTGGATGAGATTGGTGTGCGCAGGGACGCCTACGATGACGCGGTGACGTCGGGCGATGTAACGCAAGACCTGATGCGGCTTGTTCCCTCAGGCAAACTTTATCACATTGGTCCTGCCCGAGACCTGTCCCTGTTCGACGGTCTGCCGGTGAAGCGTGTCGGTCTGACGGAGGCGGATGCCATCATCTGCACCGGACTTGTGCATGACGACCGGGAAACACCTGAGGATTACAGGGACGAACTGGCCGCCTTGCGAGCACGCAATCTGCCCATGATTTCTGCCAACCCGGACAAGATTGTGCGCAAGGGTGAGCGGCTGATTTACTGCGCGGGTGCCCTCGCCGAAGCCTACCAAAAACTGGGTGGCGAAGTGTCCATGGCAGGAAAACCTTACGCGCCAATTTATGAACTTGCGCTTCGCAAAGCGTTTCGCCTGCGTGATATTTCGATTGAACGCAATGATGTGCTGGCGATTGGCGATGGGCCGGAGACCGATATTCTGGGTGCGGCCAACCAGGGCTTTCCCGTGGTTTACGTGGGTGGCGGTGTGCGCGACCATGCGGAGGATCTGGATGGGGAGCTGGCGCATATCCGTGAGTTGGTGCCCAGTGCGAATATTCTGATGGCGGTGAAGCATTTGAACTGGCGGTGAGAGGGACGGCTAGTTTAATCCCAATATTGTGCGCGCCTCCCTCCACGTCGCAACAGCGCGCCCATGCTTCTCACATATCGCCACAGCCCGCTTCACCAGCGCCGCATTCGAAGCCGCCAGCGTGTTTCTGTCGATTCGCACATTGTCTTCCATCCCGGTGCGCGTATGGCCACCCTTGGCAATGGACCATTCGTTGATGGTGAGTTGTGCAGCACCAATGCCTGCCGCACACCATTGCGCATCGGGTGACAGGCGCTTCAGTGTCTCGATATAAAAATCAAAAACGCGCTCGTCGGCGGGCATGGCGTTTTTCACACCCATGACGAATTGCACGTAGAGCGGGCCTTTCAGGCGCCCGTCTCTCTGCATTGTGGTGGCCTGCATGATGTGGGAGAGATCGAAGGCTTCGATTTCAGGTTTGACATCATAGACGAGCATTTCTGACGCCAGCCAATCCACAAGGTCCGGCGGGTTTTCATAAACGCGGGTGGGAAAATTGTTGGAGCCGACGGAGAGCGACGCCATGTCAGGCCGCAAGGGCAACATGCCGCCGCGCATTTTACCAGCACCAGAGCGGCCCCCGGTCGACAATTGTATGATCATGCCAGGGCAATGTTTCTCAATTCCCTCTTTCAATCGTCCGAAACGTTCAGGGTCCGACGTAGGCTTGCCTTCATCATCGCGCACATGGGCATGTACAACAGAGGCGCCTGCTTCGAAGCTCTCTTGCGTGCTTTCGATCTGCTCGACAATCGAAATCGGCACTGCAGGATTGTTCTCCTTGGTAGGAAGCGAGCCCGTAATGGCCACACAAATTATGCACGGGTTGGTCATTTCTTTTTCGTCGATTTTGTCAGGACAACATTCCACGTAACTTCACGAAAGGGATTGGGCATGCCCAATTCTGCAGCGCGTTCTGCATCATCAGTCCATTTGAAATCGGCGATGAGACTTTCCTTCACGCCGAATACCGCATCGTCTTTCAACCATGGACAATCAGGTGTGAAGATGTGCGTCACCAGTTTTTCATAACCCGGCGCTGAAATCATGAAATGCAAATGCGCTGGGCGATTGGGGTTGCGGTCAAGTGCTTTCAACATATCTCCCACAGTGCCGTCATAGGGAATGGGATAGAAGCGTGGATAGGCGGAGCGGAAAGCATAGTGGCCCTTGGCGTCGGCGGTAAAGACACCGCGCAAATTCATTTCGGGCTGAATACCCTTCTGTTGCACGTCGTAGAAGCCTTCGTCATTGGTCTGCCAGACATCGAGCGTGGCACCGGCAATGGGTTTGCCCTTGGCATTGGTCACCCTGCCCTGCACCAGCACGGGCTCACCTTTGCCATCGAGGCAGATGTTGGCTCCGTTGGGATAATGCGGCGAATTGGGAATATAGAAAGGACCAAGCACGGTCGACTCGGTTTCGCCCGACATCTTGTTGTTGTTCAACGTCTCCACCAACATGGACACACCCAGCGCATCCGACAGCAAGATGAACTCCTGCCGCCAGTCGGTAGAGAGATGCCCCGTGCGGGTTAGGAAATTGATGCCATAGAGCCACTCATCCAACGTCGGCTTGGTTTCCTTGACGAAGGCGTGCAAGTGCTTGACGAGTGAGTTGGTCAGTTCCTTCGCCCGCCTGTTGGCTTTGGGGCCAACCCGGTCCTGCACCACTTTCACGGAGTCTTTCACAGAGAAGTAGTAAGCGGCTTTGCGTTTTGTTTTTTTGGGGGTGGGTTTGGCCATGGTCTCTACATTCCTAGAGTTTGTCATTGCCGGACTTGTTCCGGCAATCCATCGTTGTGCGAGCGTGATTTATCAGAATGGCTCCACTCCCGTGGAACCATGGATTGCCGGAACAAGTCCGGCAATGACAATGATGGGAGTGAGAGAGGTGCATTTACTTTCCCAACACCGCAATCAGAGCCACACCCAAATCCTTCGCCGCCGTTGCACTGGTACCCTTGGCGCGGAAGGCCACGTGGTGGTCTGGCCGCACCAGTAGACATCCGCCATCGGCAATCTCGCGGGCACGGGCCCAATCGCCGGTGTGGTCTTCGTAGTCACGACGAGGGCCTATGACGCGGGTATTGATGCTGAGACCACGTTTGGCCGCTTCGGCTTTTGCTGCTTCGACCCACGCTTCACCGCCAATGCCTGTCAGCAGGGTGAAGGCACCCTTGCCTGTGATGTCGAGTGTGGAACGTTGCTTGCCATGCTGGTCAAACACCCAGACATGGGGAAGCCGCGCACCGGGAGACGTTGTGGCTACGTAGTGCAATTCCATGTCGATGCCGTCGCCCGGGGCTTTCACACCGTCAGCCACAACTGCGCTCGAGGTGTAGCGCTGGTTCATTTCCACGCCATGGCAGTCGAATTCGTATTTCTTGAACGCGATGGCCTGGCGCAGTGCATCACGCTGTTGCTCGGCAGCAGTTGTCGCGTCAGCGCGGGCGTCCATGTTTTTCTGGATCTTGGCATGGTCCACGCCACCATCCATACCCAAGGCCTGGAAGATCGGTCCAAATTCACCGATGGACTGGTTGGCTCGTGTCACGATTTGGTTGGCGATGGGCGCGCGTTCCGCGGTGTAGCTGTCCAGCAATTTCGGCGTGGCGTGGCCTTTCAGCACCGCTGCCAATTTCCATGCGAGATTGAAAGCGTCTTGAATCGACGTGTTTGAACCCAAGCCATTTGATGGTGGATGGCGGTGGGCGGCGTCGCCCATGATAAAGACGCGACCGTTTTGCATGTTGGTCGCATACATGTTGTTGACGGTCCAGGTGTTGGCCGAGATCAGATCAATTTCAAGCTCTGGGTCGCCCACCAATTGCCGCGCCACATGAGTTGCAACGTCCTTGTCCACGACAGGTGCTGGTTGGTTGATGTCATAACCCCAAACGATCAGCCATTCGTTCCAAGGCCTTATCATGCGCACAAGACCCATGCCGATGCCACCCACATCAGCACCTGGCTGCATAACCCAGTAGAGAACTGACGGGCGGTGAGCCACATATTTTGAAAGGTCGGCGCGGAACAGGATGTTCATCGAACCGCCAACCCCCATCTTGCCTTCAAGCGGCAGGCCTGCATGTTCGGCCACCAATGAGTTGCCGCCATCAGCCCCCACCAGATATTTGGCGCGCACGGTGAAGGTCTTGTCCATCAAGCGGTCTTTGACGATGACGGTGACGCCATCCTTGTCTTGCACATGGGACAGGTATTCGCAGGACATGCGGGATTGCGCGCCACGTGAGCATGCTGTCTTGAACAGCAGCGGTTCCATGAAGGTTTGCGGCAAGTCGTTCATGTGGGTGGGGGATGAGAGATAGTGTTCCGCACGGGAAAGCGGATGCTTGCCCCAGCTTTTCATGCGTCCCAGTTCTTCGCCTGCAAGACTGACGCAAAACACGTTCTCGCCCATCAGGTCTTGTTCGGTGGCCTGTTGATAGGCTTCGTTCTCCACAGTCTCGCCAAGGTCACGCAGCACTTCCATGGTGCGCTGGTTGGTGATGTGGGCGCGGGGCGTTTGTGCCAGCCAGCGGTATCGGTTGATGATGAGTGTGTTGACACCATAGGTCGCGAGCAGAGCTGCGGTGGCGCTGCCTGCGGGGCCAGTTCCGATGATTATGACGTCGGTGGTGATGTCGGCCATTTTTTGTCTCCCAGATTTATGCAGGTCGTTGCCCGCTGTATGCGTTGGCGAGCAGGTTTCGGATTGCGTCCCGCTCGATTGGAATAGGGTTGGGGTAAGGGTTGGCAGCGGCGATGTCGGCGGCCTTGTCGAGGCCATCTTCCGGCATGCCGAGTTCTTTCAGCGTAAGGGGTGCGCCGAGTTTTTTGGCGAGGTCGTACAAACCACCGGCTGCTGTCCCAGAGCTAAGTGCGCGCGCAATGCGGGTCATGGCGTCGGGTGAACCTTTGGCGTTGTAAGCCGTAGCATGAGGCAGGATGACGGTGTGGGTTTCGGCGTGGGGCAAGTTGAAGCTGCCGCCCAGCACGTGACACAGCTTGTGGTGCAGCGCCATTGACACGGAGCCGAGCACGGTGGCGCAGAGCCATGCACCGTAGAGCGCTTCATCATGTCCGCCCTTGCCTCTTGGCAGTGCTGAGGCGAGGGCGCGAATACCCTCCTCCGCCATCAACGAAACAATGGGGTTTCCGTCTGCGGCATACAGCCCCTCCACCGCATGGGCGATGGCATTCATGCCTGAAGTGGCCGCGAACTGGTCTGGCAATGTGTCAAGCAGGTCGGGATCATAGATGACGGACTCAGGCTGGATTTTTGCATCACGCTTGGTGGTTTTTGCACCTTCTGCGGTTTCTCCGAGAATGTTTGTCATCTCTGATCCGGCGTAGCTGGTGGGGATGACGAGTTGAGGGCAATCGGTGCGAAAAGCGATGGCCTTGCCGAGGCCGGTGGAGGAGCCACCGCCCAGCGCTATGGTGCCGTCGCAAGTCTCGGATCGGAATGTGATGAGCGCATCATCAGTGACGATGGTTGGCGTGTGCATGGCTGCCGCCGCAAAAGCCACTCCACCTGTGCGCGACACAATGTCAGCGCCCGCCTCCGCCTGATGTGCCGTGGTGATGACAAGCGGACGTGTGATGCCCAATCGCATGGCTTCAGCAGCAACCTCGTTGATCTTGCCACGGCCAAACATGACGCGGGTGGGAAGGGCTGCATAGGCGAATGGGTTCAGCATGGGGATGTTCCGCACTGCATACTCAAAACCCAACCCTGTCCCCGCCCTTGAGCGCCAATATCTCCCGTGCCTCGGTAGGCGTTGCGATTTCGAGCCCAAGTTCTTCGATGATGTGGCGAATCTTGGCCACCTGTTCGGCGTTCGACGTGGCGAGTTTGCCTTTGCCGATGTAGAGCGAATCTTCGAGGCCAACGCGGACGTTGCCGCCCATCATGGCGGCTTGGGTGCAGAAGGCCATCTGGTTTTTTCCTGCCGCCAGAACCGACCAGCGATAGTCCTTGCCGAACAGTTTATCGGCGGTTTCTTTCATGAACATCATGTTTCGCATGTCGGTTCCAATGCCCCCCAAAATGCCAAAAATCATCTGCACGAAGAAGGGCGGTTTGATAGCGCCCTTGTCGACGAAATGGGCGAGATTATAGAGGTGGCCCACGTCATAACATTCATGTTCAAAGCGCGTGCCGTGCTGTTCGCCCAGGTCTTTCAGGATGCGGGCAATATCCTTGAAGGTGTTGCGGAAAATGAAATCATCGGTGCCACGAAGGTAAGGTTCCTCCCAATCATGTTTCCAGTCCTTGTAACGGTCAGCCAGTCCGTGAATGCCGAAATTCATGGATCCCATGTTGAGACTGCACATCTCCGGCTTGGCTGCAAGCGGGGCCGCAAGCCGCTGATCGACAGTCATGTTCAAACCACCACCCGTGGTGATGTTGATGACGGCATCGCAATTCTGTTTGATGCGCGGCAGGAATTGCATGAACACGGCGGGGTCTGGCGTGGGCCGCCCGTCCTTTGGATCACGCGCGTGCAGATGAATGATTGATGCTCCGGCCTTGGCTGCGGCGATGGATTGCTCGGCAATTTCATCCGGCGTCACGGGCAAGTGCGGTGACATCGTTGGGGTGTGAATGCCGCCGGTGATAGCAACGGAGATGATGACTTTATTGGCCATGGGATTAATCCTTCAGGTTCACGACGTAGCCGGTGGGAAATAGCGAGATGTTCCAGCGCGCCGAAATGTAGCCCCAGATTCCCTTTGGCGCGACCAGCATGATGATGATGGCCAGTGCGCCCAACAACAAGAGATAGATGGAGCCCAAATCAGCGAGAAACTCGCGCAGCAGGAAATAGACGATTGTCCCGAGAATCGGCCCTTCAATGGTGCCTATGCCGCCGATGACAACAATGAAAATTACAAAGGCCGTCCAGTCATTCACACTGAACGCTGCATCCGGCGAGACGCGGATTTTCTGCAGGGTGATCAAAGTCCCCACCATTGCGGTCATTCCGGCAACCGCAACGTAGACAGCGTATTTGATCTTGCTGATATTGATGCCAAGACTTGACGACGCCACTTCGCTGTCGCGAATTGCTGTGAGGGCAAGCCCGATGCGAGACCGCAACAACCCATAGACCAGCGCAATTGCTCCCACGCCCAAGGCCAGTGCCAGCCAGTAAATTGTGGCCTCGCGCCAGAATTTGGTTGCCGCCATCAGCTTCAAAGCCTGCGTGGGCAAGCTGATGCCGGAGCCGCCGCCGAGCACGGTGACCTGTGCAGCAAGAAGCCGGAACACTTCCGCCACCACCCAAGTGCCAATGGCGAAGTAGGCACCCTGCAAGCGGAACACCAGCTTGCCCACGGGTAGTGCGACCACCACAGCGGCGAGGCCCGCAACGGGAACCGCCAACAAGGGGTGCCAACCCAGCAGCAGGCAAAGCGACATCATCACGTAGCTTCCAAAACCAACATAGGCTTGCTGGCCAACGGAGACGAGACCCGTGTAGCCTGCCAACAGGTTCCAGAGGGAGGCAAGTGCGAGATAGACCATGAATTCACCGACCAGCCGCAGGGTGGACGTCGCTCCCCACCACGGTGCCGCGAGCAACAGCGCAAGCAACAGCACCGCTACGATAGCGGCGATACGACTGGCTTTGGTGGAGCGGGTGATGCTCGGAGTCATCGGTCAATCCTGGGGAACAAACCCTTCGGTCGCACTGCTAGCACAAGCAGGAACACCAGATGACCCGCCAGCACCTGCCAGCCGGGATTGAACTGCGCACCAATGGCCTGCGACACGCCCAGAATAATACCCCCCACCAGTGTGCCCCAAAGATTGCCAAGCCCCCCGATGATCACGGCTTCAAAGCCGAAGATCAAGCGGCCCGGCCCCATGAACGGATCAAAGTTGGAGCGCACACCCAAAAACACGCCTGCAATGGCAACAACGCCCAGGCAAAGGGCCATGGCAGAGGCATAGACCTTGCGTTGGTCAAGGCCCATGAGCAAAGCCGTCTCAGCATCATCCGAAACCGCGCGGAAGGCGCGGCCAAGGCTGGTGTTGTAGAACAGATATTGCAGGCCCCAGATGACAACGACGGCAACAGCAAACTGCAACAGCGGCAAATAGCCAATGGCCACACCGGGCAACACCGGAAAGCTTGCAGTTTCGATTGCGCCCGCATTGAGCTTGCGGCTGTCTGCGGTGAAGAGTTCAAGCAGACCGTTCTGTATGATCACAGAAAGACCAAAGGTCACCAGTAGCGGGGGAAGAATATCTTTTCCCAAGGTTCGATTAAGGATGCCCCGCTGCAGGGCATAACCAAAAAGCATGGCGAGAGGAATCACGAACACAAGACTGACCAACGGGTTGAGGCCCGTAAGCTGCACCACGCACCAAGCGACAAAAGCCACAGCCACAATCAGGTCCCCATGGGCAATGTTAACGAGACGCATGACACCGAAGATCAACGAAAGGCCAGCCGCGAAGAGTGCGTAAAGCCCACCGACAAGAATGCCCTGGATGATGATGTTGAGCCAGATCATGGTGAAGAGACCTCATCAGCCCTTCGGGCAGCTTCTCCAAAGG
>JANPCL010000229.1:0-5604 GCA_031430915.1 Hyphomicrobiales bacterium
TTCCAACAAGGACGGCGCTCTTGGCCAACAGGAAGATGCTTCGAAGTATGCCGGCATGATCAGCAAGAGTTCCGTTGGCGATCAGAACAACAGCACCTCTGCTGATGCTCTCATCCTGCAGAAGGATGTCTTCATGAAGTATTGTGGCGAAGGCACCTTCGGAATGCCTTCGGGCTAATCAGGCCAATTCGGAACGACTGGTCCGCACCCGTGTGGGCCAGTCGTTACAGTTGCCCGCGATAGCCAGACGCCAGCACAAACAATTCTGCACTGTCGTCCCGGCTGGCCATGGGTTTTACATGGCGAACAATCCGGAAGTCTTTTTTCATCATTGTCAGAAGCTGGTTTTCTGTTCCACCGCGCAGCACTTTGGCGAGATAGCTACCGCCCGGTTTCAATACCTGCTGGGCAAAATGATAGCCCGTTTCCACAAGGGCAATAATATTGATGTGATCAGTCTGCCGGTGCCCCGTGGCGTGGGCCGCCATGTCGGACAGCACCACATCAGCCTTCTCGCCGCCCAGGGCGTCGATCAAGAGTTTGGGCGCATCTTCATCGTAGAAATCCTTCTTGAAGAAAATCACGCCCGAAATATCATCCATGCTGTGCATGTCGATGGCGACCACACGCCCCTTGCCTTCGGCAGACTTCACCCGCTGCGCCGAAACCTGGCTCCAGCCACCGGGGGCCGCGCCCAGATCAACCACATAGGCGCCGGATTTCAGGAATTTGTACTTGTCATCAATCTCGCTGAGCTTGAAGGCGGCCCGGCTTCGATAGCCCAGCTTTTTTGCCTCGTGCACATAGGGGTCATTCAACTGCCGCTCCAGCCACAGCTTTTGCGAAACTGTGCGGCCCTTGCCGGTTTTGACGCGCACCTTGAGGCGCCCCGTACTGAGCTTGTTGCGATCACCCGGCCTAGCCATGAAAAACCCTGCTCATACCCGTCTCCCCAAATGGCCATCGGCCTTCATCAAATGTGCGAGAATACCCTCACGTAACCCCCGGTCCGCCACACGAATGCGCAGCCCCGGAAAAGCGGCCCGGATTTCTTCCAGAATGGCACAGCCCGCCAGAACCAGGTCAGCCCGCTCCCGGCCAATGCAGCCGTTTCTTGTGCGATCCTCGTAATTCATGTTGCGCAACTGATTGGTGACGCGCGTTGCATCCTCCCCATCCAGCCAGCAGCCATCCACCATTGATCGATCATAGTGGCGAAGCCCCAGGTGCACACCCGCTATCGTCGTCACCGTCCCAGAAGTGCCCAGTAAATGATCAGGCCCCGGCGCGTCGCCATTCAGCTGCATCACTTCATCCACAAACGGTCGCAGCAAAACTTCGACATCTCTACGCATCGCGTTGAAGTCATTTTCTGTAACGTCCCGCCCACCGCCGTGCCGCTCCGACAGCGTGACCACACCCGCCGCCAGCGAAATCCAGGCCTTCACTTCACCCCCATCAGCTTTCCGGGCCACCCACATCACCTCGGTGGAGCCGCCGCCAATATCGAAGACGATGGCAGATACCGCATCTTCTCCGATCAGCGCTTCCGCCCCAGCTGCCGCCAGCATGGCTTCGGTTTCGCGGTTTATGATTTCCAACTCGATACCCACTTCAGTATTCACCCGGTCAATAAAATCCGGACCATTCTCGGCAAGACGACACGCCTCCGTGGCCACCAGCCGAAAGCGCTCCACGTTGTGCCACTTCAACTTGTTGGAACAGACCCGCAGTGCCTCAATCGTCCGCTCCATCGCCACATCTTTCAGGCGGCCGGACGTGCCCAAGCCTTCACCCAGCCGCACAATGCGCGAAAAGGCATCGACGATGACAAAGCCACGCTCTGTTGGCCGCGCCAGAAGCAAGCGGCAATTGTTGGTGCCAAGGTCAAGCGCCCCATAACAGGGGGCATGGGCCAGTGGTGCCCTGCCCTGCGCCTGGTTGCCACGCGACTTTCCCCCGCCGCGGGGTGCCCCCACGAATCCCGGTTTGCCGTCGCGGCCTCCGGGGTGTCTTGCCCCGTTGCTGCTCGCGTCCACTGTAATCCCCTCAGGCAATCCGCGTGCCCATGGGTTGAAAAACCCGAGCTCTGCAAGACCACCACAAACATGTCGTTGGACGGCACTCTAGCACCTTCGGGTCTCGCGTAAAGGATTTCTGAACACCTGGTCACCCACCTGATGCTATTAACTTCAAATTGACCACCGGCAGCCTACCCTCCGCCACTTGGGGTGGTCTGGAAATGCGGCACTACGGCAGAAGTTGGTTCAAGGAAGGCTCGCTGATCGCTGAGTTCGGCGATACCATGGGCCAGGCCCAGCGCCAGCACAAGAGCGCCATAGCGCTCAATGCGGCCAAGGTGGATGCGGAACTGGCCTCAAAGGCGAAGTCTGAATTCATCGCCAACATGAGCCATGAATTGCGCACGCCTTTGAACGCCATCATCGGCTTTTCCGACATGCTGGCCACCAAAACTGTGACCAGCCCGGAAAAAGTCCAGCAATATTCCAGCTACATCAAGCAAGCGGCTGAACATTTACTGGCCCTCATCAACGGTATTCTCGACGTCTCCAAAATCCAGGCCGGCAAATTGTCAGTCGATCCTGAACCGGTGGCATTGGCGTCCATTCTCGAATCCACCCTGCTGATCACCGACGCCAAGGCCAAGGAAAAGAATATCTCGGTTGAAAGCCAGGTCTCGGACAAACTGCCCCTGCTGCTGGCAGATCCCCTGCGATTGAAACAGATCATCATCAATCTCCTGTCCAATGCCGTAAAGTTCACACCGGAATGGGGCCGCATCCGCCTTGACGCCACGGTCCAGATGGAAGGCTTTGTCACCATCTCTGTCAGCGACACTGGCCCCGGTATGGACACGACGGAGATCGAAACCGCCATGAGTCCTTTCGGCCAGGTCGACGCCGGCTTCAACAAGCGTCATGAAGGCACAGGCCTCGGCCTCCCCATCGCCCATGCGCTTGCCCGCCTGCATGGCGGTGATCTTCGCATTCAATCTGCCAAGGGTGCAGGCACCCGTGTGTCCGTTATCATTCCCCTGGCAACCAATTTTAAGCCCGGCACCTTGCGGGGCGAGATCCCGGCCCATCCGGGAATTCAGTGAGCACCATGTCCGCACAAGTCTCCATGCAAGCCCCCGCCATTTCCGCGTTTCAGACGCAAGCTCCGGTCACAGCGCCTAAAGTCAGCGATGCTGAACGGATGGGCCGTATCGTCGCTGTAACGGGTGCACATGCTGTGGTCATGCTCGACGCCCACGACGCCATGTTCCACGAAAACCACCGGGGACCGGATATCGGCACACTTTTGAAGGCTGAAACGGCGAACTCCATTACTTTGGCCCTCGTCTCTGCCCTCAGTGCACCGTCGCCCACCAACAATCCCGGTGACAAAGAATTGCGGATCGTTGAAGTTGAATTCATCGGCGAATTGCCGAAAGGTGCTGATGGCATTCCCCGCTCCTTCCGTCGCGGCATTTCGGGTTACCCATCATTGGGAGACGCCGTTTACCGCGCCAATCGCGCTGAACTCGCCTTGGCCTATGCCTGTGACAATGCCACTTCAGTACGTGTCGGCCACATCCAGCAGGACCCTTCGATTCCAGCCATGATCAAGATCGACGAAATGCTGGGCAAGCACTTCGCCATTCTCGGCACCACGGGCACCGGCAAGTCCTGCAGTGTGGCGCTGATCCTGCGCCGTATTCTCGACAAGAACCCGCAGGCCCACATTTTGCTGCTCGACGTCCACCGCGAATATGCCCAAAGCTTTCAGGGCATGGCGGAAATCATCACGCCAGATAATATGTCCCTGCCCTTCTGGCTGTTGAATTTTGATGAAGCCGTGGAAATCATCGTCGGCAACCAGGCCCACCGCGATTCCGACGTTGAAATTCTGCGCGAAATCATTCCCATGGCCAAGCAGCGCTATATGGGTAACCAGCGCCGCGACAAGGCCGGGATTACCCGCAACGCCTTGGGCGTCGAAGCCTCCAACATCGGCGTTGACACCCCCATTCCCTACCGCACGTCTGACCTCTTGGGCGTGGTCGAAGAGTATATGGGCAAGCTCGAACTCCGGAATGATCTGGCCCCCTACAAGCGCATCAAGGCCAAGCTCGAAGCCATCAGCCGTGATCCGCGCTACAGCTTTATGTTCGGTTCCCTGACTGTGCAGGACAACATGGCCGCGGTGCTGGCCCGCATTTTCCGTATTCCTGTAAACGGAAAACCCATCGCCATTCTGGAACTGGGTGGCCTGCCCTCTGAAATCATCAACGTCGTCGTCTCTGTGCTGGCCCGTCTGGCCTTTGACTTCGGCGTCTGGAGTGCAGGCAGGGTGCCAATCACCTTTGTCTGCGAAGAAGCCCATCGCTACGTGCCCAACGACAAGACGCTGGGTTTTGAACCAACAAAACGCGCCATCTCAAAGATCGCCAAGGAAGGTCGTAAATATGGTGTGTCACTTGCCATCATAACCCAGCGCCCGGCAGAATTGGACCCTACCATTCTGTCCCAATGCAATACAATTTTCTCGCTTCGTCTCACCAATGAGCGCGACCAGGAAATCCTGAAGGCCGGCATTTCTGATGCAGCCGCGTCCCTGCTCGAATTCATGCCGACAATGGGCACTGGCGAAGCCATAACTTTCGGTGAAGGTGTAGCACTTCCCACCCGCATCAAGTTTGACATGCTGCCTCCAAATGAACTGCCGCGCTCGAATACGGCAAGCTTCACTGCCAATTGGTCGAAGGACTTGCCAGATGACGGCTTCCTGCAGGAAATCGTCAACCGTTGGCGCGCCATGACCTACAATCCTGACGCCGCAAACTACTCCGTCGAAACCACCAGCCCGGCAGCATCTGTCGCCGCAGCGACCTCCAGCACGCCAACCGCACCACCACCTCTTAATCCCGGCGGCTTCGGCCAGTCTCAACGCGCCGCACTGCAACCCCAACCAGAGTTGCGTCGAAATCCTGTATTGGGCGGCACACTGGACACCCCGCGTCCACCTGCGCCACCGCCTGCATCTCCAGCCGCAGCACAAATCGCCAACAAACAGGAAAGCCTGGCCAATCTGCTGAAACAATTCCGGACGTGAGAGCTTTCACTTCTCCCGCGCCACTTTGCGGGAGAAAGCTGCCCGATAGGGCGGATAAGGGACCGCCGCTCCACAGCCAGCCGCCAAGCCCCTTGCCATCCCCAGCCCACCCCGCTATTGACGCCACATCCCGCTTGGGGGATCGTCTAACGGTAGGACCGCGGACTCTGACTCCGCTAGTCTAGGTTCGAATCCTAGTCCCCCAGCCACTTGATTTTGAACAGTTTTTCCAGATTTGGTGAATGGACCCGAAGGCACAGTCGGGCGCTTAGTCGGGAGATTTTGTTCTCCTTTCAAGCTTTTTGATCGCTGCTTCGGCAAGGGCTGGGTCGCGATTAAGGTAGTGCGCGTCCAAGATTTCAGAAACGTCTTTGAGACTATGGCCGGTGATGGCGGCGATTTGCGGTATTGTGCACCCTGCTACAGCAAGGCGGGTAACGGCAGTTCCCCTGATATCGTGAAACGTCAGGCCGGTCACTCCAGCTT
>JANPCL010000230.1:0-4971 GCA_031430915.1 Hyphomicrobiales bacterium
CGATTCCGCTGAAAATTATTGCGACGGATTTTGAACTGATGGAGGAAGTGGTGTTGACCCGCGGCCCGGTCAGCACGGCGGTTGGCGCTTCGATTGCCATACCGGGATTGATTGAAGCGCCGCGCATCAATGGCCGGGTGCATGTGGATGGCGGCATTGTGAACCCGGTGCCGTTTGATCATGTCAGGGATGGCATGGATATGGTTGTGGCGATTGATGTGACGGGAAAGCCCAAGCCACTTGTGAATGGCCGCGCCAGCAATATAGAACTGGCGGTGGGGTCGATCCTCATCATGTTCAACCAACTCGCCGAGACCCGCCGCGCACTTTCGCCGCCGGATATTTACATCAAGCCCGCCGTCAACGGTTTTGGTGTGGGGGATTTCTTTCAGGTGAAAGAAATTCTGGATGCGACGATCGGGGCGAAGGACAATCTGAAACGCCTGCTGGAGCGGCAGGTGAATGCGACGCTTATCTCCGGGCCTTGAAGAAGTCGCGTAGTAACTGTGCCGATGCTTCTCCGCCAATACCGCCGTAAACTTCCGGTGCATGATGACAGGTGGGTTGGGTGAAAAAGCGGGGGCCGTGTTCTATGGCACCCATCTTTGGATCGTCGGCACCGAAGTAGACACGGCGGATGCGGGCGTGGGAGATGGCGCCAGCGCACATGGCGCAAGGTTCGAGGGTGACGTGGAGATCGCAGTCGGTGAGGCGCTCACTGGAGAGTTTGGATGCAGCCTCGCGCAACACCAGCATTTCAGCGTGAGCGGTTGGGTCTTTCAGTTCCAGGGTGCGGTTTCCGGCGCGGGCGAGGATTTCGCCTGATGCGGAAACGATGCAAGCGCCTACGGGAACCTCGCCGCGCAAGGCTGCGGCTTTTGCTTCCTCTATGGCGATGGCCATGGCTTCTGGCAGTTTGAATGACATGGTTTGGCTTTTGCCACTTGCTTTGAGGGAGTGCCAGACTTTACAGAGGCGGACATGCGCATTGTAGCCGGAAAATTCAAAGGTCGGGAACTTATTGGCCCCACCTCTATCGCCACCCGCCCCACGTCTGACCGCGTGCGGGAGAGCCTCTTCAACATTCTGGCGCATGGCGTTGAAGGTTTCGACATTGAGGGCGCGCGGGTGATGGACCTGTTTGCAGGCACCGGGGCCTTGGGCCTTGAAGCGCTGTCACGCGGAGCGAAATTCTGTCAGTTCGTGGAAGAGAGTGCGGAGGCGCGGGGGATTATTCGCAAGAATGCCGATGCGTTTGGCGCGATTGGACAGTGCAAGATCTGGAAGCGGGATGCTACGGATTTGGGTTCTTGCGCGCCGCAGTCGCCGTTTGAACTGGTGTTTGTTGATCCGCCTTACAATCAAGGCTTGGGGGAGAAAGCGTTGCGGGCGCTGGTTGGTGGTGAATGGGTGGCGGTTGGCGGTGTTGTGGTTTTGGAGGAGTCTGAGGCTGTGGCGGTGGGCGATGTTGCGGGGCTGACTCTTGTGGATACGCGGGTTTATGGGGCGGCGTGTGTCAGGATTTATCGGAAGGGTTGAGGGCCTACCTTCCGAACAATCTCTCGATATCCGCCAATTTCAACTCGATAAACGTGGGCCGTCCATGGTTGCATTGTCCGGCGTTGGGTGTCACTTCCATTTCGCGCAACAGGCAATTCATTTCTTCCGGGCGCAGCACGCGGCCTGAGCGCACGGAATGGTGACAGGCGAAGGTGGCGAGGACGTGGTTCAGGCGGGCTTCTACTGTGGTGATGCTTTCCAGTTCTACGGCGTCGTCGGCGATGTCGCGCAACAGCGCGGGGATATTGCCGTTGCCGAGGGCGGCGGGGACTTCGCGGACAAGGGCTGCACCTTCGCCAAAGCTTTCGACATGCAGGCCTGCTTGCTGGAGCAAGTCTGCAACCGACAAAATGTTGGCAAGCGTTGTGCCGTCGAGATCGATGACTTGCGGCACCAGCAGCGGTTGGGTGATGACTCCCTGCCCTTCGCGCTCGCGTTTCAGGCGTTCGTAGACAATGCGTTCGTGAGCGGCGTGTTGATCGACGAGGATCATGCCAGTGTCGGTTTGCGCCACAATGTAATTGCCGTGCAGTTGTGCGCGGGCCGTGCCGAGGCGGTGTTGCGGTTCAACCATTACAGCGGGTTCAGCCATGGCGGATTGCAGAGGCATGTTCATGGCGAGTGCTGCTTGAACAGTTTCGGCAAAATTTCCAGCGCTTTGGGTTTGCTGTGGTCGCCATGGTGGTGCAGCGAAGGATTGCGTGGTTGCGCGGGTGGCGTTGCTGTCTGGCTTCACACCCTGCCCGGCCAAGGCGCGTCTGATCGCGGAAACAATCAGACCACGGACGAAACCGGGATCGCGGAAACGCACTTCGGTTTTGGCGGGGTGGACGTTGACGTCGACACGGTCTGAAGCGCAGCGGATGTAAAGCACCACAGCGGGAAAACGTCCGCGTGGCATGACGTCAGCGTAAGCGCCGCGAAGTGCCCCAGCGATGAGTTTGTCTTTGACAGGGCGGCCATTGACCACGGCATATTGCAAGGTGCCTTGGGCGCGTTGGAAAGTGGGAAGTCCCGCATAGCCTTCAATCGAAATATCTTCAGCACCGCCGGACACCAGCACGGCATTATCCATGAAGTCCCTGCCCATGATGCGGGCGACGCGGGCTTCTCTGGTTTCGGCTTCAGGTGCACGGAGCCATTCGCGTTCTTCGGTGACAAATGAAAATCCGACGTGCGGGTGGGCCAGCGACAGGCGGCGGATAACGTCTAGCGCTTCGGCGTTTTCGCTGCGGTCGGTTTTCAGGAATTTCAGCCGGGCGGGTGTGGCGTAGAACAGGTCTCGCACTTCAACTTCGGTGCCACCGTTCAGGCTTGCGGGCATAACGTCGCCCACATCTCCGGCGGCCACTGCAATGACGTGAGCGGCTTTTGCGCCGCGCGAAATCGACGTGATGTGCAGACGCGCGACGCTGCCGATAGAGGGAAGCGCTTCGCCGCGAAAGCCCAAGGTGGAGATATTCACCAGATCATCATCAGGGATTTTTGAGGTGGCGTGGCGTTCGACGGCAATGAGAAGTTCATCGGCTGACATGCCAAAGCCGTTGTCAGACACGCGGATGAGGGCTTTGCCTCCACCGCGAAACACCACGTCGACTTCTGTGGCGCCAGCGTCAACGGCGTTTTCGACCAGTTCTTTCACGGCACTGGCGGGCCGCTCCACCACTTCGCCAGCGGCTATGCGGTTGATTGTTCCCTGTGAAAGGCGGCGGATTCGCATGGTGAGTGTTTATGCGAAAAACCTACTGGTCGTTGAACAATTCGCCAATGTTGCGGATGGTGCCGTAATTCGGGTTGGTCTTGCGCTTTTCGGCAATGACGGCTTGGCGCAATTCTTCGCGCAACACGTTGTCGTTTTTCTTGGTGCCGTCGGGATTCAGTTTTGAGATACCGTATTTCTCGTAGACATCGACAACAGGTGCACGTGGAGCCGGGGGAGCGGAGCCGCCGTAAACGTCTTCATCTGAAGGCGGTGCGAGACTTGCTGATTTATAGGTTTTCGCAGGTGCAACGCCTGAGCCAGGAGCCGCCAAAGACAAATCCGGTGGCATGGCGAGTTGATTGTTGACCTGGATTTGCGGTTCAGCCGTGGGGGCAGAACCTCCTCCACCGCCAAGCAGCCCGGAGGAACAGCCAGCCAATGCAAAAGCTGTTGCAACGATACTCAAATTCAACAGTTTCACAGATACGCTCCCATCATCCATGATACCTCTTGCCGCGAGAATGCGGCGAAAACGAGAGGTCAGGTCTTTTTGCCGTCAAAGACTGCATCATAAAGCAGCAGGGCTACGCCTGCAACAATGGCGATATCGGCCACGTTGAAGATGTACCAGTTGAAGGAGCCCCAGTGCAGGAGCACGAAATCTGCAACCGCGCCGTGTATGAGGCGGTCCAGTGCGTTGCCTAGGGCACCACCGATGAGCATGCCGTAGCTTGCAGCGGCGAGTGGTTTGGTGACTTTGCTGAGCCAGAAAAGCAGCACGATAGAGATGGCGACGCTTAAGGCAACCAGCAGCCCCTGCATGTGGGTGGAGAGCAGGCCGTAGGACACGCCTTTGTTCCAGGCCATGGCGAGGTCCATGAACGGCGTGATCTGGATGGGTTCTCGTTCGTCGAGATTGATGACGCGAAGGATCCAGTATTTCGAAAGCTGGTCGGCGGCGAAGACAAGCGTGGCTATGAGCAGGCCGAGGCGGGTCATGGGTGGGTTGGGAGCGTATGTCGAACACCCCCTCCCCCCTTCGGGGTACTCCCCCGGCGAAGTCGCCGAGGGAGAAAGAATTCTTTTCTCCCTCGCATGAAGCGTGGGGGAGTACGGCGAAGCCGGGAGGGGGTGTCTGATTTCAGGATGACCGTCACACCACTTTCCCAAACCGAGTCTGCCACTCCCGCACCGCTTCGGCATCACGTGGTGTGATGTCTGGGAAGTCATTGTCGGTGCCGATGTCTTTTGAGATTTTCCAGGAGCGGGCGCATTTGGTACCTGTCGCTTTTGCGAAGTTGACTGTCACGCCGGGGGTTTCGGTTTCAATGACTTCGATGGCGGAGGTAATGCAGATTTCGGCAAAGTCACAGTCGTGCAAGGCTTCGGCTTCTGATGAGCCGCGTTGGACATGCACCTTGGGTGCGGCTTCCAGAGACGAACCGATGGTTTTGTTGGCGCGTTCGATTTCAAGGGCGCCGGTGACGACGCTGCGCACGCCGCGGATGGTGTCCCACTTTTTGGCCAGTTCATCATTGCGCCAAATATCAGGTGATTTTGCGAACTGCATCAAATGTACCGACGAGCCTTCGCCGTTGAAGCGGGTGGTCCAGACTTCTTCCATGGTGAAGACGAGGATTGGTGCCCACCAAGTGGTGAGGCAGTGGAACAGTTGGTCAATCACCGTGCGGCAGGATTTGCGTTTGGTG
>JANPCL010000231.1:0-6848 GCA_031430915.1 Hyphomicrobiales bacterium
CTATCAGGGTGAAAGCAGCGTCACGGCTTTGGCAAATGGCCGCTTTGTGGTGACTAGGACAGATACCAGTGCGAGCGACGGCGACACCAGCCTCTACGCAGTGCGGGGCCGCATTTTCAATGCGGATGGCTCACAATCCGCGCCGGAATTTCTGGTCAATACGACGACAACGAACTTTCAGTCCCAAAGCAGCATCACAGCTTTGGCGGATGGACGTTTTGTGGTGACTTGGAATGATTTCAGCCAGAGCGGCGGCGACACCAGCGGTTACGCGGTGCGGGGGCGCATTTTCAATGTCGACGGCACAGAGGCAGCGCCGGAGTTTCTGGTCAATGCGAAAACTGCGGGCGATCAGTCTGACAGCTGCGTCACGGCTTTGGCGGATGGCCGCTTTGTGGTGACCTGGACAGATAGTGCGAGCGGCGGCGATACCAGCAGTTACGCGGTTCGGGGCCGCGTTTTCAATGCCGACAGCTCACAATCCGCGCCGGAGTTTCTTGTCAACACGACAACCACGAACTATCAGTACGATGGAAGCGTCAAAGCTTTGGCGGACGGCCGATTTGTGGTGACCTGGACCGATGGCAGTGTCGACGGCGATATTCGCGCACAGATTTTTGACTCGGACGGCACGCCAACCACCCTCGAGACTTCGGAACAACTATTCAACGGCAACTATTTGCTCACCATGGCCAGCTTCGACCGCGCAGCGTATTGCTTGGCCCCTTGGGAGCCGACCACTGACAATTTTAACGACGTCAGTCCTGGCGCACTCGCTGAGTTCAACGACCTCGCCGACAAAGGCTGGCATTTTCTTGGTGCCGAAGAACTAGGTATGGACGGAACTCGGACGACTCTTGGCAGCGGGTTTGTCAGTGATTTTCAAGATGGGGTGTTCACTTATGAAAATGCAGCGGCGCTGGTTGCGGTGAGCAGCGATGCGCTGGTAATTTCTTTTCGTGGAACTAACGACGGGGGTACAATCACAGATATTCCGCGTACGCCGGATGTCAGTGACTGGTTCGATATGAGCGAGCACTACGGGCACTTCGCCGCGCTGATTGCCGCAATCAATTCGTATGTGTCACAGCATGGAATTCGGCAGGTTTATGTGACCGGGCACAGTCTTGGCGCGGCGATGGTTGAAAGATTCATGAGAGATCATCAAGACAATTCCACTTCGTTTCCGCTAACCAAATTTGACGCAGTCACATTTGCAAGTCCCGGTTACTATTTCCCTTTTGTTATTGATCCCGGACAGAGTCGCATAGAGAGTTTTCGTAATATTGATGACCCGATTTATTACAACCCGGTTAATGAGCCGATTGGCGATAGAAATCTGATCTACTTCGGACAGGCCGGCGTGGAGAAGCTTGGATACGTGAACAACCAGCATTCAATGGCGCTCTACCTCGCCATCATTGAGGAAATGTCGCTTTCAGGCGTGCCGGACGCGGCGTTTTTCAATGGCGCAGGATGGCGAAAATATGATGCTATCGTCACGAATTACGAGTTGATCAATGAGAGCCTCAATCAATACACGGTCGCCTTGGGTGATGACACTCTGCACGGAAACAAAGGCTTGCTCTTTCAATCCCACGATCTGATTTTTGGCGGCCAAGGATCGGATAAACTTTTCGGATGGAATGGCGATGACGCGCTATTCGGCGGGGCTGATTCAGATATTCTTGTCGGCGGCCAAGGGGCTGACCGCATCGACGGTGGTGCGGGTACAGGCGACACGGCGGATTATCGGACATCCACCGGCACCAACGTCAACATCAGCCTGCTGGCCGACACGGCGTCGGGCGGACATGCTGCTGGTGATGCGCTTGACGGTATCGAAAACCTTATGGGTTCGCTGACGCTGCGCGACGTTCTCATTGGTGACAATGCCGCGAACAAGCTGGAAGGGTTTGGCGGGGCGGATTCCTTGCGGGGTGAAGCCGGGGATGATTATCTGGATGGCGGGGCTGGTGCTGATGCGCTGAATGGCGGGGCCGGGGCCAATGACTGGGCGGGCTATCGCACCAGCACCGTGGGCACGGTCAGCATCAACCTGTTGACGGCGGTGCATTCCGGCGGTGATGCGCAGGGCGACACGTTGTTCTTCATCGAGAACCTTGAGGGCTCCCTGACCAAGCGCGATATTCTCATCGGCAATATCGTGGCCAACCGTCTTGTCGGCAATGGTGGAGTGGATTCCCTGCTGGGTGGCGACGGCAATGATTTCCTCGAAGGCGGCACGGGTGGGGACAGTCTCAACGGCGGTGCCGGCATTGACACCGCCAGTTATCAATACTCGTCTGAGGGCGTCACTATTGACCTCGCCGTCGCCCTGCAAACCAGTCTCGGTGATGCCGCTGGCGAGAGCCTGAACTTCGTCGAAAATATCGACGGTTCCGTTTTTGCAGACAGCCTCACAGGCAACTACCAGTCCAACACGCTGCGGGGCGGCTTTGGCACCGACATACTGAACGGCGGTGCTGGCTCAGACTATCTGACTGGCGGCGACGATGCCGACACCTTCCGCTTCTCCGGCCTCAGCTTCGGTGCAGACACTATCACCGACTGGGACGACGGCGTGGACCTGATCAGCATCGCGCTTCCGCTCGAAACATCTTTCGCAGGACTGACCTTCTCCGGCAACGGCACAACCAGCGTCATCGTGCGCGGCTTCAATGGCACGGGCAGTGCGATCATCGTGAAGGCCGATCTGGCGTTCTCGCTGGATGCCGGAGATTTTATGTTTGTGTAAAGGCCTGAGTAAAATTGACTCAACTGGAGCGACGGCAGCCATGCCGCTTGCAGAGCTTTCCGGTTCGATGACGGTTTTTTGATGACTTTTTTGTCGGTTGAGGATAGTTTGAAATGGGGCCAAGTCTGACCATATGAAAGGACCGAGACGATGGCCATAACCGCCAGTTTCAATCCCGGTACAGCACTGCTGTCGATTTTTGGCGACACGCTCATCAACGCCATCCTTGTCAGTCGCACTGCAGCGGGTCAGATTTTGATCAATGGCGGTGCGGTGTCCATTACTGGCGGCACGCCGACGATCTCCAACACCACGCAGATCCAGGTGTTCGGACAAGGTGGTGCGGATGAGATCACGCTCATCGAGGTCAATGGCGCATTGCCACGGGCCAATCTTTTTGGCGGCTTTGGCACGGACATTCTGACCGGTGGTTCGGGAGCCGACCAGCTTTTTGGCCAGGGCGATCAGGACACGCTGTTCGGCAAGGGCGGAACCGACCTTCTTTTTGGCGGCGATGCGGACGACATCCTGAGCGGCGGTGATGGCGACGACCAGATGTTCGGGGAAGTCGGCAACGACCGGATGATCTGGAACCCCGGCGACGACAGTGATCTCATGGAGGGCGGCGACGGCACGGATACCGCCGAGGTGAACGGCGGCAACGGCGCTGAAACATTCCTGGTTTCGGCCAATGGCGCGCGGGTGCGGTTTGACCGCGTAGACCCTGCGCCCTTTGCGCTCGACATTGGCACCACGGAAGAGCTGGTTGTGCACGGGAATGGCGGCGATGACAGTTTCAGCGCAACCGGCAATTTGTCACCGCTCATCCATATCACGTTAGATGGTGGTTCGGGAGATGACACAATCCTCGGCGGCAATGGGGCCGATACGCTAATTGGCGGAACCGAGGTCGATTTTATTGATGGCAACCAGGGCAATGACAGCGTGTTTCTTGGCGCGGGCGACGACACGTTCCAGTGGGACCCGGGTGATGGCAGCGATACGGTGGAGGGCGAGGCCGGTCTCGACACGCTGCGGTTCAATGGGAGCAATATATCGGAAATCATCGATATCAGCGCCAATGGCGGCCGGACAACCATCTTCCGCAATGTAGCTAATATTGTCATGGATGCGGACGAGTTGGAAACGCTGCAATTCGCGCTGCTCGGCGGTGCCGACACTGTTGTCGTCAATGATCTGTCCGGCACAGGCGTGCAGAACGTCGCCATTGACCTCAGGGTAGCGGGACTGGGCGACGGGCAGGCTGATATTGTGACTGCGGGTGGCAGTGCCGGCTCCGACACGGTGGAGGTAATTTCCATTGCCGGTTTGACGCAGGTCGCAGGCCTCGGCGCAATCGTCCAGATTCTGGGGATGGAATCCTTCGACCGGCTGGTGGTATCGGGCAATGACAGTGCGGATGTCATCAGCGCTTCAACGCTGCCCCAGGGCGCGCTGTTGTTAACGCTCAATGGTGGTGCTGGCGATGATCTGTTGATCGGCAGTGTCGGCGACGATCAGCTGATGGGCGGAACCGACGTTGACACCGTACAGTTTGTTGGCGCGGCAAGCGGCGTCACCGCAAGTCTCACTTTGGCTGGTCCGCAGAATTTCGGCGTTGGCGTTGGCTCGGATACGCTCGATTCGATCGAGAATCTCATTGGCACGGCGTTTGGAGATCTGCTGACAGGCAGCAGTGTTGCCAACCAGCTTGAAGGCGGGGAAGGCATTGACATCATCTCGGGTCTCGACGGTGATGACCTGCTGTCAGGGGGCAAGGACGGGGATGTGATCGACGGCGGTGTGGGTGGCAGCGATACCGCCGACTACCGCACCTCGACGGGCAGCAATGTCAGTGTGAACTTGTTGCTCGACACAGCATCCGGCGGTGAGGCGGCGGGGGATACGCTTGACAATATCGAGAACCTGTTTGGCTCGCTGACGTTGCGCGATGTTCTGGTCGGAGACAATGGTGCGAATATCCTGAAAGGTTTTGGCGGCGCGGACTCGTTGCGTGGCGAAGGCGGCGATGACTATCTGGATGGCGGTGCGGGTGGTGATGCTCTCAATGCCGGGGCTGGCGTCAATGACTGGGCAGGGTATCGGGACAATATCTCTGCCGATATCCGAGTTGATCTTACGCTGAATACGGCCACGGGTGGCGATGCGACGGGGGATAGCCTGTTCTTTGTCGAGAACCTTGAAGGCTCCCTGACGCGGCGTGACATTCTCATCGGCAACCTGTTGGTGAATACGCTTGTCGGAAACGGCGGGTCTGATATTATTCGTGGTGAGGCGGGCAATGACATCATCGAAGGCGGCACGGGGGCCGACAGTCTCAATGCCGGGGCGGGCGTTGATACGGTGATCTATGAGCATTCGAGTGCGGGTGTGACCGTCGATCTCAATGTGGCCCTGCAAACCAGCGGCGGTGAGGCTTCAGGGGACAACTTGTTCTTCTTCGAGAACATTACAGGCTCCGGCTTCGGTGACAGCCTGAGCGGCAACATCTTCTCAAATCGCATTGTGGGTGGGGCTGGGGAAGACACGCTGAATGGCGCACTGGGTTCCGACTATCTCACGGGCGGCCTTGACGCCGATACCTTCCGCTTTTCCGACATGGGCTTTGGATCAGATACGATTCTGGATTGGCAGGATGGGTTGGATCACATCAGCATCGCGCTGCCGCTGGAGACCAGTTTCGCCGGGCTGACGTTCACGGGCAATGGCGGCAGCTCAGTAGTTATGAGAGGCTTTAACGGCACAGGCAGTGCGATCATCGTAAAGGCGGATGCGGCGTTTACTTTGGATGCGGGGGATTTTATATTCGTGTGACACGTTCCCGCCAACAAAATAAAAAGAACCACCACCTTGGCCAAACACACGTTTCATTTCATTTCGGGGCTTCCTCGTTCCGGCTCCACGCTGCTCTCGGCCATACTCAGACAGAATCCGCGCTTTCATGGCGGCATGTCGAGTCCGGTCGGGCATATATTCCGCGCGATTTTTGCTGCCATGGGGGCCAGTAACGAGTTTTCTATCTTCCTGTCGGAAGCCCAGAAGCGGGCCATTCTGGGTTCGATTTTCGATGCCTATTACGGCTCCATGGATGAACCCCGCGAAGTCATCTTCGACACCAACCGCTTGTGGACCACAAGGCTGCCGATTTTGCAGGAGCTGTTCCCCGGCTCAAAAGTCATCTGCTGTGTGCGCAACCCCGCTTGGATTTTGGACTCGGTTGAAAAGCTGATCCGCAGGAATGCCCTCGACAATTCCAAGCTGTTCAATGACGTTGAAAGTGCCACGGTCTATAGCCGTGCCGAAGCCTTGCAACGGCGTGACCGCATGATCGGCTTTGCCTGGACCGCATTGAAGGAAGCCTATTTCGGCGAACATGCAAACAAGCTCTTGCTGGTGGATTACGACATTCTCGTCACCCAGCCCGCAGACACCATCGCCCTGATCTACAAGTTCATCGGCGAGCCGCATTTCAAGCACGACTTTGACAATGTGGATTATTCTGCCGATGATTTTGATGCTTTCATGCACACCAAGGGCCTGCACACCGTGCGGCGCAAAGTCAGCTTCGAAAAGCGCGACACCATTCTGCCACCGGACCTGTTCCAGCAATACACGGCGCTGCAATTCTGGAACGAAGCGCACCCCACGAAGGCCAACCGCATCACCAAGCGCCAGGAATCGCCTGTAAAAAAGAAATAGCTGCGCTTTGTTTCGTCCTGCATCTGCTTAATATTCCAGCAAGTTCCGCTTGACAGCCACATTCTAAAGTTGTCCGGTGGTTGCGGGGCAGACTGCAAAATTGGGGAACGACCATGGCCACATTCACCGTTACATCCGCCCTTGACGACAATGGTGCAGGCATCACCCTGCGCGAGGCGATTCAGCTTGCCCGAGTCAACGCCGGGGCTGACATCATCAATTTTGATCCCGCCGTTTTTGACCAGACCACCATCACGCTCACCTTGGGTTCTTTGCTCATTATATCTGGCAATGACCTCACCATCAACGGCGACACCGACGGTGATGGTGACTTTGATGTTGCTCTCAGCGGCGACCGCAACGGCGATGG